>JAJYCT010000044.1 GCA_021778125.1 Myxococcales bacterium
CTCCCCGCGGCGGCGCTCGTCGCGGCGTGCGCGGGAGCCGCGTGGGCGGCGCTGCCCGCGCTCCTGCGGGCCCGCTACGGCGCCCACGAGGTCATCTCGACCATCATGATGAACCGCATCGCCGACGCGGCCGTCGGGCTCGCTCTTGTCTCGGGCCTCTCCGTCCCGGGCACCGCCCGCACGCCCGACGTCGCGCCCGCCGTCCGCGTCCCGCGCCTAGAAGCGCTCGGTCTGACGTCGCTCCACGGCAGCGCCGTGAGCCTCGCGCTGCCCTTCTCACTGCTCGTCGCCTTCGCCGTCGCGTGGTGGCTTGCGCGCTCGCGGGTCGGCCGCGAGATGGCCCTCGTGGGCCTCTCCCCGCGTGCCTGCGCGGCCGAGCGCATCCCGGTCGCGCGGCGCCTGGGCGGGGCGCTCGTGCTCTCCGGGGCCGTCGCGGGGCTCGCCGCCATCGCTCCCGTGCTCGGGTACAAGGGCTACTACGAGAGCGGCCTCGCTGCCGGCGTTGGCTTCGGGGGGCTCGCCGTCGCGCTGCTCGGGCGCGGGCACCCGGTCGGCCTGCTCCTGGCCGCGCTGCTCTTCGGGACGCTCGAGCAGGGCGGCCTGGCGATCAACGCGAGGGTGCCGATGGAAGTGATGACCGTCCTGCAGGGCGTCGTCATCGTGGCCGTTGCGCTGGCCGACGCTCGCGTCCGCGCGGCGTTCGTGCGGAGGCCGGCGTGAGCGCCCTCGGCAGCCTGCTGTCGCTGACGATGCTCGCGCAGACGCTGCGGATGGCGGTGCCCTACGCGTGCGCGGGGCTCGGGGGGGTGTGGAGCGAGCGCAGCGGCGTCGTGAACATCGCGCTCGAGGGGATCTTGCTCTCGGGCGGGCTGGCCGGCGTCGTCGCGCAGGTGGCCACCGGCAGCGCGCTCGCCGGCGTCGCCGCCGCGGCGCTCGTCGGTGCCGCCATCGGGGCGCTGCACGCGCTCGTCGTGGTGAGCGGGCGCGTGGACGCGATCGTCAGCGGCCTCGCCGTCAACCTGGTGGCTGCCGGCGGCACCCGCTACGTGCTGCGCGCGCTCTACGACTCGAGCTCGAACTCGCCGCCCGTGGCGGGCTTCCCGGCCCTGGGGGGCGGCGCCGGGGGCCTGGCGCTGCTCGCGCGCACGTGCGCCGATCCGCTCACGCTGCTGACCGCCGGGCTCGTCGTCGCCACGGCGTGGACGCTGCTGCGCACGCGCTTCGGGCTCCAGGTGAGGGCGTGCGGCGAGGATCCGGCGGCCGCGGCAAGCGTGGGGGTCGCCGTGGAGCGCGTGCGCCTGCGGGCCGTCGCGCTGGGCGGGGCCATCTGCGGCCTGGGCGGCGTGGCGCTCGCCTTCGACCAGCACCAGTTCCAGGCGGGCATGAGCGGCGGGCGGGGTTTCATCGCGCTCGCGGCCGTCATCCTCTCGGGGTGGCGGCCCGGGCGCGCCGCCGCCGCGTGCCTGTCGTTCGCGGCGCTCGACGCGGCCCAGATCGTCGCGCAGGACCAGGCGCGCGCGATCGGCTACCTCGCGCAGATGCTGCCCTACGCCGCGACGCTCGCCGCGCTCTGGGCCGTCGCGCGACGGCGAGGGCAGGGGGCGCTCGCGGGGCAGCCCCCCGCGGGGCTCGGGCGCCACGCCGACTGAGGTCTGGCCGCGGCCCCCCCCTGGGGCGCGTCCGATCCGCGGTGTGTCGCGTCGTCCTACCTGTACGGCGATGCAGCCCCTCGAACTCGGCGCGCGAAGGCGCGTATTCTGGGCAGCATGACAAACCCGAACCGCCGTCTCGCCTTGATCGCCGCCGTCGCGCTCGGAACTGCCCTGGCTCCCGCCGCGGCCCGCGCCGACGATACGATCAAGCGTCCAGGCGACCACCCGCACTACTCGGTCGAGCTCGAGCCCCACCTGCTGCTCGGATTGGCCGCCGACAACTACTACGGCGGCACCGGCTTCGGCCTCGGCGGCCGGGTGTCGATCAACCTGACCGACAACGGCTTCATCAAGTCGATCAACAACAGCGTCGCGATCGGCCTGGGGCTCGACTGGGTGCACTACTCGGCGCCCAGCGGCTGCTACTACGGCTACCAGGGCGGCTGCTACGGCTACGGTGCCTCGGCGGACTTCCTCCAGTTTCCCGTCGTGATGCAGTGGAACTTCTACGTGGCCGAGCACTGGAGCGTCTTCGGCGAGCCCGGCCTCTACATCTGGCACGGGTCGTACGGCAACGGGGGCTGCTACGCCCCGAACGGAGCGCCCATGGGATGCGGCTACTCCGACACGGGCATCGGCCCGGCGTTCTGGGCCGGCGGGCGGTACCACTTCAATGACACGGTCACCCTCATCGGGCGCATCGGGTACCCCGACCTGCTCACCTTCGGCGTGTCGTTCATGCTGTAGGTCCCCGACCGAGCGGACGCGGGGCCGCGGGGGGCGGGCCTGCACGCGCGCGGCGGTCGGCGTAAGCGCGACCGCGGGACGTGGCGATGCTCCCGGAGGAGCGTGGCGCGAAGCCGCGGTAGCGGCCCGCGCAACTCCGGTCGAGGGCGGTGCCCGGTCGGGAGGGGACGTCCGCCCGACCGGGCCGGGGGGGGCTGCGACGAGGCGCGACGCCTCCGACGCCTATTTCACCCGGATCGCCGTCGGTCCGCTCTCGTGCTCCTGCAGCCGCCCGAGCAGCCGGTCGATCGTGTCGAGGCGCGCCGGCGTGTCGGGGATCACCGTCGGCTCGAGGCCGACGCAGCAGGCCGGCTCGCTCAGCCCCAGGTGGATGGCGAGGCCCTCGTGGAGAAACTCGAGGTAGCCCTCGAGCGCCGAGGCCGCCGCCTCCAGCGAGCAGGCCTCCGCGCGCCAGTCGCTCGCCACGAGCTCCACGAAGCGCTCGATCTCGTCGGCGCGCCCGTGCAGCCACGTGCGCGACCACTCCGGGAGGCCGTGGGAGTGCTGCGCGCCGCGCGCGAGGAACGCGGCGAGGCGCTCGGCGTGGTAGACGGGCCGCTGCAGGCGCGGCGGGTAGAACGGGCCGAAGAGGGGCATGCCCCTCCATCGGCCGGGGGGCGCTCACGGTTGCGCGGGGAGCTCCGGCCGGTCGTCGGCCCACGGCATGGCGCGCTCGATCTGGCGCGCGAGGCCGAGCACCAGCCCGTCGGCGAGGGGGCGCCCGGCGATCTGGACGCCGATGGGGTGTCCGCGCCGCGAGCGGCCCGCCGGGACGGTCGCCGCCGGCTGCCCGCTGACGTTGAACGGCGCCGTGAAGACGCCGAGATCCGCGGCGGCGAAGAACGCGTCGCGCGGCGACAGGCCCCGCCAGGCTCCGATGCGCGGGGGCGCGACGGCGACCGTCGGCGTGAGCCACACGTCGGCGTCGCCGAACTGGCCCAGCACGATGGCGGCGACCTTGTCGATGATGCGCTGCACTTCGGAGGGCGGGACATGGCGGCCCTGCTCGCCGAGCCAGCGGGTCACGGGCTGCGTCACCGACCAGTCGGCGATGGGCGCCGTGGCGGTCGTCGCCTGCCAGAGTGGCAGGAACTCGTCGACGATGCCCTCGGGCATCTCGAGCGTCGTCGTCTCGATCGTGTGGCCCTGGCGCGACAGCAGCTCGGCCACACGCTCGACCGCCGCGCCGATCTCGGGCTCCGTCTCGACCTTCGTCGCGCGGATGGCCATGCGCACGCGCAGGCGCGGCGGACGCTCGCGCGCAAGCTCGGCGAACGGCCTCGGCGGCGGCGGCGCCCAGTGCGGCGAGCCCGACGTGAGGCCGGCCATCACGTCGAGCATGGCCGCCGCGTCGTCGACGGTGCGCGTCATGGGACCGCAAGACCAGATGATGCGCTCGTCCTCGAACAGGAACGGGTTCACGACGCGCCCGCGCGAGGGCTTGATGCCGAAGAGGTTGCAGAACGAGCTCGGAATGCGGATGGACCCGCCCGCGTCGCTGCCCTGGGCCACGGGGACCATCCCGGCCGCCACCGCGATCCCGGCGCCACCGCTCGAGCCCCCGGGGGTGACGTCCGGATCCCACGGGTTGCGCGCCGGCGGGTGGATGTCCGGCTCGGTGACCGGCAGCGCCCCCAGCTCGCTCGTCGTGGTCTTGCCGACGATGACGAAGCCGGCGCGGCGCAGCAGGGCGACCACGGGATCGTCGAAGGGCGTGAAGAGCCGCTCGAAGGCGCGCGAGCCGAAGCGCGTGAACGAGCCTCGCGCCAGGTTCAGGTCCTTGACCGCGAGCGGCACGCCGAGAAACGGGGGCGGGTCGCCGCCGCCCCGCCGGCGCAGGCGGCCATCGGCGCTGCGCGCCTCGGCGCGCGCGCGCTCGGGCATCACATCGGCGAAGGCCTGCAGGGCCGGGTTGCCGGCCTCGATGCGCTCGAGGGACTCGTCGACGAGGTCCAGGGAGGCGACCTTGCGGGCGCGCAGCAGGGCCGCGAGCTCGAGCGCGGGCAGACGCAGCAGATCGGTCACGACGCACCTCCGGGGATGATCGGCCGCCCCGCGGCCAGGACGAGGCTCGCCATGGGGACGCCCCAGGGCTGCACCAGGGCGTGCTCGTGCGGCAGGTCCCACGCGACCAGATCGGCGCGCGCCCCCGCGCGCAGCACGCCGCGATCGGCGAGGCCGAGCGACGCGGCGGCCTCCCGCGTTGCGGCGAGCAGCGCCTCGTCAGGCGTGAGGCCGTACGCGCGCACCGCGAGCGCCATGGCCAGCGGAAGGCTCTCGGTCGGCGCCGTGCCGGGGTTGGCGTCACTGGCGACGACCAGCGGGACGCCGGCGGTGCGCAGGGCGGAGACCGGCGGGGGCGCCTGCCCGAGCGTGAAGCTCGCCACGGGCAGGAGCGTGGCCCGGACCCCCGCGCGCGCGAGGGCCTCGACGCTCGCCGCAGACATGTGCTCGAGGTGATCGACCGAGGCCGCGCCCACCGAGGCGGCGAGCTCCGCGCCGCCGACGTCCGCGAACTGGCCCACGTGCAGGCGCACGCCGAGCCCCCCGGCGCGCGCGGCCTCGGCCACGGCGCGCGCCTCGGCGACGGTGAACGCGCCGGCATCGACGTACGCGTCGACGAAGCGGGCGAGGCGCGCGCGGGCGACCTCGGGGACTCGCTCGCGGGCGACGTCGCGGACGTACGTCGCGCGGTCGGTGCCGGGCGGCAGCGCGTGCAGCGCGAGGAAGGTCGGGACGACGTCGGGGACGCCCTGCGCCCCGGACGCCCGCTGGATCGCCGCGAGCTGCTTGCGCTCGTGCTCGCCGGTGAGGCCGTAGCCGCTCTTGACCTCGACCGTCGTCACGCCCATCGCGGCCATCCGCCGCAGGCGCCCGGCGAGCACGTCGGCCAGCTCGGCCTCGGTCGCCGCGGCGACCGCGCGGTGCGTGGAGAGGATGCCACCGCCGGCGTCGGCGATGGCGCGATAGTCGCCGCCGGCCATGCGGACGGCGTACTCCGCGTGGCGCGAACCGACCCAGCACGCGTGCGTGTGCGCGTCCACGAGCCCCGGCGTCACCAGGCGGTCGCCCAGGTCGGTCCACGCCGCCCCGGCGGGCGCCTGCGCGCGCGGGCCGACGAAGACGATGCGGTCGGCGTCGACAACGACCGCCCCGTCCTCGATGACCCCCGCGGAGTCGCAGGTGACGACGCGCCTGGCGGCGAAGCCCCTCATGTCCCGAGCCTCCGCGCGATCTCCGACGCGACGGCGCGCGACTCGGCCCCGCCGATCGCGGCGGCGATGCCCGCGTCGCCCTGCGGCCGCACGCGGATGGCGCCGCGCGTGCGGGCCATGCGCGCGCGCGCCTCGGCGCACCGGGCTCGGAAGGCGGGCGAGCGCGCGGCCTCGCGCTCGAGCGCGTCGACGGCCCGGTCCTGCTTGTCCTCGCTCCAGCACACCAGGAGCGCGTCGCACCCCGCCGCGATGGCCTGGACCGCCGCGTCACCGACCTCCCAGCGCGCCTCGATGGCGCGCATCTCGAGGTCGTCGCTGACGAGCACTCCATCGAAGCCGACGGCGCGGCGAAGGTCGGTGGCGACCGCGGGCGAGAGCGTCGCGGGCACCTCGGGGTCGAGCGCGGGGTAGACGACGTGGGCGGTCATCAGCAGGGCGACCCCCGCGTCGACGGCCGCGCGGAACGGCGCGAGCTCGACGCGATCGAGGCGCTCGCGCGGCGCCTCCACGACCGGAAGGTCGACGTGGGAGTCCTTCGTCGTGTCACCGTGCCCGGGAAAGTGCTTGCCGCACGCGAGCAGCCCCGCGCCCTGCAGCCCGCGCACCCACGCCGCGCCGAAAGTCGCGCACGTGTCGGGCGCGTCGCTGAAGGCCCGGTCGCCGATGACCGGGTTCCCGGCGCGCGTGTCGACGTCGAGGACGGGAGCGAGGTCCACGTTGAAGCCGAGCGCCGCGAGCTCCGCGCCGGCGGCGCGCGCGATGCGCTCCGCGAGGGCAACGTCGCCCCACGACGCGACGGTGCGCATGGGAGGGACCTCGAGCAGCGGCGCCCGGAGACGCGCGACCCGGCCGCCCTCCTGGTCGACCGAGACGAAGGGAGGAGATCCGTCGCACGCGGCGTGCAGCTCGCGCGCGAGGGCCGCGACCTGCGCCGGCCCGCCCGCGACGTTGGGCTTGAAGAGGATGGCACCGCCGCGGCGCCCCTCGCGAAGCGCCTTCGCGTAGCGCGGCGGGAGGGCCGTGCCCGAGAAGCCGCCGAGAACGAGCTCGCCGATGCCGCCAGTGCCGCCGGTGCTCATGGCGTACACGCATAGCCGAATGGGCGACGCGGTGTGCTACCAGATTGTCATGGGCGTTCGCCGGGTCGTAGGGCTGGTCCTGGCGGCTTCGGCGTGCGCGCATGCGCACGCGGCGCCGGCGTCGCCGGGCGACGAGGCCGCGCGCGGCGGCTCCACGTCGGTGGCTGCCGCGGAGCCCGCGGCGGTCCAGGCCCCGCCGGCTCGCGAGGGCGCGCCCTCCGGCGAGCTGACGGCCGCCCAGGCGCGCGCGTACATGGTGCGCCTCATCAACCGCGACCGCGCCACGATGAACCTTCCCCCGGTCACGCTCGACGAGGGGCCGGCGCAGCGTGCTGGCCAGCGGCACGCCGAGGACATGGCGACGCACGGGTACCTCGGCCACTACGGGACCGACGGCTCGGTGCCGGAGGAGCGGTTCACCGACGCGGGCGGCAGCGACATGGTGCTCGAGAACGCGAGCTGCTTCACCGACGAGAAGAAGCGCGCGCTCGACGGCGCGCCCCGCATCGATCCGAGGAACGTCGAGCAGACCGAGGACATGTTCTTCCACGAGAAGGCACCGCACGACGGCCACCGAAAGAACATCCTCAAGCCGATGCACCAGAAGGTCGGCATCGGCGTCGCGCAGCCCGTCGCGACGCCCACGGAGATTCCGGTGCCGTGCTTCTCGCAGGAGTTCGTGGACGACTACGGGACCTACGGGGCCGTACCCGCGCACCTGCGCGTCGGCGAGACGCTGCACGTCGAGGGGACCGTCGACGCGCCGGCGACGTTCGCGGGCGTGGGGCTCGCGCGCCTGGAGATGCCCAGGCCCATCGCGGTGTCGGAACTCAACAAGCGCCGCTCGTACCCGGTGCCGACGCCGTTCCAGATGTACTGGCCGCCCGGCTTCCAGACGCCTATCCCGGTGAGGGTCGCCGGTGCGCGCTTCTCCATCGACGTCCCCGTGACCGACGCCGGCAAGCCCGGGCTGTACGAGCTCAGCGTATGGGCCACGGTGCCGGGCTCCACGGACCTCGCCATGGTGAGCCTGCGCACGATCTCGGTGCGCTGACTCTACGGGCCCGGGCGTGGCGGCGGCGCCGTCTGGGCCTGGGCCATGCGCAGCTGCAGGAGGCGAGTGCCGATCGCCTCGTGCACCTCCTGCATCGACGGGTGCTCGGTGAACGCGTAGGCCCGCTCGAGGTAGCGGATGGCCGCGTCGAGCTGGCCCGCTTGCGAGAGCATCGAGGCCGCGGGCAACGCGCTGTCGGGGCTCGCGCCGAGCTCCACGGCGTGGCCGATGGCGTGGGCGCCGTCGCTTCGCCAGACGTCCTGGTCCGAACGACTGGCGAGGAACGACGGCGCGACGAACGCCAGGAACTGGCCATAGTCGAGCCAGAGACGGGCGTCGGTGGGCCGCTCGCGCGTCCCCCGCTCCAGCAGCAGGCGAGCCTCGCGCACGTCGGCCTCAGTGCCGCGCAGAGGGTGATACGCGAGCATGGTGTCGATGTAGCGGTAGATCGGCTCGTAGGTCGGCTCGAGCGCGAGGATGGAGTCGGCGTAGCGCCCGGTGTCGCGGAACTCGCGGTGCTCGGCCCAGCACGTGCCAAACTCGACGAGGAGCTTGGCCCAGAGCAGGTCGACCGCGGCCGCGTGCCAGCCGAGCGTCGCCGCCCGCAGCTGCGCAGGGGGGGGCAGCGCGTACACGTCCTCGCGCGTCCCGGCGGCGTGGGCGATGCCGGCGATGCGTGGTTGAAGGAGGGCGACTCCGGTGGCGCACGCGAGCGAGAGCGCGACGGCCGTCCTCACTCGACCTCCGAATCGATGAACATGCCCGAGTCGACCGCGGGACCGCGAGGATCGTGATCGACGGCATGCCCGTGGATCTCGAAGGTACTGGGGAGCCCGTCGCCGTCGAGGTCCCCGTGTGCCTGGGCGACGAACGTACTGCTCGACGCGGCCAGGTGGCTGTCGAACTCGAACGCGAAGCAGTGCGGCGCGCCCTCGGGTGCCGGGGTGAAGGCGAGCGCGATCCACGTCGGCTGGTCCCAGGTCCCTGGCGGATCCACCGCGCACACTCCGCGCGGCGCGACGCCGGGCGTGAGCGGGGCGGGGGCTGGGAACGCCTCTCCGACGGCGCGGGTGCGCGCGTACTCGACCGCGCTCGCGCCGATGCGGACCAGGCCGTCCACGGGCTCCACCGTTCGGGACGCGTGGATGTCGCGGGCGAAGGTGGGGATCGCCACGGCGAGGATCGAGCCGAGCAGGGCAAAGCCGACCGCGAGCTCGACCGCGGACAAGCGCGCGAGCAGGGGGCGGGCGCCTCGTGCGGCCGTGCGAGCCATGGATGGTGCTCAGGTCTAGCACGGCGCGGCCTGGCGAACGGCGCTATAAGGGGCGAGGTCCATGGCGGTCATCGGCAGCGCGGCGATCACGGGAGCTGCTGGTTTCCTGGGGGCGCACCTCGTGAGGGGCCTCGAGGCTCGCGGGGCGCGCGTCATGCCCCTCGTGCGGAGCGTGACGCCCGTCTCTCCGGCGGGCGCCCGGCCGCTCGACGAGGTCCTGGCGGTTCCCGCGCTCCTCCGGGGCGTCGCCGTCGTCGTGCACGCGGCCGCCGTGCGGCACCGCTACGGCGTCGACGCGGCGGCGTACCGCGCCTCCAACGTCGAGCTGGTCGAGCGCGTGCTGCGCGCCGCGGCGGCCGCCGGGGTACCGAGGTTCGTGCTCGTCAGCTCCGTGGGCGTCTACGGCTTTCCCTCGCGCCTGCCGGTCACGGAGGAGCACCCGTACGCGCCGCGCACGCTGTACTCGGCGACGAAGGTCGAGGCCGAGATGCGCGCCCGGAGGATCGCCCGCGAGCTGTCGATCGAGCTGTGCATCGTGCGGCCCACCATCGTCTACGGCCCGGGCGATCGCAACGGCATGCTCGACAAGATGGCGGCGATGATCCGCGCCGGCACCTACCGCGTGGTCGGCCCCGGGGACAACGTCCTTCACCACACGCACGTCGACGACGTGGTCGAGGGCGTCTGGCGCGCGTCGACGCGTGCCGAGGGGGCGGGCGAGCACTTCATTCTCGCAGGTCCCGAGACCACGACGCTCGCGGACCTGTCCGCGATCGTCGCGCGGTCGGTCGGCCGGCCGCTGCCGCGAGCGCGCGTGCCCTCGGCGCTCGCGCGCGCCGTGGCCACGGTCGTGGACGTGGCGGCGCACCGCGGCGTCGCGTGGAGTTCGCGTGAGCCGCCTGTGAACCACGAGAAGCTCGACGTCATGACGCTGCCCATCTGGTTCGACACCGCCAAGGCGCGACGCCTGCTCGGGTTCGCGCCGCGGGTCGGCTACGAGGAGGGCGTCTCGCGCACCCTCCGGGGCGAGTGGCCCCGGCTGGCGCGCGCCGGGGCCGGCGGATGACCGGGAGGCTGCGGATCGGCAGACTGCTGTCGTGGGCCCTGGCACTCGCAGCGCTCGGCTTCGTGGCGTGGATGGTTCCGGTGCGCGATCGCTGCTGGGACGCTCGGGCTCCGTCGTCGACGCGTGTCTCGGTGTCGCGCGATGCAGACGGGTGCATGCTGCACCTGAAGAGCGGCGTGGTCCGGATCGACGCCGCCGAGTGCGGCGCGCTCCGGTGCGAGCCAGGGGTGGCGTCGGCCTTCCGCGACGCTCACCTGGGCGTCGTCGCGGCGCTGCTGGGGATCTACGGGCTGGGGACGATCGCGTGGGCCGCGCGGTGGCGTGCGCTGCTCGATTTTGCCGAGATCGACCTTCCTCTCGGCCAGGTCTGGCGCCTGTCGGTGGAGGCGCAGGCCGGCGGTATCCTGCTGCCCGGCGGCATCGGCGGGGACGCCTTCCGGATCGGGGCGGTGCTCTCCAAGCCCACCCGATCGGGAGCCAAGCCTCCGCCCTCCCTCGTCGTCGCCTCCGTGCTGCTCGACCGCGCCATCGGACTGGCGGTGGTCGCCGCGCTCGCTGCGGCGCTCGGGTTCGCCTTCGGGGGCCTCCACGCGGGGCCGCTGGCGTTCGTCCTGGCCGCCATCCCCCTGGGCGTCACCGTCGGCCTCGCGGTGCTCCGCCTCGCACCGCTGCACGACGTCGACTGGCTCGTCCGGGGTCGCTTCAAGACGACCGTCGAGCCGGTGCTCGCCTACGTCCGCGATCCCCGCGCGGTGCGGTCCATCCTGGTCGCGGCCGGCCTCAGCGTCGTCGTCGCGGGCACGCAGTTCGCCGTGATCCGGGGCCTGGTCGAGGCGCTCGGGGGTGCCCCGTCGGCCGAGAAGTGGATCTACGTCGGGACGGCCATGGCCTTCATCGTCTCGGCGCTCCCGGCCCTGCCGGGCGGCTGGGGCACGGGCGACGCGGCCTTCGTGTTCTTCTTCGGCATGGCCGGGCTGTCGGTGGGGACCGCCCTCGCGGTGTCGCTCTTCTATCGCCTCTTCTGGTACATTTCAGGCGTCCTCGGGGCCATCCTTCATCTGACTCGACCTCGAGGTCTCGCCCCGACGCGAGCAAACGAGTGAACGTCTCGATCTGCGTGCCCGCTCACAACGAGGCGGCCAACATCCGCAGGCTCCTCACGGCCTTGCTCGAGCAAGAGACGCGGGTGGCGCGGCTCGTCGAGGTCGTCATCGTGGCGAGCGGCTGCACCGACGACACGGCTGCCCTGGCGCGCCTGGTCGGGCGGGGGCGGCCCGGCGTTCACGTGCACGTGCAGGAGCGGCGCGAGGGCAAGGTCGCGGCCATCAACGCCTACCTGAAGGTCCGCGACCCGAGGGCCGACGTCACCGTCGTCTGCAGCGCGGATCTCGATCTGGCGCGCGACGTCGTCGAGAAGCTCGTCTGCCACCTGCGCGATCACCCCGAGGTCGGGATGGTCGGGGGGCGACCGGTGCCGAACAACGACGCGTCGCACCTCATCGGGAGGATGGTGCGCGTGCTCTGGGAGCTGCACCACCGGGTGTCCCTCGAGGTCCCCAAGATGGGCGAGATCGTCGCCTTCCGGGCCCCGCTCGTGGAGTACGTCAGCGAGCTGTCCGTCGTCGACGAGGCGTCGATCGAGGACATCGTGAGGGCCAAGGGGTACCGGCTTGGCTACGTGCCGGACGCCATGGTGACCAACCACGGGCCGGAGACCCTCCGGGAGTACTTCGAGCAGCGCCGGCGCATCGCGCGCGGCCACTACTGGCTCCAGTTCGCCTTCGGGTACGAGGTCGCCACGCTGGATCGCTCGCTCCTCTTGCGCAGCGCGGTCGACACGGCGCGTGGCGAGGACCGCCTCGGGAGGGCCGCCCTCGCCGCGGCCATCGGGACCGAGGTCGCGGCGCGTGCGGCGGGCTTCTGGGACGCGCGAGTCGTCGGCGGCAAGCACCGGACGTGGCAGCCTCTGGCCTCGACCAAGTCCCTGGGAGGCTCGACCGAGGGCGCGGGCGGGGCCGCGCGCACGGGGCGCCTGTCGGCCCGCCCCGGCCCCGGCGAGGCCGACGGGCGGAGGCACGACGCGTGAGGAAGCTCCCCCTGGTCGCACGCCTCGCAGGCTATCGCCTGGAGCACGCCACGGGGCGCCGGCCGCAGCTCCCGGTCAACCTCACCGTCTCGGTGACCTACTCGTGCCCGTCGCGCTGCGCGACGTGCGACATCTGGCAGAAGAAGGTCGACGACCTGTCCGTGGACGAGTACGGCCGCGTGTTCCCGACGCTCGAGAGGGTCCCTGTCTGGGTGACTCTGTCCGGCGGCGACCAGTTCCTCCGGGCCGATCTGGACGAGATCGTCCGGCTGGTGGTGACCCAGATCGACCCGAGCATCGTGAACATTCCGATGAACGGCGTGGTCACCGAGCGCATCTTCCAGCTCCTCCCCAGGATCGCGCACCACACGGCGGGCAAGCAGCTGGTGCTCAACCTCTCCGTCGACGAGATCGGGGAGGCGCATGACCGGATCCGCGGCGCCGAGCGCAACTTCGAGAAGCTCAGGCTCGCGGCGGGGCTCATCCACGATCTCAAGAAGACCTACCCGCACGTGGTGCTCGGCGTGCACACGGTCATCTCGAAGCTCAACGTGCACCGCATCCCGGACATCGAGCGCGAGGCGCGCGCCATCTTTCGCCCCGACTCGTACATCGCCGAGGTGGCCGAGAACCGCGTCGAGCTCGGGACGATGGACAGGGACATCACGCCGTCGGTCGAGGACTTCCGGCGCGCGACGGCGCACCTGACCAACGTCATCCGGCAGAGCCGCTCGACGCACCCCGTCGCGCGGCTCGTGGAGTCGCTGCGCCTCGAGTACTACGAGCTGGCGGCGCGGGTCCTTGAGGAGAAGCGTCAGGTCATCGATTGCTACGCGGGCTGGGCGAGCGCGCAGCTCGCGCCGGACGGGAACGTCTGGGGGTGCTGCGTGCGCGCCGAGTCGGTGGGCAACGTTCGCGAGCACGGCTACGACTTCCGGCGCGTCTGGTTCGGGGCCGAAGCGGACCGCTTTCGCGCGAGCGTCAAGGCGCACGCGTGCGCGTGCCCCCTCGCGAACGCGAGCTACACGAACCTGCTGCTCGACGCGCCATCGCTCTCCCGCGTGACCGGACACCTGGCCGGGCTCTAGGATGGAGCCCCTCGCGACGCAGCTCATCGACCGGGACCGAGGGCTGGGCACGGCCTACGAGCGCTGGTGCTTCATGCAGCGGCTCGACGCCTGGGCGACCGAGTACGGCGCCGAGACGGCGCTGGAGGGGCCGGTCGACGGGATGGCGGGGATCAGCGGCGTACACCTCGCCGGGCTGGCCCGGCGGGGGCTCCGTGTGACGAGCGCGTCGCTGACGTCCGAGAAGGCCCGCCTGGCCGGCGAGGTCTACGCGAGCGCAGGTGGTCCCGTCTCGGACGTACGCGTCGTCGCCGACCCGATGCGCGCCGCCGACGAGCTACCGCCGGCCGATCTGGTCCTCGCCTATCACGCGCTCCCCCTGGTTGACGACTGGCGCGCATACCTTCGAGTCCTCGCGCGGCTGGCGCGCAAGGTGCTTGTCGTGACGGTCTGCAACCCCGACAACTGGGGGGTCGCGATGATCCGCGCCGCGGGTCGGCTCCGGGGGCGACGGGACCTCGAGGCTCCGGAGTCGTGGCGCACGGACGCCCTCGCGCCCGAGCTCTGGAGCCTCGGACGCGTGCGCGAGCACGTCTACTTCGACGCGCCCTGGTGGCCCGACCTGCAGGTGGCGCCGGGACAGTCGCTGCTCGATCGCGCGCGACAGCTTCTGAACCCGCGCCGTGGGGCCATGCGCTTCACGGCCGAGGAGCACGGCGCGAGGCTCGCAGAGCGCTTCGTCTACGGACCCCGGCGATGGCCCTACCTCGGCGGGGAGGGCTGGGTCGACGAGCTGCTCCCGGCGCTCCTTCGTCACCCGGGGTTCGATGGGCACGGCGGGCGGCTCGGAGCGCGCGTGGCGCACCTGCACGGCTTCGTCGTCGACGTGCGACCGCGCACCCCCCAAGGCAGGCGCCGCCTCGCGCAGGCGCCCTGAGGGGGGAGGGTCACGGGGGGGAAGAAGCGTCGCTGCCCGTCGGTGCCGCCGGCGGCGCGGACGGGGGCGCCCCGCCCTGGCTCGCGCGCCAGGCGTCGATGAAGCTCTGGACCCGCTGGCGCATCGTCTCCGGGGGAGGGGTCTCGAGCGGCACGTCGGGGGACAGCAGGGAGACGACGGGCAGCTTCGACTCGAGGAGGATCCACTCGCCCTCCTGCGCCACGACCCTCGCCTCGCGGGCGAGCACGTACGACGCCTCCCACTGGAGCACGGGATCGCGGGTCCGGATGAGGACGTAGCGGAAGCGCCGCAGATCGTGCGAGGGCATGAACTTCCACGAGTCGAAGGCGATGCGGACGAGCGACTCGTTCCACTGGTAGCGCGCCCGCAGGAACACCGGAGAGATCGAGGAGTCCGTGAAGGCGTACTCGAGGCGGCCGCCCCGCGTGGCGAGGATGCGTCCGTAGGCCGGGCCCAGCGAGTAGGTACGCGAGGGATCCCCCGGACCGAGGTCCAGCTCCGCCAGGGCGCTCCCCGGCTCCACGAGTGGGATCAGCCTCTCGAGCCGCTGGTACTGGCGGTTCGAGTCGGCGAAGGACGGCCAGGCGGCGAACAGCGCGGCGACCGGAAGGGCACACGCAGCGACGCGCGCGACGCGGGCGGCTCGCGCCTTAAGGCTGCGCGGCGCGGCGACAATTGTCAGGACGGCGAAGCTCGGGGGGAACCAGCGGTGGTACACGAAGGTCGCTCCGTTGAGCGAGAGCGGGAAGGCGAGGTAGGCCGCGAAGCCTGCCGCAGCGACGAGCTCCCATCGGAACGTGAGCGCCCGGCTCCGCGCGCGGTCGAGGCCTCGCCCGGCGACCGGCGCCGGCAGTGCCTCCGCTCGCCTCTCGAGGCGGCGCAGCCAGAAGAACATCGAGACGCAGAGCAAGCACAGCGCGAGCATGGCGATCTGGACGACCCCATCGGTTGCCGGCAGGATGAAGTCAGGCACCTCGGCCAGCTTGCGGGTCAGCGGCTCCCAGAGGCGTGGAAAGCCCTTCACCGCGGGGGACAAGAAGGGCCTCTGGAGCCCCAGCTGGGCGAACGTGAGCGCGACTCCGCCGGCGAAAGGGGAGACCCGAAGGGCCGTCTTTCGCCATGAGAGCGGGTGCAGGACCGCGAGACCGAGCGCGATCCCGGCGAAGACGACCATCATCGCCATGTGCGCGAAGTAGAGCAGGACGAGCGCGCCGAAGCCTTGCACGGCACGTCCGACCGAAGGCTCGCGGGCCAGGCGATCCGCCAGCGGCAGGACCGCGAGGAGCGCCGAGACGCCGAGGAGGTTCGCGACGAGCCCCCAGGTGAAGAGCCAGCCTAGCGCCATCGGGGCGACGACGAGCGCCGCGAGCGGGCTGGCTCCGACGTGACGGGCAAACCTCGCCGCGGCGATCGGGACCGCCGCGACACCCGCCGCGACCAGCAGCTTCACCGCCCAGCGGGTCGAGACGAGGTACGACATTCCCCAGCCGGCCATGTGGAAGAGCTGGTTGGGCTCGCCGAGGTTGAGGACGTACAGCCCTTTCGGGACCCTCACGGGGTCGTCCCAGTGACGCAGAAGCCCGATCGCAGCCTCGTGGTACCCGAGGTCCGTCATCGGCGGGTAGTACGCGACGAAAACCGGGATCGCGAGCAGGAGCCCTGTCACCCAGGGCGCGGTAGATGCGAAGCGCGACGGAGGATCGGACATGCCAGAGCGCAACGGCCGGCCGCTACTGCCCCTCGGCGTCCACGAACAGCTGGTTGGTCCACGAGAAGGAGTAGACGTTGGTGTTGGCGCTGTCTCCGTCCGCGTTCATGTCGCAGCTCGCGGCGATGAAGTACCACTCGCTCGGGGCCGTGTAGGTCAGCGCCTTCCCGTTCACGGTGACCGCGGGCGGCTGCGCGTTCTGCCCGCCCGAGCTGGCGATGGTGGCGTATCCGAACATCACGGGCCCATCGACGTGCAGAGGAAGAACGGACCAGTCCACGTCGGCGCAGTTGGTGCAAGGGGCGCCCCATTGTGTCAGCAGGTGGCCCGTCGGCGCGGCCTGGGGGTAGTAGGCCGTCGGGCCCGCCGAGACGTTGGCGTATGTCAGCGTCTCCGAGTGGTAGCCCTCCTGGGCCACGCGGATACTCCCGATCATGTGCGTCGCCTCCGAGAGGTGCGACGACGTGATGAGGGTCCGGTATCCGACGACCGCGAGGACGGCCAGGATGGCCATGATGATCACCACGATCATCATCTCGACGAGCGTGAATCCCCGCGCGCGCGGGCAAGCGCGCAGCGCGGGGCCCTTCGTTCGCACACGAGCCATCGGTTCGCCCCTCCGATTCGCCTCAGTATCCCATGAACGCGAGCGGGGGCGCCAACAGGCGGCTCGCCGCTCGAGGTCTGCACCCAAATGAAACAGCGCCGGGCCCCTCTCGAGACCCGGCGCTGCAGGAGAGGTCCCCAGGGAGGGGAGCCCCGCGATCACTCCTCCGGGTTGGTGATCTGAAGGTTGGGCGCGACGTTGAGGGCGCCGTTCGTGTTGACGGAGCCGACGATGGCGAAGGTCGACAAGATCCCGTCGCCGTTGAGGTCGCCGTTGGCCGTGCCGGTGAACTGGCCGGTGCTGTTGGTGACCACGTACGAGTACATGTAGTACTGGGGCTGATCCATCGTGAACTTGAGGCATGCGAACCCCGAGTTCCCCGCGCCGTCCACGTTCCACTCCGCCACGGTCGACTGGTACTTCTGGCCCTGGATCGAGGTAGCCGTGGCCGGGACCGACTTGCTGGCGCCGAGGCAAAGCTGCCGCGACAGTCCTGCCGTGCCGCCCTGCGGGAGGATCACGCCGGCCATCGACTCGTTCTCGTACGCCATCGCGGCGTCCTTGCTGATCGCGCCGAGCGAGTTCGTCGCCTCGGCCGTCTTCGCGTTCGCGAGATACTTACGTACACCGTAGATGGCCAGCACCGCCAGGATGCCGACGATCGCCACGACGATCATGAGCTCGATGAGCGTGAAGCCTCGAGCGCGCTGGAGCAGTCTTCGCCTCATGAATTCCTCGTTTCCGGCCCATCGGGCGCGTTCGTGCGCCGAGCCGATGACCCTGATCAAACGCTTGTAGCACGCCACGTGCCGCAACGAAGAAAGCTGCAAAGCCGCGCGTCTGCGAGTGATAGGAGCGCCGGGTGAAGATCGCGGTGACGAAAATTGTCGCCCGCGATCGGCCGCACGGACGAAATGCGCCTGCGGCCGCCGGACCCCCGCCCCCGCTTACTCCTCGGCGTTTGCGACCGTGAGATTGGGCGCGACGTCCAGGACCATGCCGGAGTTGATCGATCCGGCGATCGAGAAGGTGGATGCGAGCCCGTCGCCGTTGAGGTCCCCGTTCGCCGTCGCCATGAACGTCGCGCCCGCGACGCCGCTGGGGTCACCCACGTAGCTGTACATGTAGTACTGGGGCATATCGATCGAGAAGTGCAGGCACGCGAACCCGGAGTTGCCTGCGGCGTCGACGTCCCACTCCGCGACGCTCGACTGGTACTTTCTCCCCTGGACGAGGGACAGCGAAGACGGCACCGAGGTGCTCGCGGACTTGCAAAGGCGACGAGAGAGGGTCGCGGTCCCGCCCTGGGGGAGGACGGCCGAAGGCATCGACTCCTTCTCGTACATGATCGCGGCTTGCTTCGCGATGGCCCCGAGCGAGTTCTCGGCCTCGGCCGTCTTGGCGTTCGCAAGGTACTTGCGCACGCCGTAGGTGGCGAGCACAGCGAGGATGCCGACGATGGCGACCACGATCATGAGCTCGATGAGCGTGAAGCCACGCTCCCGCTCCCTGCTTCGCAGAGTCACCTTGTCGTCATCGGCCATCTGTTCGCGCTCCTGCACGGCCAGAAGCATTGTATGTGCCAGTGCGATGTAGCATGAATGCGAGGGTGATCCCGGAGCGGGGTCGGCGGACTGCGCCGCGAATTGTCATACGCTCAGCTCCTGGGGAACAATTCTGGACCTTCGTCCGGGCGAGGCGAATCCGGTTCCGAGTCGTCTCCGGCCTCGCCGAGCGCGTGCTTCTGTAGCCGGTAGCGGAGGCTTCGCAGGCTCACGCCGAGCGTCTTTGCGGCCTGTGTGCGCACCCCCCCCGACCTCTCGAGTGCCTGCAGGAGAAGGCGCCGCTCGACCTCGCCGAGCACGTCGTCGAGGTTGCAGCCCTCCTCGGGGAGGGTCACCAGGGAAGGAGTGGGCTGGGATGCGGCGCCCGAGACCTCGCGCGGCAGGTCGCCCAGGCCGATGGTGTGCCCCGTCGCGAGCGCGACCGCCCGCTCGATGACGTTCTCGAGCTCCCGCACGTTTCCCGGGAACGCGTAGGCTTCCAGCGCTCGCATCGCGTCGGGCGACAGACCGCGGATGTCCTTCTCCTGCTCGGCCGCGCACCGGGCCAGGAAGTGCTCGGCCAGAGGCCGTACGTCCTCGCGGCGCTCGCGAAGAGGCGGTACCTCGACGCGGATGACGTTCAGGCGGTAGTAGAGGTCTTGCCGGAACCGCCCCGCGCGGACGTCCTCCTCGACGTTGCGATTCGTCGCCGCAAGCACGCGCACGTCGACGGCGACCTCGACGCTGGCGCCAACGCCGCGTACCCGCCGCTCCTGCAGCACGCGAAGCAGCTTCACCTGGAGGGAGGCGGGCAGCTCGCCGATCTCGTCGAGCAGCACGGTCCCCCCCTCGGCCTCGCGAAAAATGCCGAGTCGGGTTGCGATCGCGCCCGTGAACGCCCCCCGCTCGTGCCCGAAGAGCTCCGCCTCCATCAGGGCCTCGGGAATCGCTCCGCAGTTGACGACCAGAAACGGCTTGTCCCGCCGCTCGCTCGCGTCGTGGATGGCCCGGGCGATGCGCTCCTTGCCCGTGCCGCTCTCGCCGGTCACCAGCACCGTGGTGCGCGCGTTCGCGATGCGCTGCACGAGGTCGAAGATGCGTCGCATCGCCTCGGAGTGCCCCAGGATCTCTCGCCCGCCCTGGCGCAGCAGCTGGGCGCGCAGGCGCTCGTTCTCGGAGACAATCGCGCGCTTCTCGAGCGCCTTCTGGACCAGGGCGCGCAGCTCGTTGGTCGCGAACGGCTTCGTCACGAAGTCATAGGCGCCTCGCTTCATGGCCTCGACGGCCGTATCGAGGCCGCCGTGTGCGGTCATGACGATGACCTCCGTGCGCGGAGATCGCTGGCGTGCGAGCGAGAGCAGGTCCATCCCGCTCCCGTCCGGCATCATCAGATCGGTCAGGACGACGGCGTAGGGCTCCGGCGCGTTGAGCGCGGCGTCGCGCCCGGTGGCAAACCCCGCCGCCAGCGTCACGTCCAGCCCCTCGCGCCGGAACAGGATGGCGAGCATGTCGCGAAGCCCGGGCTCATCGTCGACGATGAGCACCCGGGGCTTCGGCGCGGAGATGGCCATCGGAGGCCAGGGTACCACCTGGCGAGGGGGGCGGTCAGTTCAGGCGAGCGACTGCGGGCTTGGTCTCTCCTGCACCGACCGTGACCGTGATCGTCTTGGTCAGACCCTGGTCCGAGTTGACGAACTTCACAGTGTGAGAGCCCGGCTTGACCTTGACCTGCGCGCGCGGCGTCGGCCCGAGCGAGCGACCGTCGAGGTAGCAGGTGGACGGCGGGATCGAGTTGATGTTGAGGAACCCCTCGCCGGCGCTCGTGTCGCCGCCACCGGCGGGCGCGGGTGCTGCCGCCACGGGGGCAGGGGCAGGCGCGGGCGCGGGCGCCGGAGCGGCCGGTTGGTAGGCCACGGCGGCCGGCGGGGGCGCCGCGCCCTTGACCGCCAGCGAGACGTTGTACGTCTTCTCCGCCTGGCCGTCGTCGAACGAGATCGCCTGAGCGAAGTCGCTGTACCCGAGCTTGCTCGCCTGCAGCGACCACGTTTTCGTCGTGTCGATGTCGACCGAGATCGGCAGCATCGGGAGCTCGCGCCGGTCGGCGCCGCTCACTAGGTAGACGCGCGCGCCGGGCGTCGCGAGACTGATGGTGGCCTTGCCCTTGAGGACCTTCAGGGTGATGGCGCCGAGGTCCTGCACCGCGTCCTTCTCGACGGTCACGTGCTTCTCGAGGGGCTGGTAGCGCTCGGAGCCCGCGACCTTGATGACATGGTCACCGGGGGTGAGGTCCTTGACCTCCTGCGGAAGCGGGCCAACCTCCTTGTCGTCGACGTAGAGCTTCACGCCCGGCTGCGAGCCGGCGACCTTGAGCCCCTGGCCCTTCGAGGTCGAGGCCAGCGTGAACGAGGCGACGGCATCCTTGCGCGACTCGACGCTCACGCTCTGCGGTGCCGGCGCATCGTAGCCTTCGGCGAGCACCTTCACCTCGTGGAGGCCCGAACTCACCTGGTCGACCACGCACGGCGCGGTCTCGCAGGGCGTCTTGCGCCCGTCGACGAAGATGTCCACCCGGTTGACGCTGCCGCTCTTGGCGTCGGCGACGTTGATCACGATTCGCCCGGTGTGCGGCATCAGCAGGAAGACCAGCACGCCGATGATCGTCGCGCCCGCGACGCCGAGGCCGATCCACAGCCCCGTGCGGCCACCCGGTTGCGGGTGAACGAGCGCCGTGGCCTCCATGCTCCGCGGCATCGGCGGGGCGGCATACGGGGGTGCCGCGGAACCACGGGGCAACCCTGCCGGCGCCGCCATGGGCATCGGCATGACGGGGGGGGGCTGGGGAGCCGAGGAGCCTGGCATCGGACCGAGCCCCTGCTGGGTGCCCGGTGGGGGGGGAATGGGCAGCGCGGCCGGCGGAGGCGGAAACGACGCCGGGCCCGGCGCGCCGGAGGGCGCCCCGGACGCACGTGCGAACGCTGCAGAGCCGGGAGGCGGGGGCAGGGGCGCCGACGAGGGCGGCGCCCCCCAGGGGTTTGCCGCCGGCGGCGGGGCCGCCTGCGGCGCGGTCAGGCCGAGCAACGTAGCTTTCGACTTCTGCCCGGGCGGAGGAGCGCCGGCGGCGGGCAACGGAGCCGGCGCCCTGGCCGGAATATCTTCCGCCTTGTCGAAGATCTGCGTGGCTTCGTCCTCATCGTCCCAGTCCATATCCACCGCGGGCTTGGCGGCGGCGGCAGCCGGGGGAGGCGCAGGAGCGGGAGGCGGTACCGAGCGCGACGGGGCGGCTCCCGCACGAGGGGGCGGGGCGACCACCGGCGGGAGGCTCGCGCGGCCGGGCGGAGGAGGCGGGGTTCGCGCGCCTGGGCCCGACTGCGGCGCGGAAACTGAGGGAGGAGGAGTCGGCGCCGACACACCGAGCAACGTGCGCTTCGACGGATCGGGCGGACGGATACCGGGAGGGGGCGGCGGAGCGCTGCGCGAGCTGGGGGGAGGGGGCGGACGCGAGGGGACCCCTGTCCCCTTCTTTCCCAGGCCCTCGAAGATGTCGAGGTCCGCTCCGCCTTTGTTGTTCTGCGTTGCCATGGCACCCATCTCCCGACCCTGCTGCGCGCTTATGCCTTCCGAGCCCTGCGAGGCTTCGGGGAACGCGCGCCGCATGTATTGCCCGATCTGGTCGCGCATGGCGACCCCGACGCGCTCTGCGACGTGATTGAGATCTCGATAGACGTCCCGTGACGCACGGTAGCGCTCGTTGGGGTCCTTTGCGAGCGCCTTGAGAACGATCCCGTCGAGATCCGGAGGGATCCCGGCGCGGTGGCGGCTGGGAGGGTCCACGTGGAGATTCCTGACCTTCTCCATCACGAGGAGCTCGTTGTCGGCCATGAAGAGCCGCTTCTGGGTGAGGAGCTCCCACAGGCAGATCCCGAGCGAGAAGATGTCGGTGCGGGAGTCGACCGTGCCGCCCGTGATCTGCTCGGGAGCCATGTAGCCGAACTTGCCCTTGATGGTCCCGGCCTGGGTCCGCGAGACCTTGCCCGCCGCCTTGGCGATACCGAAGTCGATGAGCTTCACGTCGCCGTCGAACGACACGATGATGTTCTGTGGGCTGACGTCGCGGTGGACGATCGAGACCGGCTGGCCGCTCTTGTCCTTGCGCGCGTGGGCGTAGGCGAGGCCCTCGGCCAGGTGCGCGAAGACGTAGAGCAGCACCGGCAAGGGCACGGGTTCGTCGGTCCGGACGCACCGGTCGAAGACCGCGCGCAGGTCCTTGCCGTGGACGTACTCGAAGGCGATGTACCAGTCGCGGTCGACGCGCCCGAAGTCGAGGCACCGGGCGATGTACGGGTGCTCCAGCTGCGAGGCGATGCGCGCCTCGTCCTCGAACATCTTGAGGAACTCGTCGTCCTCGGCGATCTCGCGCAGGATGCGCTTGAGCGCGACCCGCGACTTCGTCGGCGTGTGCGTGGCGAGGAAAACCTCCGCCATGCCCCCGTGGCTGATGCGCGAGATCAGCTCGTAGTGGCCGAAGGCCTGAGGGCGCATCACTGGGAGGATTGTACGCGAATCGCGCCCGGTGCGGGGGCGGGGGCGGGCGCAGCGGATGCCGAGGGGGCGGGCGGGGGCTTGTAGAAGTAGCGTACGCGCTTGGCCTGAAGCGGTTGCCACACCGAGGGCGGCACGATGGGGGTGTCCGTGAAGATCGCGTGGGCGTCGGGAGCCCGCGCACGGACGAGCCGGAACGTCGCGGCGCGCGCCTGGGCCAGGGGAAGGGGGTCGCCCGCGATGTCGAGAGTCCCGCCCGGCATGGCGCGCGCGTCGCCCGGCAGGACCATGCGCTCGGCGCACCCCATCGACTGCAGCAGGGCGTCCATGGCCGTCGCGGTCCGGGCGTCGGGGCGCTCGGCCGGCGGGAGCTCCACCCAGACGAGCATCCTGTCCTCGTCCTGAACGCCCACGGCGGCGCGCGCCGTCGCCGCCGGGGAGGCGCTTGCCGCAGAGCCGGCCGCCAGCGCAGTGGCGCCCGGGGCCGGGGGCGCCTTTGAGAGCGACAGGACGCCCGCGGACCACCACAACGACAGGTCGCCCCGGGCCGGCGCTGCGAGCGACAGGACGGTGGGGGCCACGTCCTCCGCCGCGGCGGCGGGCTTCATCGCATGGGGATCGGCTCGCAGCACGCGCAGCCTCAGCCCGGCGCGAGCGTCGGACCGGACCCACGTCGTGGCGAGCGCGTAGGGAAAGCCGTGCTGCGGAAGCCCTCTCGTCCGCCATGCGCCCTCGCCCGGCTCGGGACTAGACGGTGCCGGCAGCGGAGCACCCGGCAGGAGCGTGCGCGACGTCAGGTAGAAGAAGTCGCGCGCCTCGCGCTGGACGTAGCGGGGGAAGAGCATGTGCCCCATGCCGCGGATCATGCGGCGCGACCGGAACACCCACCCCGCCATGCCGGTGACCTTGCCTTCCGCCTCCCAGTCGCTCTGGAGCGGCCGCTCGAGCGGCGCGAGCTGGCC
>JAJYCT010000395.1 GCA_021778125.1 Myxococcales bacterium
GGCCGTCGGCGCGACCGTCGGCTCCGCCGCCGTCGCGCTCGCGAGCGCCACCGGGGCGCGCACGCGCAGCGCCTCGTGCGTCACGCGCAGGCTCCGCGCGACGTCGCCGGGCTCGAACTCCGCGTGCGCCGGCGCGGTCACCAGCGCACCGATCGTCGAACCGACGCGCGGCGCCCTGCCGACGAGGACGACGCCCTCGCTCAGATCGACGCTGACGTGCTCCTTCTCGCGCTCCACGCGCAGGTGGGTGCCGTGCACCGCGACCCGCGCGCCGTCCACGTCGACGGCGAAGGCCTCGCCCGACGGGACCGGGACGACCTGCGCCTCGACGGCGCCCTCGGCGAGCGCGAGCACCAGCGCGCCCTGTACGTGCGTGACGGTCGCGCGCGAGCCGGCCTCGAGGACCAGCGTGAGCTTGCCGGGCCGCTCCACGGTCGCCGAGGTCCCCCGCGTCTCGACGACATCGCCCAGGCGCAGCGTCGCGCCCACGCCGACGGGCTTGCCGTCCACGAGCAGATCGCCGCCTCCGACGACCGAGACGACGTGGCCCGCCGCCGGGCTGACCGCCACGGGGCCCGCGTCGAGCGTCTGCGCGACGTGCGACTTGCCGGCGACCAGCGCGACCGCCGCGGCCACGGCGAGCACCGCCGCGCCCACGCCCCACGCCGGCCCGTTCCGGGCGACCGCTCGTGCGCGCTCCAGCCGCCCCTCGCTCTCCAGGTGCGCGAAGAGCTCCCGGTCGACCGACGCCCAGTCGACCCTGGCCACCTGCTGCGCGCCGAGGTCCTCGCGCGCGTCGCGGAGCATCCGGTCGAGGCGCGCGCTCACGGCTCCTCCCGACCGCCCGGCTCGTCGGGCCCGCGGGACTCGCCGGCCAGGTGCGACTTGAGGCCCGCCAGGGAGGGCTCTTCGGCGAGCATCGCCTCGAGCTCGCGGCGCGCATAGAAGAGGCGCGTGCGCACGGTGAGCACGGGCGCGCCGACGATCTTGGCGATCTCCGACGGCGCGATCCCCTCGAGCTCGTGGAGGACGAAGACGACCCGCTTCTTGTCGGCGAGGCGCCCGAGCAGGCGGCCGAAGGCGCGCACGCGCTCGCGACGCTCCGCGTCCTCGTCGGGGGCCAGCTCGTCGCTGCGGAGCGCCGGATCGGCCGGAGGCTCGTCGGCGAAGACGGGCCGGCTGCGGGCGGAGCGCCGGTGCATGAGCACGACGTTCACCGTCACGCGGTGCAGCCACGTGCTGAACTTGGCCTGGCCCCGGAAGTCCTTGAGGCTCTTGTAGGTCTGGATGAAGACTTCCTGGATGACGTCTTCCAGGTCGCTGCGCCTGCCGAGCATCCGGTAGACCAGCCGCGCCACATCGGCGCGGTGCCGCTCGTAGAGCACCCGGAAGGCCGCCGTGTCGCCCTCGGCGGCGCGCGCGATGAGGCGCGGCTCGTCGGGCCACGTAGGCCGCCCCACCCGGCTCGTCGGGCCGCCCATCAGCCCCACCAGGGACGGCACGATCGGCATCTCTGCAAACAGCGTAGCAGCCACCGATCGAGATTGGGTGCAGGCCCACCGCGCGCGTTCAACGGTCGAGCCTCGCCGAGTGGGAGCAACGCTCACCTCGAGGTGCGATTGAGCAGCTCGTGCAGGTCTGACGCGAAGAGGACCACCACCGCCGTCGCAGCCACCAGCAACATGCCGGCAAGGCTGCGCCCGCCGGCGGCAGACGGCCCACTTTTCGACGACGGGGGAGCGGCGCTCGCCGGAGGGAGCGCCCGCCGCCCGGCCGCCTAGAACAGGGCCTTGAGGTCGACCTTCTCCTGCTTCTTCTGCTCGAGCAGGAGGTTGACCGCCTTGAGAAGGCGGGTCTTGGTCGGGCCGCTGATCGCGCCGCCCTTGAGCGCCGCCGCCAGGGCGCGCGGGGTCACCGGACGGCCGGAGCGCGGCTTGCGCGTCTCCTTGGGGGCGTTCTCGCCGCCCTCGCTCTTCTTCGCGTTGCGCTTGTTCAGCCGGATGGTCCGGTCCTCGGGCTGCAGGGCCTCGATCGTGCGGGAGGCCGCGATGATGCGGCGCTGGTCGATCTTCTTGGAGGCGAGAAACTGGGCGAATTTGGACGTATCAGCCATGGCGGGGGGCGAGAACCTACCCGCGGACCGGAGGTCGCGCAAGGCGCGTCTGGATGCCCAGGCGGGCGAAGCGCGGGACGTAATCGCGCTCGAACGCCGTCCGCAGCAGGTCGGCATACCGGGCGGCGGGCATCAGGCCCCACCGGGCGTCGTCGCGGGGGAGCGCCTCGGGGGTGGCGCCGGGCGCCATGCCGTACAGCGCCCGGATCCGGTCGAGGGACGCGTCGAGCTCCCCCTCGACGAGCGCCCGCACGCGCGCGCCGTACGGGGGCGACTCGAGCAGCCAGCCGAGCAGCGTCCAGCCGAACTCTCGGTGCCCGACCTCGTCGCGCAGGATGCGGTCGAGCGCCCGGCGCGCCACCGGGACGTCGCAGCGGCGGCGCAGCTCGCCGAAGAGGCGGACGGCGACCGTCTCGCCCATGCAGAACATGTCGACGCACAGGCGCGCGACGTCGTTCTCGACGGGCTCGCCGGCCGTGCGGGGCATCTCGAGCGCGCTGCGGTCGAGCTCGAGGCCCCCGGAGCCCCCGGCGGCGACGTACACGAGGTGACTGAGCGTCGCGTGCTCGAGCTCTTCGCGCGCGATGCGCAGGGCGGCCCGGACGAGGTCCGGGGAGGCGGCGATCTGGACCAGCCACAGCGCCATCGTCGCGGCCGCGGCCGTCGAGCGGTACTCGGCGTCGACCCTGCGGAGCCACTCATTCCTCACCCGCTCGGAGGCCTCTGCCTTGCCCATGCGGCGGGAGCGTACTACGCAGCCACGCATGCCCCAGACCCTCCCGCCCGTCTACATCGTCTCGGCCGCGCGCACGCCCATCGGGGCGTTCCTCGGCTCGCTGTCGTCTCTGCGCGCGCCGGAGCTCGGCGCCGTCGCCATCAAGGGCGCGCTCGCCCGGGCCAAGCTCCCGGCCGAGGCGATCCAGGAGGTCTTCATGGGCAACGTCCTGTCGGCGGGCATCGGCCAGGCGCCGGCCCGGCAGGCGGCCATCTACGCGGGCATCCCCAACACCGTCCCGGCCACCACCGTGAGCAAGGTGTGCGGCTCGGGCATGCAGGCGGTCATCTTCGGGACCAAGACGATCGCCCTCGGCGACGCCGATCTGGTCATGGTCGGCGGCATGGAGTCGATGTCGAACGTGCCCTACTACCTGGAGAAGGCGCGCAGCGGCTACCGCATGGGGGACGGCAAGGTCGTCGACGGGATGATCTTCGACGGCCTCTGGGACCCGTACTCCAACGTCCACATGGGCACCTGCGGCGACAAGTGCGCCGCCGAGTACAAGTTCACGCGCGAGCAGCAGGACGACTTCGCCCGGGAGAGCTTCCGCCGCGCGCTCGCCGCCCAGAAGGAGGGCATGTTCGACGCGGAGATCGAGCCCGTGATGGTCCCCCAGAAGAAGGGCGACCCGCTGGCGGTCAAGCTCGACGAGGGCCCCGCCAAGGGCGATCCGAGCAAGTTCTCGAGCCTGCGCCCGGCGTTCGCCAAGGACGGCACGATCACCGCGGCCAACGCGTCGAGCATCAACGACGGCGCCAGCGCGCTGGTGCTCGCGAGCGAGAAGGCCGTCAAGGAGCGCAAGCTCGAGCCGCTCGGCCGCATCGTCGGCTACGGCGGCGCGGCGCAGGCGCCCGAGTGGTTCACGACGGCCCCTGCGAAGGCGATCGACGACACGACCGCGAAGCTCGGGCTGCGCAAGGACCAGATCGACCTCTTCGAGATCAACGAGGCCTTCGCGGTCGTGGCGATGGTGAGCGCCAAGCTCTCCGGGCTCGATCTGCAGAAGGTCAACGTCCGCGGCGGCGCGGTCGCGCTCGGGCACCCCATCGGCTCCAGCGGCGCGCGCATCGTGACGACGCTCGTGCATGCCCTCAAGGACCGCGGCGCCAAGCGCGGCCTCGCCACGCTCTGCATCGGGGGCGGCGAGGCGCTCGCGCTCGTCGTCGAGCGCTAGGCGCGCGTGCTTCGCCCGCGGGAGGTGTCGGCCGGCGTCGCGCTCTTCCCGGCGCGCACGCCGACGCTCCCGCCGGCGACCCACACCAACAGTTACGCCCTGGGCGAGCGCGAGATCGTGCTCGTCGAGCCGGCGACGCCGTACGCGGACGAGCAGCGCGAGTGGCTCGCGTGGGCGCGCGCCCTGGCCGGGGCAGGCCGGACGCCCGTCGCGCTGCTGCTCACCCACCACCACGAGGACCACGTGGCGGGCGCGGAGGTGCTCGCGCGCGCGCTGGGCCTGCCGATCTGGGCGCACGCGGAGACGGCGGCGCGCGTGGGCGTCGCCGTCGCGCGCGCGCTCGCCGACGGCGACGCGTTCACGCTCGAGGGTCCCGTACCCCGGAGGTGGCGCGTGCTGCACACGCCCGGGCACGCGCCGGGGCACGTCTGCCTGCTCGACGACGAGGGCACCCTGCTCGTCGGCGACATGGTGGCCAGCGTCGGCACGATCCTCATCGCGCCCGGCGAGGGGGACATGGCCGTGTACCTGGCGCAGCTCGAGCGGCTCGCGGGCCTCGGCGCCCGCACCGCGCTGCCGGCGCACGGCGAGCCGATCGACGAGCCCGAGGCGCTCTTCCGGCGGTACGTGGCGCACCGGCTCATGCGCGAGCGACGCGTGGTCGCCGCGGTGACGCAGCACGGAGAGGCGGGAGCCACCGCCCAGGAGCTCGTGTCGGTGGCGTACGGCGACGTGCCGGTGACGACCTGGCCCATCGCCCTCCTCAGCCTTCTCGCCCACCTCGAGAAGCTCGTCGCCGAGGGGCGCGTACGCGCCGCGCAGGCCGGGGACGCGGCGACGCGCTACAGTGCGGTCGCGTGAGGTCCCCCGTCGACTGGCAGTCCGCGTACGTCGCCGTGAGCGCGCTGCTGGGGGAGCCGCTCGAGAGCGCGACCGCGGCGCTGCCCTCGCCGCCCT
>JAJYCT010000396.1 GCA_021778125.1 Myxococcales bacterium
TTGACGCCATGACGGGGGGGGCGACGGCGCTCGAGGCGTACTTCGATGCCCGCGCTCGAGACGCCGACATGGAGGCGAACGAGGCTGCGGCGATGATGTTCCCGACGTCGGTCGCCGCGTGCGTCGCCGCCGTGCTTTTCGCGATCGTGATCGCGGTGCTCATGTGGCGCGCCTTCTATGACCCGATGCGCAAGCTCACCACGGTCGCCCGGCGCATCGCGGAGGGTGACGCGACGGCCCGCATGCCGCCTCTGGCTGCCCGCGAGCTCGCGACCGTAGGCAGGTCCTTCAACGAGATGCTCGACGCCGTCGAAGGCCACCGCCAGCGCGTCGCCACGGCCGACCGCCTCGCCGCGATCGGTCAGGTCACCGCCGGCATCGCGCACGAGATCAACAACCCGATCGCCATCATCCGCGGCTACCTCAAGACCATGCGCAAGGAGGCCGGGTCCGAGCAGCTGCGCCAGGAGCTGGCGATCATCGACGAGGAGGCGGCGGCCTGCCAGCGGATCTCCGGGGACCTCCTTGCCTATTCGCGCGCGCCAAAGCTCGAGCTCGAAAGGGTGGACGTCGGCCGGCTCGTCCGCGAGTCGGGAGAGCGGCCGGACGCCAAGGCCCCGGCGGTGCGCGTCGACGTCGAGCCCGCGACGATCCGGGTCGATCCGCTCCGCATGAAGCAGGTCCTGCGGAACCTGATCCGCAACGCGGAGCAGGCCAGCGGCAGCTCCGAGATCGACATCGAGGGGCGGCGCACTCCCGGCGGGTACCGGCTCTCGGTCAAGGACCGCGGCCGGGGGCTTCCCGAGGGCGCCGGGGCGCGGGTCTTCGAGCCCTTCTTCTCGACGCGCTGCGACGGCTCGGGTCTCGGGCTCGCGGTCTGCTACGGCCTCGTGTCGGCGCACGGCGGGTCCATCTCCGCCGAGGACCGGCCCGGCGGAGGGGTCGAGGTCCGCATCGAGCTCCCCGAGCGCGAGGCTCTGGCGCCATGATCGACGCGCCGGGCATCCTCGTCGTCGACGACAAGCCCAACATGGTGGGGCTGCTCACCAAGGTCGTCGGCCCCGTCGGGCGCGTCGTGCCGGCGGGCTCCGTGCGCGAGGCGACCGACGCCCTCGCGCGAGAGACGATCGCGGTGGTGGTCTGCGATCTGCGTATGCCGGACGGAGACGGGCTCGAGGTGCTTCGCGCTCTGCGAGGCCGAGGGAGCACCGCACCGTTCATCCTCATGACGGCCTACGCGACCGTGGGTACCGCGGTGCAGGCGATGCGGGAGGGCGCTTACGACTACGTCACCAAGCCGTTCGATCCGGACGACATCCGGGCGATCGTCGAGCGCGCGCTCGCGCAGGCCGAGATCCTCGCGCCGGTGCCGTCAGCGGATCCCGAGACGGACGGCTACGGTGCCCTCCTCGGTCGCTCGCCGCGGATGCGTGAGGTCTTCCGCCTCATCGACCGGATCGCGCCGACGGACGCGACCGTGCTCGTCCTCGGCGAGACGGGGACGGGCAAGGAGCTAGTGGCGCGGGCCATCCACGATCGATCTCCGCGCGCCCAGCACCCGTTCTTCGCGGTCAACTGCGCCGCGATCGCCCGCTCCCTGCTCGAGAGCGAGCTGTTCGGGTATGCGAAGGGGTCGTTCACCGGCGCCGCCGGGGATCGTCCCGGGGTCTTCGAAGCCTCCTCGCGTAGCACGCTGTTGCTGGACGAGATCGGAGAGCTTCGCCTGTCGGTCCAGGCGAAGCTCACGCGGGTGCTCGAAGAGCGGGCCGTCAAGCGGCTCGGCGAGACGCGCGAGCGCCCGCTGGACGTGCGGCTCGTGGGGGCGACGCACCGCGACCTGCCCGCGATGGTCAAGGCGGGCACGTTCCGGGAGGATCTCTGGTTCCGCCTCAACGTGTGCGTCATCACGCTGCCGCCCCTGCGCGACCGGCACGAGGACATCCCGATGCTCGCCCGCAACTTTCTCGCCGAGCGCGGCCCCCTGGTCCGTTCGCGGGCGAGCCGGTTCAGCGATCCTGCGATGGCTGCCCTCGAGGCCTACGCCTGGCCGGGCAACGTGCGCGAGCTCCGGAGCGCCGTCGAGCGCTCGGCGATCCTGGCGACGGGCGAGCAGATTCAGTTCGAGGACCTGCCGCCCGAGCTGCGCAACGCACCGAGCGTGCAGCAGCGACGCGCCCCGCCCATCGAGCCCGTGCCGGCGACGGGCCCGCTGCAAGCGGCGCTCGCGGAGGCGCGAGACGCGACGACCCGGGGGTACATCGTGGCGGTGCTCCGGCGCTTCGGCGGCGATGTCGTCGGCGCGGCGACGCACGCTGGCATCGAAAGGGAGAGCTTCTACCGCCTGATGCGCCGCCACGGGGTCGTGGCTGCGGACTACCGCAAAGGCGACTGAAGATGTGTCCAATATTGCGGCTGCACGACCCGATGCGTCGGTCGGCCTCGCTCGAAATACGTCGAGTATTCCTCGCTCGGCCTCCCTAGCCTCGGGCCGTTCGCTCGCAATCTTGGACACATCTTGAGCGCTTCTGCCGACCGCGAAGGCGGGGGGCACCACCGCGCTGGGATGACGAGGGAAGCGCCTGGATGATCTGGACGAGCACGGCGTTCCATTCTGGAGCGCGTGGAACGGGCCCGGAGCCGGCTCCGACGCCACAAAAAAAGGGGCGCCCACACCGAACCGGCCGGGGGGGGCAGCCTTGTCCGGGGGGCGGCTCCCAGTTTGGATGTCCCATCAGCCCGGCTGGTTCCTGCCGTCCCGGCAGCGCTCGCGGTGACGCGGGCCGTGCTGCCGAGGGCGACCCCCGGTTTGGCGCCATGTTCGGCTCATCGGCCGCGCAGCGTCGGTGCGAGGACCGCGCCAAGTCCCTCGCCGCTGTGGGGGGCGCGCAGTGTGAGGGCGCGGCCCCTCTCTTACGCGCTGGGTGACAACCGCGCGGTCCCGCCGTTGACTTCGCGCGGCCCGGACTCAACGTGGCTGCCATGCGAAAAATCGCGGGCTACGTGCGGGTGAGCACCGAGGAGCAAAGTCGCGAGGGCATCAGCTTGGACGCGCAGCGGGCGCGGATCGAGGCGTACTGTGCGATGCGCGGCCTGGAACTCGTCGAGCTGGTCGATGACCCGGGCGTGAGCGCGTCGAAGCCGCTGCGGGCGCGCGCGGGCGGTCAGCGGTTGCTCGACCTGCTCCGCCGCCGCCGGATCACCGGCATCGTGGCCTTCAAGCTCGATCGGCTGTTCCGCAACTGCGCGGACTGTTTGGGGAACGTCGAGGTGTGGGACCGCGCGGGGGTGGGGTTGCACCTGCTCGACCTGGGCGGCTCGGCGATCGACACGTCGAGCGCAACGGAACCCCGGACCCGCCCGCTGCCGGCGGACCAGGGACGCGCGCGCGGTGGGGCCTACAGAGGTGCGATGGTGACGCTGCGGAAGTGCCGTTCGAAGAGCTGCAAGTCCCCGGGATCGCTCGTCAGCACGGCGCGGCAACCGCTGAGCGCCGCCGTTGCCATGACTTGCGCGTCGATCGTCACCGTGGCCGTGACGCGGCGAGCGACGCGACCGATCGAGCCGATCGCCTCGCCGGCAGCGCACGCGATGGGATCGGTGAGCGGGGCGATGAAGGGTCGGATGGCCAGCCGAATCGCTGCGTGCGCCGGCGAGCCTCGCCACCATTCCGACTCGCACGACGCGGGGACCAGGATGCGCACGCCGTGCTCGCGCAGTCGTCGGAATCGATCCCAGGTGGTCTTGTCGCGACGCTCCAGCGCAATCAGCACCCCCGTGTCGAACGTGATCACGCGGCGCGCCTCTTTCGGCGCCTGGGCTTGCCGATGACCTCCTCCGTCCATTCGTCGATAGCGGCATTCTCCTCGGCCGTGGGGACCGAGCCCCCGTACCAACTCCAGGCGCGCTCGAACGCCGCGTCCTCGGTGAGGCGCCGCGCGACGGCCGTGAAGAGGCGAGACATGTTGCCCTGGTGCAGGCGCTCAGCCGCCGCTTGCAGCTGCGCCTTCGTGGATGCGTCAACCGAGACGCTGAAGGTCTTGGTCCGCCCGGGGCGCTCTCTCTTGGCCACCATGCCCGATACTCAAGCACATGTTGTGCTTGATCGCCAGCCGCGCCCGTTGGGTTGGGCTCGGACGCGTCGCGCTGCGGCGGGGCAGGACCTCCCAAGCCTCGCAGCGCCCCAAGGGCTCGCCACACGCGCGAGAGGCCCGGGTGCTGCCGAGATCGCGCGCAGGCTCGGGGTGGCCGCACAGCTCTCGCGTTTCAAGCACGAAGCAGCTCCTGGCCGGCAAAGCCCGATGAACTCCCCCGCTACTCCCCCGCCTGATCCTTCGAGCTCGCCGGCTCAGGCGAAGGGGGTGATTGCCGCGGACGCGGCTGCCGCTGTCGGTGGCTCCTTGCGCCGTAGGGACGTGGGTACGTACTCACCGGATGGCCGGTGAGTCTGGCAAGGGGACTCGAGGCAACGCGAAGGCAACGCGGCGGTGCGACCGTGCCGATCCGGCTCGCCAATGATAACGGTCATCTCCGTGCGCCTGCGGCCCACGTCGATCCTCGACGGCGCGGGCCGGGGGAGACAAGGTCTCCCGATGTCGCGCCCTGCGCTCACGCTCGCCATCGCCGCGGGCCTGCTTGTGCGCGCCGCCCCCGCCGACCGGACGCGCTGCTCTCGGAAATCCAGGAGCACTTCCACGCCACACGCAAGTGGTTCGGGATGGTCTCGGATCTGGCGATCGATCGCGCGGCCGACGGCTCGCTCACGCCCCGCTTCGAGACGCTTCGCTCGCCGCTGGTCTTGCGCCACGACGCTGCCGGGCAGACGCTCACGGTCCGGCTCCCCGACACCGCCGACGGCATCCATGTCGAGGGACTTGAACGGCCGCTGGAAGCGCTGGGCGCCCCGACCAACTCGCGCCATTTGCGAAACGACGCGCGTTGCACCAAAACCTGTTATTCTAGCCGATCTTAGACGGGGAGAGGCAGACAATGGTCCAAGAAACAGCAGATATCGGCA
>JAJYCT010000045.1 GCA_021778125.1 Myxococcales bacterium
GACGTTGGGGAAGCCGAGCAGGCCTACGTCCGCCAGGACCTTGAGCTCGAGGCGCAGCGCCTTCTCCTCGCCCGGCTCGCCCGGATCGGCGCGGCGCGGCGCGCGGTCGTACGGCGTGGCGAAGTGGATGTTGCCGCGGCCGCCGCGGCCGCCGCGCGCGACGACCACGCGCTTGTCGCCGGCGTCGACGTCGAACGCGAGCGCGCCCGTGGCGACGTCGAAGCCCTGCGTGCCCACCGGCACGGCGACGACGAGATCCTTGCCGGCCTTTCCGTACTGGTCCTTGCCGCGCCCGTGCTCGCCGCGCTCGGCCGAGAGCGTGCGCTGCAGCGCCACGTCGAGCAGCGTCGTCTTGCCCTCGTCGCCGACGAAGACGACGTCGCCGCCCTTGCCGCCGTCGCCGCCCGAGGGGCCGCCGTGGGGGATGTACTTCTCTCGCCGGAACGCCACGCAGCCGTTGCCGCCGGCGCCGGCTGTCACCCTGACCTCGCACGAGTCGACGAACTTCACCGCGGGCGGCTGTCTAGCACAGGCCGGGGTGGACGCGGCCGCGGCCTCGCGCCCCCGTCGGTCGCGCCTCGTGTCGCCGGGCCGGCGTCGAGCGCCGGGCCAGAGCTCGCGGCGGCGGCGTTCGAGGGCGCCGTCGACGATGAGTCGCCGGCCCTGTGGGCCTCGAGCCAGAGCTTGGCGCCGATGCCGGCGAACAGGAGGAGAGCGAGCCACGGCAAGCTCGACCGCTTCCTCGGCAGGTGCACCGACTCGTCCATCCCGCATGCAGGCCGGCGTTCGAGATCGCTCTCGCTGAGCTCGATCGTCCGCTCGGGAGGGGGGGCGGGGTTCGGCCTCGCGGGCGGAGCCGCGGAGGCGACCCGCGTCGCGCCCAGGCCGGCCTCCAGCTGGGCGATCGCGCGCGCGACGTCAGCGTCCATGGCCGCCGCGGTCACGTAGCGATCCTCGCGCTTGAACTCGAGCGCCCGGTCGATGACGCGCGCGAACGGCTCGCTCACGTCGGGCGTCACGGTGCGGATGCGGGGCGCCGGCAGGTGCCCCATCTTCCTGATCAGGTCGACCGGGTTGTCGGCCTCATGGATACGCTGGCCCGTGCGGAGCCGGAACCCGGTGGCCGCGAGGGCGAACAGATCCGTGCGACCGTCGACTTCGTCCGTGTGACCGGCTGCTTGCTCGGGCGACATGAACGAGGGCGTCCCGAGCGCGAGGCCGTAGGTCGTGATCGCCTGCGACTGCAGGAGCCGGGCGAGCCCGAAGTCGAGCACCTTGACGCGTACTCTGCCCTCGTCGCCCTCCTGTCGCGCGAAAAAGAGGTTCTCCGGCTTGAGGTCGCGGTGCACGACGCCGTTGTCGTGCGCGGCCTCGAGGACGGAAAGCACCTCGTGGGCCAGCTTCAGGAACTCGAGCTCGCCCATCGGTTCGCCGCGCTCCAGTCGCTCCTGGAGCGACTCCCCCTCGAGCAGCTCCATGACGAGGTACGCAGCGCCCTCGTCAGGCCCGCTCGCGATGATGTCGTCGTCGAGCACCTTGACCACGCCCGGGTGGTTCACCTTGTTGGCGGCGTAGCCCTCGCGCCGGAAGCGCTCGCGCACCTCGGCGTGTCGAGCGTAGTCGGAGTGCAGGACCTTGATGGCGGCGCGCGCGCCGTTGCGATGCTTGCCGGCGTAGACGGCCGCCATGCCGCCGACGCCGAGCAGACGCTCGAGCGTCCACTTCTCGTTGAGGACTTCGCCCACGCGAGCGAGGGATTCCTGGTCGAGCTCCTGGGCCAAGCGAGCTTCGTCGCCCCCTACGGGCTGCCCGTCGTGGCGTGCAGAAACGCTCGCAGCCACGGGAGGCGGTCCCGCATCGGATAGAGCACCAGCGCTCCGGCGACGAGAATCAGCACCACGATCCATCCCACCCAGCGCCCCCGGCGGCGCGGCGCGTCGGCGGCCGCGAGCGACTCCTCGGACGGGGCCGAGGCGACGGGCTCGACGACGGGGGACTCGAGCGGCGCCGGCCTCGCGAGCTCTGCGGGCGACTCCACCGCGAGCCACTCGTCCACCTCCTTCACCGCCGCCAGCTCGATCTCGGGCTCGCTCGCCTCCGCCGGCTCCGCGCTCGCGCCGACGCCGAGGACGGTCTTCTCGCGAGAGGGGACCCCGAGCACCGCCGCCGGCTCTGCGCCCTTGCTCGCCTTCGCCTCGAGCCCGACCCCGAGCAGCGTCGGCTCGCGCGAGGGCGCCTTGCGCTCCCCTGCCCCGCGCTGCGCCGCCTCGCTCGACGCGACGACGCGCTCGATCTTCGCGAGCACGTCGTCGTCGGCGTCGATGAGCTTCACGCCCATCCCCGGAGGCCCCAGCTCGCTCCCCGCCCCGCGGATCCACACGACACGTCCAAGTGCGGGCCACGCGGCCGGCTCGCCCGCGAGGAAGATCTCGAGCGAGAGCCTCTTCCCCACGGCGATCGGGCGCGTGGTCTGGAGAAACAGGCCTCCTTTGCTCAGGTCGAAGGCGTCGGCCTCGCCCCGCTCCGTGCCGGGCCCTTCGTAGGCGACGCGAGCGCCGGACGCCCGAGCGCGAGGGGAGCTTCGACGTTCGTCCACCAAGATGCGTCCAGGATACCTGCAAATCCTCGCGAAGCGACCGCGTCTGCCGAGCGTCGCCCGGCGCCCGAGGTAGGCGTGCAGAGCGGCGCGGCGCAACCGGGTCCGAGCAAGGCGTGGCCGGCACGGAGCTACGCGAGGCGCGGACCGAGGAAGGCGTGGCAAGGCCGCGGCCACGCCCCCCATGGTGCAATCAATTCGTCGTCGGGCTCATCGCCATCACGGCTTCGACCTTCAGGCCGGCGCCGCCACGACGTGCTCGAGCGGCCCCTCCCGCTCGAGCACGAAGTAGCTCGGCGTCGGGATCGCGATCCCGAGGTCGAGGTACGACCAGCCGAGCAGGAGCTCGACCTTGCCCTCGTCCAGGGCGACGATCGGATCGCGCAGCCGGCCCATGAGGCCCCGCTCGGGCGAGTAGTCGATGAGCAGGCCACGCGCGATGCCGCGCGGCATCCGCGGCGGGAGCGCCGTGGCCGTGTAGTGGCCGAAGGTCCACGGCGCGCCGCTCCTCTCTTTCGCCTGCGACGGGGCGTCGAGCCCGCGCTGCTCGACGCGCACGTTCCACCCGCGCAGCACGCCCGTCGCCGGGTCCCGGTGGAACACCTTCTGGAACGTCTTCCACGACAGGCGCTCCATCCACGCGGGGAGGCCGAGGCTGATCCCGCGGTAGGCCGAGTCGTCGAGGGCGTGCGGGTCGACGGAGTGCCCGGACCGCAGCGTTGCTGCCAGCTCGCGCCGCTTCATGGCCAGCACGTCGTCACGCGTCGTCACGGCCCGACGATACCCGCCAGCGGCGCGAAAGTCGCGACCATGGAAAGCAACGAGCCAGCCGGCAAGGGCCGGCTGGCTCGACGCACCCACGTCCAGCATGCCCGCAGCCCCGGGTCGGGGCCGCGCGTCATGCCGACGCGATCACTGTCCGACGACCTGCGTGCACGACTTGGCGTAGATGCCCAGGACGCTCATGACGGAGTGATCGACGTGGTGGATCTGGGTGAGCTTCCCGTCCGCCATCGCCGCCGCGATCGATGCGTCACCCGTGCCGATCCAGCCGAGGATCGACGAAGCGCACGCCTCGCCCGTCTTGGTGCCCGTACCCGTGCCAACGGCGCCCGAGGTGCTGAACCCGCTGTAGATAAAGCCCGAAACGTTGTTCTGGCCGCCGGTGGCCATGGCGCAGCCCCCCAGCGAACCGACCATGAGTGCCCCACAAGCGAGCGTCAAGAGAGTCTTCATCGGAAGGATCCTCCTTTTGCGCCAGCGATATCAGTTGCACAGCGCCAGCGTCAATGCCTCATCCACATGCGAGCTCCGCGTCGGCCCGTCACTGCTCAAGCCGGTACTTCTCGGGGAGTCCTGGGGTAGAAGTGAGCCCGAGCTCGAGTACGACGCCGCGCACGAAGGCGCTCGGACCGCCCGTCCAGCGCCACGCGTACTCCTCGTAGCCTTGCACGGCGACGCGCACCGACCCCAGGGTCAACGTCACGCCGGCCTTGGCCCGGGGGGAGAGGAAGCCCAGGCCGAACCCGCCTTCGCCGAAGTGGATCTGAGCGACCCCGAGTTCGACGCCACCGGCGACCGCCAGGGGACCTATCGCGGGGCCCCCGACGATGCCGAACTGAAACAGGTTGAAGACCCCGTGGCCGCCGCCGCTCCACCGGAACAGCCAGTCCCGCTCCAGTCGCAGCCACAGGGGCCCGCGCGCGGTCTCGATCCCTTGCCCGAACCCCACGAAGAACCCTCCCTGCCTCGAGGCGGGGCCGGAGCCCACCGGTTGCTCGACCAGCGGTCCGCCCTCGAGGCGCACGTCGCGTAGCGACAGGTAGGGGTCGAACAGATCCCACGTGCGCCACGGGATCGAGTGAGGAGGGACCCCCTGCGAAGGCGCGGACTCAGACACCTCGGGCGGGGAGGGCGGGCCCGCGACGGCGACGGGGTTGCAGAAGATCACCGGGGCCAGCATCGGGGCGACCGTCGACGGGCGCCCCAGCGATACGCTCGGGCGATCGCCCCGTCAATCGCGCAGAGCGACCGCCACGCGGGCCCGCGCGCCGGGAGGCCCGGCACAGGCGACGCGCGACGCGGGGAGGGGTCTCGTCAGCCGAAGGCGATCTCGCCGCGCAGGAGCGCGCGGGCGCACGTCACCAGCTGGATGTCGTCGGCCCCGCCGCCGATCTGCAGGAGCTTGGCGTCGCGCGCGAGCTGCTCGACGCGGTACTCGCGCATGTAGCCGTTGCCGCCGAGGATCTGCACCGCCTCCATGGCGACCTCGGTGGCCGCCGGGGCGCAGTACGCCTTCATGGCGCTGGCCTCGCCTATCGTCAGCGGCACCTTGTGCTTCGCCATCCAGATCGACTTGAAGAGCAGGTTCTTGACGTTCTGGTAGTGCACGAACATCTTCGCGAGCTTGGCCTGCACGAGCTGGTACTCGCCGAGCGGCTTGTCCCAGGTCTTGCGCGCGTTGGAATACGCGACCGACACCTCGAGGCAGCGCTCGATGATGCCGAAGCACATCGGCACCATCCCCGTGCGTTCGCCGTGGAAGACGTCGCGCGCGCCCTCGCGCGACGGCTCGCGCTCCTTCTCGCCGAGGAGCTGATCGGCCGGGACGAATACGTCGTCGAGGAAGATCTCGCCCGTGGGCGACGCCCACATGCCCATCTTCTTCATCGGCTTGCCGAGCGTCAGCCCCTGGGTCCCGCGCTCCAGGAGGAACGCGTGGATCGGGCGCTGACGCAGCGGCAGGTCGCCGTGCTCCATCTTCGCGTAGACGACGAGGACGTCGGCGTAGGGGGCGTTCGAGATGAACGTCTTGGAGCCGCGCAGGACGTAGCCGCCGCCTTCCCGGCGGGCGACGGTGGTCATGCCGCCGAAGGCGTCGCTGCCGGCGCCTGGCTCCGTGATCGCCCAGGCGCCGATCTTCTCGCCGGTGAGCACCGGGAGCGCGAAGCGCTTCTTCTGCGCGAGGGTCCCGCGGCGCATGATGGCACCCCCGCAGAGGCCGAGCGACGCGCCCACGGCCATCGCGAAGCCGGGCGAGACGCGCGACAGCTCGATCGAGACGATCGCGCTCATCGCCGGGTCGTGCATCATGCCCACCTCGGCCTCCCCCTCGGGCGTCGGGGTGGCGGCGCCCGACGCGCGCGCCTCGAGCTTCGCGACGGCCTGCCGCGCCATCTCGTCGGCCCCGAAGGTCCCGAGGAGCTTGCGCATCGGCTCGTACGGCAGCATCGCCTCGCTCTCGAGGGCGTCGACGTGCGGGACGAGCTCCGCGTCCACCCAGCGGCGGAGGACCCGGCGCATCGTCTTGTGCTCTTCGGAGAAATCGAACATCGGGCGAGCTCCTTCGGCGCGGCGGGGGTCGGTGGGGCCGGCGCGCAGCCGGGATCGATGCTACCCTCTCGAGCTACCCTGGGATCCCCGCGTGGGGGTTGCATAGCCGCCCGTTCTTGGGTACACACACGCGCTCGCGCGGCCGCCCCCCAAGCGGTCGCCCCAGGTTCCGGGGCTGTAGCTCAGTTGGGAGAGCGCTTGCATGGCATGCAAGAGGTCAGGGGTTCGATTCCCCTCAGCTCCACTTCAAGTGCCTTGTTCTTCCCTGCCACCATGAAGGCAGGGAGGCCGAAAGCCGAGACCGACGCCGAGGAGGCGCGACGCGCGGGCGTGGAGCTTCCCAGGCTTCAGGTCCCGACGGGTTCATGCGCGCGCGGATGCGCCGGAAGCTCGAGGGCTTCGCGCAGCTCGGCGTCGAGTTCGTCGAGCGCCGCGGGGGCGAGCCCCGGCGGGGCGAACAGCTGGAGGTGCAGCTCGCCTCGGTAGCCGAGCGCCACGACGGAGGGCACCGTCACGTTGCGGGTGTGCGGGCCGATGACGCGCAGGCTCTCGATGTCCTCGCCGAACGCCGCGAGGCCGTCGTCGATCCGGCCGACGTTGGTGAAGACGAGCCCGCGGCTCAGCGGCAGGTCGATGAGCACCGGGTGGAGCCACCGCGTGACGCGCCTCGCCCACGCGTGGGGCACTCCCGAGGCGAGCGCCAGGGGCGTCAGCACGAAGGCCGGCCCGGCGAGACCCCGGCGATGCCGTGACGTCCGGCGCGCGACGGCCCCGGCCGCCGACGGAAGATCGGTGACGGCGTCGCGCGGCACGATGACCGACAGGATGCTCGACGTGTTGGCCGCCGTCAGGCGCGGGGAGCCCGCGTAGCGCCGCAGATCCATCGTGTACATCACGGCGAGAGGCCCGCGGCTCGAGCGGCCCGCCGCGACGCGCGCGAGGGCCCCGATGAGCGCGTCGTTCACGCTGGCCCCCCGGGCCCGGCAGCGCTCCTTGATGCGCGCGACGTCCGCGGAGGAGACGATGAGGTGCCGCCAGCTCGCGGGCGCGGAGGGCTCCAGGGGGAAGTGGCGCTCGCGCCTCGCCGCCGCGAGCGTGCGCAGCGGGACGAGCGCGTTGTCCGCAACGCCGCGAGCCAGGACCGGCAGGTGATGCCAGCGCAGCGTCTCGAGGGCGCTGCCCACGCTGCGGCGGCGGTCGACAGGCAGGGATGGCGAGCGACCGTAGAGGTGCGCGCCGAGCACGTGCCCTACCGCCGCGACGCCGCCTCCGTCGACCGCGAGGTGCGTGATGCTCAGGATCAGCCGCGACCCTTCACCACGACGCAGGCTCACGAGGCGCAGCGGTCGCTCCCGAGCCACGTCGATCGGGCGGCGAGCCCAGGACGCGGTCTCCTCCTCGAGGTCGCCGGGGACGTCGACGACGTGCACGGCCTCCGAGAGCGGCGCCTCGACCGCGAGCCACCGGTCGCGCCAGAAGCCGGACACGTAGCGGCGGCCCAGCACGGGAAACGCCCCTATCGTGCCTTGCAGGGCGCGTTCGAGCTCGGCGCGGGAGAACGTCCGTCGCAGATCGATGACCGCGTGGATCCCCATGTCGCCGTAGCGATCCATCGATCCGAAGAGACCGACGTCCGACAGCTCGGCGTGGATCACCCCGTCACTATCGCTCGCCGGCGAGAGAAGCGCGAGCGACAGCCGCCGGGCGGCCTGCGGGCGGTGACGATCCGCCGATTCCTGGCCGCGCCGGCCCGTCGGCGTGAACGTCTTGAGCGCGGCCTCGACGTCGGCCTCGGAGAGGCCGCGAGCCGCCATCAGCGTCTCGAGGTCCGCCGAGGCCCCGAGCGTGTTGGTGTCCTTCTGCCCCGCCGCCTGCTGCTCGGCTATGGACATTGTTGTCTATTGACATTCGCGGTAGGCTGTACCCGGCGCAAGCCCTTCGCGGACGACGCACGCCTTTCGCCGACGCAAAGCCACGAGACCGCATGACCCGTTCGCTTCCCCAGGCCGACCGTCCCTTACCCCTCCTCTCGACGACGGCCGAGTACGCGCTGCGAGCGCTCGCGGAGCTCGCCATCGCCCCTCCCGCGGAGCAGATCCGGTCGGTCGACCTGGCAGCCCGTACAGGCGTGCCCGAGGCGTACCTGTCCAAGGTGCTCCGCAAGCTCGTGAGCCACGGGCTGCTACACGGGAGCAAGGGCCACGGGGGCGGCTTCTCGCTCGCGAAGCCGGCGGGCCGTATCCGGTTCATCGATGTGCTCGAGGCGGTCGACAGCATGCCTGCGACGGAGCGCTGCGCCTTCGGGAGGCCCCGGTGCTCCACGACCAACCCGTGCCCCCTGCACCCGGCGTGGGCCCGGCTGAAGCACGGGTTCCTCGAGTGGGCCCAGACGACCACGCTCGCGGAGGTCACCGGCGGAGCAGCGCGCGGAGGCTCGAGCCGCAAGTCCGATCGAACGTGAGCTGGAGGTCAGCTCGCTTCGAGCTTCCCGCGATCCAGCAGGCGGATTCCGTCCCGTTCGCGCAAGAGCGCCCCGCGTCGCTCGAGCCGCGCGAGGGCTCGGCAGACCGACTCGTGCCGCATTGCCAGGACCGCGGCCAAGTCACGCTGCTGCAGGGCCGCCGGGATGAGGTCCAGCGTGCGCGGGGGCGCGAGCGTGTCGGAGAGCGCGCAGATCAGCGCTGCCACGCGCTCGACCGCGCCCCCCCGGCTCCGCGCTTCCGCGATGCGTTCGACGCGCTCGAGCGCAGCAGCGTGGAGGCCCACGATCTGACCGGCCATCGGCGCACCGGCATCGATCGCGAGCCTCAGCGGACGTCGCGGGCAGAGGCACACGAGCGCATCGGCGGCCGCGTACCCGGGGGCGCCGCCGTCCGCCGCCGCCGGCAGGGGAATGACGCCGCCCGGACCCACCACGTCGACGACCGTGGCCGTACCGCCCGCATCGACGCGCTCGCGAACGAGCACCCCACGACGGACGAACGCGATGCCGTACGCGACGGACCAGCGCAGCGGTAGGGGCTGCCGCGCGGCGACGAAGACGCAACGGAAGGCGCACGACCCCTCCTCGGGCGACACCAGCGCGCCGAGCACGCGGTGAGGCAAGACGGGGCAATCCGGGCAGACGGCCGCCTGATGGCGGCTGCGGGCACGCGCGCCTCCCGGCACTGCGTCAGCCGCTCTTCTCGATGCGCACGCGCCACACCTCGGGCCCGCTCTCGAGGTAGCTCCACGCGAACTGCCCCCCTCGCGTGGCCTCGAACTGGTAGCGCAGCGGGGCCGGATCGTGGTCGTTGATCAGCGTGAACCCCTCCCCGGGCGCGAGGCCGTCGAAGGTGCGGAAGATCGTGGGGTGCTTGTCGCGTGGCGCGACGGTGCGGATGTCGAGGTCGAGCGTGGGCATCTTCCTTCTCTCTCCTTCTCTCTCTTTCAGGGCTTTCAGGGTCGAGCTCATGAGCTCGCGAACCTCGGGCGTCCGCCGCCCCTTGATCTCGCCGAGAATGGTCGCGCGCGCCGCCGGGGGCCCGTAGCAAGCGAGGGGCCACGCCGGAAATGCATGCGTTTCTGCGACTCAGTGCGGCCCCGTCGTTCCACGGTGGAACGACGCGCGGCGCTACTCGAACCGCCGAAGCTTCCGCCAGAGGGTGTTGCGACCGATCCCGAGCACGCGGGCGGCCTCCGCCTGCGACCCCCCGCACGCTTCGAGGACCCGCTGGACGTGCTCGCGTTCGACGTCAGCCAGCGGACGCATGGGGCTGTTGCCATCGCCTCGGGGCGACGTCGCACCGGCGGCCGTGAGCTCCTCGGGCAGGTGTCGCGGCTCGATCACGCCCTCCTCCGCCAGCGCGATCCCGTGCTTGATGACGTTCTGGAGCTCACGCACGTTGCCGGGCCAGGGATGCCTCTCGAGCAGGCCGATCGCCTCCCGGGACAGGCGCAGCTCCGACCGTCCCTCCTCGAGGAGCATCCTGCGCGCGAGAGGCACGACGTCCTCGCACCGCGCGCGCAGCGGGGGCACCTTCAGCGTGAGCACCTTGAGGCGGTAGAGCAGATCCTGGCGGAAGAGCCCCTGCTCGACGCGCGCGGAAAGATCCCGATGGGTCGCGCAGACGATCCGGACGTCGACGCCGAAGGCCCGCGTTTCCCCCACGCGTCGGATCTCGCCGTCCTGCAGCGCGCGGAGCAGCTTCGCCTGCAGGGGGCTCGGCATCTCCGCGATCTCGTCCAGAAACAGCGTCCCACCGTCGGCCGACTCGAAGAGCCCCTCCTTCGCGACGGCTGCGCCCGTAAACGCGCCGCGCACGTGCCCGAATAGCTCCGACTCGAGCAGCTCGGAGGGGAGCGCGGCGACGTTGACCGCAACGAACGGCCTGTCCGCGCGGGAGCTCCCCTCGTGCAGCGCCCGCGCGACGACCTCCTTTCCGGCCCCGCTCTCGCCCAGGATCATCACGGGGGCGTTCGACGCCGCGAACCTCGCGGCACGCTTGAGCACCTCCTGCATCGAAGCGCTCTCTGCGACCACCCGCGACACGCGACGGACGCCGCGCACGACCGGCGAAAGGCCGCAGACGTCGCACCGCTCGATCGGATCCGGGGATGGGCGTTCCACGATGTTCCAAGATGGAACATAGGGCTCGCCGCCTGGCATTCAAGTCACGAGCAACGCGTGGTACGTCCCGTGCAAACTCGCACGTGCGGAGATCGCACCATGTCCACTCTGTCCTCCCTCGACCGCAATGCCAGCGTCGCGCGCATCGTCCTGGACCACCCCGAGTGCGCACGTGTGCTTCGCGAGCACCGGATCGACTTCTGCTGCCGCGGCGAGCTGAGCGTCTGGACGGCGTGCGCGGGAAGAGGCCTGGACGCCGCAGGCGTCTTCGCGGACCTGGAACAGGCCATCGCCCAGCGCGCGGAGCCCGACGGCGATCCGCGGGCCCTTTCCACGCCGGATCTGGTCGAGCGCATCGTCTCGCGGCACCACGCCTTCCTCCGCCGGACCTTGCCATTCGTCGAGCAGCTTTCCCGCAAGGTGGCGCGCGTCCACGGAGACCACAACCGCAAGCTCCCGACGCTCGCCGACGTGGTGCTGGAGCTGCGAGAGATGCTCGAACCCCACCTCGACGACGAAGAGCGGACGCTCTTCCCAGCCCTCGTGGCACCGCGTGCGGACCTCGCGCGGGTGTCGAACGAGCTTCGCACGATGCGCAAGGAGCACCTGCGCGTCGGCGAGGCGCTCACACGAATGCGCACGCTCGCCGACGACTACGCGATCCCGGACTGGGCGTGCGGGAGCTACCGCACACTGATGCGCGAGCTCGAGACGATCGAGACCGACACGTTTGCGCACGTGCACGTGGAGAATCACGTGCTCATGCCGCGCTTCGCGCCGCTCGACGAGGCGGCCCGACCGGCAGCCTGTGTCGACTGACGCCGATGCGGATCGTCGACGGCCTGCGCAGCGAGCACCGGCTCATCGAGCGAGTCGCCGGGTCGCTCGTGACGCTCGCCCACTCCGGGGCCCCGCGCGAGGAGCTTGGCGGGGCGCTGGGCGACGTGTGCACGTTCCTGGAGGGGTACGTGGACGGCTACCACCACGCGAAGGAGGAGGACCTCCTCCTGCCCGCCCTCCTCGCGGAGCAGCTCCCGGAGGCCGGTCCCGTCGCCGCGCTGCGAGGGGAGCATGCCGAGCACCGCGCAGTTGCGACCGCGCTGCGCGCCATGGCCCGGGCGTGCGGCGCGCGTGAGCCCGTCGAAAGCGCGCTCCAGGTTCTCGCGACGCGGTACTGCGCGCGTCTCTGGGAGCACATCGACAAGGAGGACAGCGTGCTCTTTCCCGAGGTCGAGACCCGCCTCGCGCTCCAGGCGGGCCGGCTCAACGCCGCGCTGGATGCCTTCGAGGCGCGCAGCGAGGACCTCGCGTCGCTCGCGGCTCTCGGCGCCTCGCTCGTCGAGCGCTTCCCCCCCCGGACCGAGCTTCCCGGCGTCATGCGCGGCGAGGGGTGCGTCATGTGCAGGCACTATGGCGACACGTGCCAAGGCATCGAGCGCGAGTGGTGGACGGAGCTCGAGTGGGAGACGTTTTGGGCGCGACCGACGTGAACCCTACGGAGTGCGCTGCGCGAAACGCACGGTGGTCGACGTCCACCCGGAACACTCACCCTCTTCATGACCGCGCCCTCCTCGGCTGATCAAGATCACCCCGCCGCCCGAAAGCGCTTCCCCCCCCATTCATTGGATGGAATCATCCACTGATGGGCCGCCATGACGGTCCTCATGCGCAGCGGCCGTTGGCCGCGGGAGAGATGGGGACCGCCCATGGTTGTACAAGGCCGCATCCTTCTGACCGTCGGCGGGGTACTCGCCGTGGCGGCCTGCACCACCCTGCAGCCACAGTCCACGACGTACTTCGACCAGACGATCTCCCCGGTGCTGGCCACGTCGTGCGCGCGCGGGCCCACGGGCGCCGGCTGCCACACCGCCGACCACAAGGGCAACGCCTTCGGCAACCTGGATCTATCGACGTACGCCGGGGTGAGCCTCCGGCGCGACCTCCTCGTCGACTACGGCGCCTACCTGCAGCCCACGCTGCTGCTCAAGGCCACGCCGCCGGCCCAGGTCGGCGTCACGGCCTACGACGGCCAGACGGTGCACGTGACGCTCGACATCAAGCACACCGGCGGGCCGATCCTCGATCCAACCGGCAGCGCTTACCGGACGCTGCGCCAGTGGATCGAGGGCGGCGCGACCGAGGACAACTCCGGCCCCCCGCCGGCTCCCTCCGACGACACGCCCTGCCGCACCGACGTCCCGACCGCCACCGGGTTCGACCCGGCGGCCGACCCCAGCACGCCCGACTTTGCGACGTTCCGCGCCGGCGCCGCGCCGGTGCTCGCAACCCGGTGCGGCTCGGGCAACTGCCACGGCTTCCGCGGCAACCCGCTTCACTTGACGTGCGGCACTTCGCCGGAGCAGCTGCGGTGGAACTACTTCGCCTCCGTAGGGTACCTGGCGGCCACGCCCGAGGCGAGCGAGCTCGCGCGACGCCCGCTCGGCAGCGCGGTCGGGGGCAGCTTCCACGAGGGGGGAGTCGTCTTCGCCTCGTCGAAGGACTCGGGCTACAAGACGATCCTCGACTGGGCGTCGCATCATGGTCCGCCCGTGCTGGCGCCCAACGCGGCGACGGCGGCGTTCGATTTCTTCGCCCACAGGGTGCAACCCGCCCTCGTCCGCAAGGGCTGCATGCTGATGCAGTGCCACTCGGCGTCGAGCTTCAACGATCTGCAGCTCTCGGGGGGCGCCGGCGGCGCGTTCTCGCTCGCCTCGACGCAGCGAAACTACGGGCTCGTACGCGCCCAGATGGCCTTCGAGAGCGACGACCCGAACGCGAGCCGCCTCGTTCGAAAGAACCTCTTCCGACCCGACCAGATGCAGGGTGGCGTGGGCATCGTGCACAGAGGCGGCGCCCTCCTGGAGGACTTCGACGGACCGCCCGCCACGGCGTCGCTCTGCGACACGCACCAGCCACCCTACGACTACGACAACGACATCCTCGACGCGATTCCGGCCTACTGCATCCTCCGCGAGTGGCTCCGACGGGAGCGGGCCGCCGCGACACCCACCCCGCTCCAGGCCATCGTCTACGTGCGGCGGCCCCTGACGCAGGGCCCGGACCGGATACAGGATTTCGACGTCTATTCGCCGGGCGCCGAGCTGCACATCGTACACGCGAGCACAGGCCCTTCGGGGACCATCACGCTCGGCGCCGACAACGTCGTGAACACGGGCTGCGGGCTCGACGCGACGACCGTGGACATCCGGCGACCCTCGGTGTCGTGGGATGGCACGCGCGTGGCTTTCGCCGCGCGATCGTCCGCCTCCGAGCCGCTGGTCGTGTACGAGATGGCGACCGACGGCTCGAGCTGCGCCCCGAATGCGATCATCTCGTCTCACCCCGCAACCCAGAACGGCCTGCTCGTGCACGATTTCGATCCCGCGTACTCGCCGCCCGAGGCGGACGGGAGCGTGCACCTAGTCTTCGCGTCGACGCGCGGCAACGCGCCCACGCCGAGCCTCGACTACTCGGGACCGCAGCGGACGCCGGCCGACCCCACCAAGACCAACTCGAACCTGTACTCCTTCGAGCCCGACCCCTCCAAGGGAGGAACCGCGACGCGGATCCGGCAGGTCACGTTCCTTCTCGACATGGAGCGCGCGCCGGCCTTCATGTTCGATGGCCACCTCGTGTTCACCGTCGAGAAGCGCGAGCCCGGCTTCTACCAGCTCGCCCTCCGGCGTCAGAACCTCGATGGCGGCGACTACCACCCGCTCTACTCCCAGCGCGGCAGCCTCGGATTCCGGGAGTCGAGCCAGGTCATTCAGCTCGCCGACAAGAACTTCGCCTTCATCGGGGCCGACCCCGGCGTGCCCCACCACGGCGGCGCGCTGTGCATCTTCAACCGGTCCATCGGCGTCGACTTCACGAGCACGTCGCGCTCCGACTACCCCGTCGACCCGAGCGTCCTCGACGCCACGTCGCCCACGGCCCCCGAGCCCGCGTTCTTCCTGCACTCGCTGCGCGTGCCGGACCCCACGGCGACGGGCCGCCTCAGCGGCACGACGAGCGGGCTCTACGCCTCGCCCTCGCCGCTGCCCGACGACCGGATTCTCGTGAGCTTTGGCGAGGCGTCGACCGGAGCGGCGTTCGACGGGGACTACGATGTCTACGTGCTGGATCCGGCGACGGGCGCACGCACGCCGCTGTTCGGTCAGCCCGGCGCAGCCGAGGTCGACGCGGTTGCGGTCTACGCCCGGACGCCGCGTGGAGTGTACCGCTCGGCCTGGAACGCCCCCAACGCCTACGGCATCGACCCGCGCACCTCCGCCGCCGACGTGGTGGATCACGACTCGTTGACCGTCGCTTCACTGATGTTCCAGAACACGCCGACCGGCCGCAAGCGCGAGCCCCTCACGAGCTTCGAGGTCTGGGAGGAGCTCCCGCCCGAGCCCAGCGTCACGAGCATGCCCCCGAGCGGCCCGAACGTCGCTAGCGACGGGTTCGGGAAGGTGTACGTGCGCCGCCGAAAGGTCGGGACCGTGCCGATCCTGGAGGACGGATCGATCCACTGGCGGGCCCCGGGAGGCGTACCGCTGCTCGTGCACCTGCCGGACACGGACGAGTCCACGGCCGCAGGGCTCCCGCGATGGCAACGAGAGGAGATCATGCTCGCGCCGGGCGAACTGCGGCACGAGGCGTTCCCGTTCCCCTCGTTCGACTCGTTCTGCGCCGGCTGCCACAACTCGATCAGCGGACGACCGCTCGATGCAGCGCTGCGACCGGATGTGTTCACGCACGCCTCGGCGTCGGCGGCGATGACGACCGCGCCGGCAGACCTGTCGGGACCGGCGTCGGGGCGCGGAGCGATCGTCGGCGCGCCGGCCAGCCCGTGAATGCGCGCAGGCTCTCTGACCAAATGCAGCGCAGCCCTTGGCGAAGGGCGACCGCAGTGTCACCGCCACTCACAGGATGCGCTCGTGAGCGCGCTCGCCCTGGCGAGGGTCATGGCGTCGACGCCGCACGCCTGGCCGCCCGCGCCCGAGCGATCGGTGTTGCCCAGGGCTCGCTCCAGCGCACCGGGGGAGCACTCCTCCTCTCCGGCACGGTGATGTGACAATGCCGGGATGTGCGGCTTGGCCGGGCAAGGTACACTCCCCGTGAGCCATGGCGCCTGCCGACGTCGTAGGGACGGTCCTCGACGGCAAGCTGCAGATCGAGCGGCGGCTGGCGTCGGGTGCGGGGGGCGACGTCTACGAGGCGCTCCACCTGGGCCTGCACACGCGCGTCGCCGTCAAGATCCTGCGCCCCGGGGGCGGCGAGGTCGAGGACGTGCGACAGCGGCGGTTCCTCCGGGAAGCGCGCGTCGCGGCCCGCCTGCGAAGCGCCCACGTGGTGCGCGTCTACGACATCGTCGCGCGCAGGGGCGCTCCGACGTACATCGTCATGGAGCTGCTCCAGGGCGAGACGCTTGCCGAACGTCTCGCTCGCGCCGGGCCGCTCGCCGTGGCCGAAGCGGTCACGTTCCTGCGCCAGGCCGCGCTCGCCCTCGGCGAGATGCACGCGGCCGGCATCGTCCACCGCGACGTGAAGCCGTCGAACCTGTTCGTCTCGAACAGCGAGGCAGGCGGCGAGACGGTCAAGCTCCTGGACTTCGGGATCGCCGCGCTCCAGGAGCCGACGCCTGTCGTCGAGGGCGACAGCTCGCTCACGCAGAGCGCGGCGTTCATCGGGACGCCCAAGTACATGGCGCCCGAGCAGGCCCGCTCGCCCCGGAGCGTCGACGCGCGGGCCGACGTGTGGGCGCTCGGCGTGACGCTCTACGAGCTGCTCGCGGGCGTTTCTCCCTTCGCGGGGCAGACCGTGGTCGCGGTGCTGCACCAGATCGAGCACGAGGATCCGAAGCCGCTGCGCGAGGTCCGCCCGGACGTGGCCGCGGGGCTGGCGGCGCTGGCGCACCGGTGCCTGTCGCGCGACCGCGAGCGGCGGCCGTCCGACGCGCGCGCGTTCGCCCTGGAACTCGCGCCGTTCGACGCGCCCTCTCGCACGTCGCGCGCGCGCCTGCGCCTGGCGTCTCGCGTGGCGCTCGGGACGGCGGCGGTGGTGTCGGTGATCTTGTTCGCGGGGATGAGGCGCGCGGGAGAGGCGCAGCCGCGCGAGGTCATGGCGGCGCCCTCGCCCTCGCCCTCGCCCTCGCCCTCGCCCTCGCCCTCGCCCTCGCCCTCGCCCTCCCCCTCGCCCTCGCCCTCGCCCTCGCCCTCGCCCTCGCCCTCGCCCTCGCCCTCGCCCTCGCCCTCGCCCCCGACCCCGACCCCGACCCCGACCCCGACCCCGACCCCGCGCTCCGTCCGGCCGAAGCCTCGGCCGCCTGCGGCCCGGCCCGCGCAGCCATCACGTCCAGCGCAGCCCCCGGAAGATGATCGCATCGAGTAGAGCCCTGGCCCTCGGGGTCGCGCTGGTCCTCCTTCCGGGCGTCGCTCGCGCCGACGAGCCGGGCGCGGCGCCCTCGGAGGAGCAGGTCGAGGCCGGCCGGACGCTCTACCGCGAGGCCCGCGATCTGGAGCGACAGGGGCGCCTGAGAGAGGCGCTCGACCGGGGGTTCGAGGCGTATCGAACCGCCCCGACGCCGGTCACCGCGCTCCTCGCCGGCCAGCTCCTCGCCGAGAACGGGCGCCTGGTCGAGGCGCGCGAGCTGGTGCGCGGCGTCGGGGGCATGCCGTCGAGCGCGCGCGAGACCGACAAGGGGCGCGAGGCGCGACAGCAGGCGGCGGTCCTGTCGGCGGCGCTCGACATGCGCATCCCCAAGATCGCGGTGGCGGGAGGTCCGGCGGGGGCCGAGGTGATCCTCGACGGCAAGCCGCTCGGGAGCACCGACCCCGGTGCCTGGCGCGGAGTCGATCCCGGCTCGCACACGCTCGTCGCGCGTGTCGGGGACCGGACGTGCATGTCGACGCACGTGACGCTCGCCGAGGGAGAGGAGCGCACCATCGACCTGCACGACGCTCGCGCCACCTGCGAGCGCGAGGCCGCGAGCGCGAAGGCCGCGACACCGTCCTCGGGGGCCGCGCCTCCGCCGGCCGCCCCCGAAGAAGGATGGCGTGGACGAGGGATGGCGATCGCGGGCGCAGGGCTGGTCGCGATCGGCGTCGGCACGGTCCTCGCGGTGACCGCGAAGCACGACTACGACTCGGTCGCCTCGGGGTGCTCGCCCGCCGGCTGCGACCAGAACGCCTTCGACGTCCGCAACGGCGCGCGCTTCCGTGGCGACATCGCCACGCTCGTCATCAGCGTGGGGCTCGCCGCCGTCGTCGGGGGCGGCGTGCTCTGGTGGACGTCCCCGGGTCCTTCGGCACCGGGCGCCTCGGCCGGGCCCGGCGGCCTGGGCTTCCGCTTCTAGAGGCCGCCTACGGCATGCATCCCAGGTACGGGGACTGCGCGCCGCCGTCGAACCATGGGACGTCGCAGACCCACCCGGTCGGGCAGGCGTCCGGGGTGCTCGCCGAGCACACCAGCTCGTTGTTCGGGCAGTTCGCGAGTGCGGCGCAGACCTGGTGCGAGCCGAAGTGACAGCAGACGTCGCTGCCAGCGCAGTCGTTGTAGTCGGCGCACGTGATGGGGTACCCGCCGCACGCGGCCTCGCTCGTGACGCACGCGAACTGCATGGTGCTCCAGTCGGTCTCGCAGCACACGGGCGTCGCGCCGCTGCAGCCGACCTCGGGGAAGCTCCCGCCGCCGCAGCGCAGGCCCGTGATGGGCCCCTGCTCGGAGGCGACGTCGGCGGGCGCGTCGGCGGACGCGTCCCCCGACGAGGCAGCGTCGGGCGCGCCGTCGGCGGCGCCCGCCTCCGGGGCCGCCTCGCTCGCGGCGTCGAGTGTCATCGCGTCCACCGACCCGCCACCGCCCTCGGCCTCGGCCTCGCCGCTGTCGGGGCACCCGGAGGCGCAGGGCGCCAGCGTCGGCGCGTCGAGGCCGAGCACCGTGTCGCACGCCGCAACGCCCGCGGTGAGACTGCCGAGGACGGCCGTCACGAGGAAGCGAAGACGCACTCCCCTTGAGGTACCGCCTGGGGGGGCTGTTGGCAAACGCCCCCGTCTGCGTGGCAGGTGCACGACGCGGCTCAACCCGTCCGGTACACGTCCGGATCGATCGAGAAGCGGCGCATCCACCGGTGGATCTGCGCCGGCGCCTTGCCCATCGCGCGGGCGACCGCGGCGACGTTGCCGCGGTTGTCGTACAGCAGCGCGACGAGCCGATCGCGGAGCCCTCCGTCGGCTTCCGCAGCGGACTCCGGGGGCTCCTCGCCCGGGGGTGCGAGCACGTCCGCCGGCAGATGGCGCGCCTCGATGACGTTGTCGGTCGCAAGCGCGACGGCGCTCGCCATCGCCTGCTGGAGCTCGCGCACGTTGAGCGGCCAATCGTACGCGAGCAGGGCGCGCGCGGCCTCCGGGGCCAGCGCGAGGCGACGTGCGCGCTCGCCGGCCACCTTCTCCAGGACGTCGGCGAGGATGACCCCGAGATCCGCGGTCCGCTCCCGCAGCGCGGGGACAGTGTGAACGTACCCCTTGAGGCGCGCCAGGAGATCGAGGCGGAACGCCCCGGACGCGGCGAGCTGCTCGAGCGGCCTGTGCGTCGCGGCGACGACGCGCACGTCCACCCGGACCGGGCGCGTCGCGCCGACGGGAACGACCTCGTGCTCCTGAAGCACGCGGAGCAGGGCCGCCTGCGACGTGGCAGGCAGATCGCCGATCTCGTCGAGCAGCAGCGTGCCGCCCGCGGCCGCTCGCACCAGGCCAGGCTCGTCGCGCAAGGCGCCCGAGAAGGCGCCCTTCACGTGACCGAACAGCAGGCTCTCGACGAGGTTCCCCGGCAGCGCCCCGCAGTTGACGGCCACGAACGCGCCCTGCCGCCCCGACTGCGCGTGCACCTCGCGGGCGAGCACCTCCTTGCCCGCCCCCGTGGCCCCCATCAGCAGGACCGGCACGGTGCTGCGCTGCGCGACGCGCCGCAGCGCCGAGAGGCTCTCCTGCAGCTCCGGGAGCAGCGTACGCAGGCCGAACGACTGCGCCGAGCGCTCGCCATCCTCGTCGCGCACGAGGGGCGCGTCCGCGGCGGGGGCTCCCCGGACCAGGAAGTACGTGCGCCCGGCCTCGACGACGTCGCCCTCGTGCAGCACGCGGCTGGTCACGCGGTCGCCTTCGACGAACGTCCCGTTGCGCGAACTCGCGTCCTCCAGGATCCACTCGCCCCCGACCGCACGCAGCGACGCGTGGCGCGACGACATCCACCTGCCAGGAATGCGCACCTCCAGGTACTTGCCGTCGGCGCTGCGCGCGAGGGTACGCGCGTCGCCGCGGCCGATCGTGACCGACTCGACGCCGGCCAGCGAGTACCGCGCGCCGCGCGCGAGCGGGCGGTCGGCCTCGAGCACCACGAAGAGGAGGGGCGCGCGGCCGGGCTCCGACGCGCTGCCTGACGCCTCGTCCTGCGTCTGGTCCACAGAACTCACTTCGCGGGAGTGTATCCGGTCGCCGCGCGCACGAGCCGCGGAGATTCAGTACCCGATGGCCGCGAGGGCGGCGGGGCCGAGCCGCTCGCAGAGCTGCGCCAGGTACAGGCTGTGCGGCGCGACCGCGGTCCCCGGGGAGTCGATGAGCCCCTGCGGGAGCAGGCCTCCGTCGCCCCCAGGCGCACCGGCAGTAGTCTGCGTCCCGGCGGCGCCGATCGACCAGTTCTTGGCGCCGGGCGGCTGTTGGACGAGCAGCCCCTGCGCGACGCTGTTCCACACGACGCCGAAGCCGATCGCCCATCCGTGTCCGCTGCCGTCCCACCCGCGGTCCATCAGGGCGATCCCGCCGGTGGGCGTGCTGGCGCCGTCGATGAGCAGCCCGGTCGCCCAGCGCTGGTGCGGCTGGAGGTTGGTGTGCGTGCCCGACGCGCTCAGGCCGAGGACGACGTTGGGCCCCGTCGCGCGGTCCTGCGTCGCATACGAGAAGACGTCGTCGCCGGTCGACGTGCAACGCTGCACGAGGATCCCCTGCCCGTCGACCGAGTACTGGAAGGGGTAGCCCGCGGAGTGGTCGATCGGCGCCGTGCGCGCCACGCGCGAGTCCTCGATCGTCATCCACTTTGCCGAGCCCAGGACGGTGAACCCGGACGTGAACTCGTCCGCCGAGACGTCCCGGACCCACGCGTTCCGCAGCGCGCTGGCCGCGAGGACGCCGAACGTGGGCTGGTTGATCGGGACGGTTTGCCCGGGCGCCACCAGGTGCATCGACTCGAGTCCGACCTGCTCGATGCGGCCGGCGAACGTGTAGGGCTGCACCGTCGCGCGCGGCGCGCCCGCGCCCCAGGTCGACACGTCCCACGTCTCGGCGATCGGCGCGTCGAACGTGAGCCGATCGCCGGCGATGGCGGTTACGGTGCGATCGGCGCGTACGGTCGCTCCGGCGGCGATCCACGTCTCCGGCGCGCCGTTGCGCACCAGGGTATCCATCCCCATGAAGTGGATCCAGGCAGCCGTGACCGGACGTACGACGAGGACCGGCATGCCCGGCGCGAGGCCGGCGGCCGACGCCACGTGGACCGAGAAGGCGCCGGAGGGCACGTAGTCGTCGCTCACGTCGATCGCCGTCCCGGTCGTCGCCCAGCTCCCGTGGCCCCCCATCGTGATGACGGTGCGCGGCGAGCCGCCGATCGACAGGAGCGTGCCGCCCGAGCCCGAACCGCTGCCGCGGAGCACCACGCCCGAGGTCGCGATCGCGAGCGTGCCGTCGACCCGGAACGTCCCCGGCGCGAGGAGCACGGCGCCGCGAACCCCTCCCGTCGCGGGCATGGCCGACACGGCGTCGATCGCGGCCTGGATCGCGGCGGTGTCGTCCCCGCCCGAGGGCTGCACCGTCTCGCGCACCGCCGCGGTCGGGATGGCGACCCCTCCGCCCATGTACCCGGCCGTCGAGAAGTCGAGCAGACGCTCTCCTCTGGGCAAGGTGCCATACGCGAGGTGTCCGGGCGCGTCCACGTACGCCCAGCGGCTCGCGGGCCCCGCGCCGAGCTGGAGCATCGGACAGGCGAGAGCGCCCGCGTCCGCGAGCGGACCCGACGCGTCGCGCCCGGTCGATCCGTGCCCCGCTCCTGGCCCGGCCTCGGGCTCCGTCTCCCCCGCCGCGTCGACTGCGGACCCCACGTCCGGCGCGTCGCTGCCGGAGGGTCCGCGGGCGGCGCACGCGGGCGCGAGGAGGGGCAGCCCCAGGAGCACCGGCACGACGGGTCTCATGGCCGGTCACCTAGGCAAGTTCCGTTCGCCTCTCGGCCGCTCGGGATGTCGCGCGGTTACGAGTCGCGCCGGGAGCCGGATCGAAACCCCCGAAGACGACGGGCGAAACGTCGCGGTTTCGATCCGGCAGAAGCCAGACGAGGGACCAGGCCTCGAGCGCACCGCACCGTCCTTGCCGACCGGAATGGGCCCGATGAAAGGCCGGCGCGCGCCCGAGGGCGAGGGGCAGAGGCGACCACATCCACGCCCTGACGCCGCACACGGATCACGGGTACTCTTCACAAATGAAGCGAGCACGAGCAAGTCTGTTTTTCGCGGGCATCCTGGGCTTCGCGGTCGTCGCGGCGTGCGGAAGCAACGGGGGCAACGGTGCCGGTGGTGGAGGCGGAGGCGCTGACGGATCGGTGGACGGCCAGGACCTGACCGACGGACGCGGCTACGGCGACGGCTTCGGCAGCAGCAGCAGCAGCAGCGGAGGCAACGACGGCTCCTACTCGGGCGACGCGGACTTCGCCTGCGACGGGTGTGCTCCGTTCCCGTCGTCCGGCGCCCCCACGTGCTCGCCGCAGGTGCTCGGCGCCCCGACGCTCGTCTACCCGCCGGACGGCGTGCTGTTGCCTCCCAACATGAACGTGCTCGAGGTGCAGTGGGTCCCCCCGCAGGGTGCATCGCTCTTCGAGGTGGACTTCACCAACGGCATCACCGACGTCAAGGTCGAGACGGCGTGCAACGCGATCACGTCGGTGCGCGGCGCGGCGAACGTCGGCTGCGGGCTCACGCTGCCGCAGCAGGCCTGGACCGACATCGCGAACACGAACCGCGACGGTGCGCCCGTCCAGGTCACCGTGCGCGCGGCGCCGGCCAGCCTGCAGTGCGTGACGGCGTCGCCGCAGAGCGTGGCCGTGTCGTTCGCGAAGGACGATCTCGGCGGCGGGATCTACTACTGGCAGTCCGCGACCTACGGCGGCACCGCCGGCACGACGGGCGGCATCTACTACCACGACTTCGGGACGTTCGATCCGACGCCCACGCCCTTCTACACGTCGGGCGGCACGGGTACGTGCGTGGGCTGCCACACGCTGTCGAAGGACGGCGTGCGCATGTCACTCATGACCGACGACCCGGACGCGGACGACGAGTACGGCGACGTGCACACGCACACGATGGACGTCGCCAGCCGCACGGTCATCGGCGGCAAGAACCTGAGCCCGGGCTTCCAGACGTTCACGCACGATCACCAGAAGATGATCGCGACGGTGTTCAAGGGAGCGATGGTGCCGGACGTCTCCTTCGCCGTGTGGAACGGCGACGGCACGACGCTCCAGACGACCGATGCGCTGCCCAGCGGGACGCAGGGCACGCAGCCCAATCTCTCGTGGGACGACAAGACGCTCGTCTTCGTGTCGCCCACGTACGGGTCGATCGCCACGTCGGCGGTCGCCGGCACGCTCGGCGGTGCGGGCGGCGACGATCACTTCTTCGGCGGCGCGCTCTGGAAGGCGAGCTTCGACGCCACGACGGGCGCGATCTCGAGCTACGCGGCCTTCCTGACGCCCACGGGCTCGCAGAGCTTCTACTATCCGGACCAGTCGGTGGACGGGAACTGGGTCGTCCTCAACGAGAACGACGACGCGTCCGCGGCGAACAACAACGGCGACTGCTTCTACAACCGACAGGGCACGGTCAAGATC
>JAJYCT010000397.1 GCA_021778125.1 Myxococcales bacterium
GCCGCGGCCGCGCTCGCGGTGGCGCTCGGCTCGGCCGTGACCGTCGGAACCGCGGAGGCCACCGGGAGCGCCGAGGCGACCGGCGGAGCGCTCGAGCCGCCCAGCTTCATGCCGAGCACGCCGCCGAGCACCAGCAGCACGACGACGCCCCCTCCGGCGCCGATGTAGAGAGGCAGCTTGCTCTTCTGCGAAGCGTCTTCGCCCGCCGGGCCGAGCGCGCCGACCGGGGCCCCGAGCGGAGGCGGCATCAGGCCGAGCGGTGCGCTGAACACGTCGGGCTGCGCCTGCGCGCTCGACGTCTCGGCCTTCGCCGCGAGCGCCTTGAGGTCGATGAGCCCGGAGTCCTCGCCGTTGCCCGACGCCTTGGGCGCGGGCGCGCGCTCGGGAGTGTCCTTGGTGAGCACGGCCAGCGAGAACAGGACCGAGTTCTCGTTACGCTGCCCCGTGAGGCCGTCGCCGCCGGGAGCCGCCGGGGCCGAGAGGGCCTGGCCCACCGACGGAGCGCTCGTCTGCACCTCGTCGCCGCCTCCGCCCCCGAACAGATCGCGGCCGCGCGCCTCGCGCTTCTGCACCGCGGCGCGCTTGGGCTCGGGCGCCGGCGCCTCGTACGGAGCCGCCGAGGCGGCCGCCACGGGGGCCTCGTAGGCCGGAGCTGCAGCCGGGGCGGGCTCGTACGCGGGCGCAGCAGGTTCGTAGGCGGCCCCGGGGCCCGGCGTCTCGAACGCCCCGGGGGTGCCCACCGACATCTGGTTGGCGCTAGCGTGCAGCGCGCTCACCACGGCCTCGACCTCGGCCAGCGGCTTCCAGTCGTCCATGCCGTCGGTCCAGATGAACATCTCCTGCGTCACGACGCCGGCGTTGTAGGCCTCGACGAGCTCGGCCAGCGTCATGGTGCGCTGGTCGGTGTCCGAGAGGTTGACGTGCCACTGCGCGTCGCCACCCGCGCTCGCGGTCGCGCCCGCGTCCGCGCTCCCGTTCGTGGCTGCCGCCCCGCCGGTACCGTTCACGACGATGGTCGCGCCGCACTTGCGGCAGCGGATCTTGACGATCTTGCCCTGGACCTTCTCGTCCGCGACGTTGTACTTGGCCTGACAGGACTGGCAGGTGATCTTCATTGGCGCCCGTTCGTGGGGGTCAGTGTACCTCGGCGTGGCCTTTTCCGCCTGTTTTCAAGGCCTGCTTCAGATCGTCGCCGCGCACGAGCGTCGCCTGGCTGACCACCTGCGCCGTCATCATGCCGGCCCCCGGCGGCTGGCCTGGCTGCTTGTCCGCGCCGCCTGCCGGGGCGAACATCATGATCTCGCGCTGCTGCAGGTCGAACTTGCGGGCGACCATCTCGCCCCGAACGAGCTCGAGCTCTCCCTGGGCGAGCGTGTCGAACTGCTCGAACGTCGCGCCCGCCGGGACCCCGGCGATCTGTGCGCCCTTGTCGGCGGCGTACGCCTTGACGTCGAGCGTCAGGTGGAGCCGGTCGCCGTCGATGCTCTTCACGCGGTACGCCCGGTACGCGATGACGTCCACGCCGCCGAGCGGCATCCGCGTCTCGGCGATCCACTGCGCGCCCACGCCCACGGGCTTGTCGGGCAGCGGCACGATCGCGAACACGAGCGCCTCGGCCGCGTTCTGGACCAGCCGATCGAGCTCGGGCTTGGAGGACTTGCCCAGCGAGAGCGAGACGTCGCTCTCGCGCCCGTCCGGCGTGAGCGCGACGCGGATCTCGGAGCCCTGCAGGGTCGCGATCTCCCTGTCCATCCCGGACGGCAGTTGCGCCATCTGCTCCTTGGCGGGCGTGACGATCTTGAGCGTGGCCACGAGCTGGCCGGGGTTGGGGTCGTCCTTGGGCGGGGGCCCGAGCATCAGGCTGAAGTCGATCGTGGGCAGGGCCACGCGCTGCCCCATCTGCTGGGCGATCTCGAGGACCGCGAGGCCGAACGACGCCGTCCGGGCGGCGTCGCCGGGCGCGCCCGCCGTGGTCGCGAGCGAGACCTTCGGGTCCGCGCCGTCGGAGACGACGTCGACCTTGGTCGGCGCGTGCCTGGGGTGCCGGGCGTCGGCCGCGCCGGGGGCGAAGATGCCGGTCGGCGGCGGGCCGTTGTCGGCGGCGGCCGACGCGGACGCGGCAGCCTGCAGGGCCCTGGCGAGCTTGGGATCGGCGGTGGCGTACTTGTCGGCGCCGGCGCCGGCGTCGTCGTGGGCCGTGTCGGTGGGCTTCTTTTCCTCGCACGCGGCCACCCCGAGCGGGGCGACGAGCGCGAGCGCGAGGAGGGCGGGCATCGCGCGCTTCATGCCGCCAGTCCTTATCACAGCCGTGTGGCCACCTTGTAGCCCGGCATGCAGCTCGCCTCGTCGCGACGGGCGCGGGCCGCGACGGCTACCTCGTCACGACGCGACGCCGGGGCCCGTGGCCGCGAGCCCGACGGGGCACGCCACGCCCGTGCCCCCGAGGCCGCAGTACCCGTCCGGGTTCTTGTGCAGGTACTGCTGGTGGTAGTCCTCGGCGTAGTAGAACTCGCGCGCGAGGCGGATCTCGGTCGTGATCCGGCCGTAGCCGGCCGCCGCGAGGCGCGCCTGGTAGGCGTCGCGCGAGGCCTCGGCCGCCGTGCGCTGCGCCTCGTCCTCGGCGTAGACGCCCGAGCGGTACTGCGTGCCCACGTCGTTGCCCTGGCGCATGCCCTGGGTGGGATCGTGGCTCTCCCAGAAGACGCGCAGCAGCTCCTCGTAGCGCACGCGCGCCGGATCGAAGATCACGCGCACCACCTCGGCGTGCCCCGTCTCGCCCGCGCACACCTCGCGGTAGGTGGGGTTGGGCGTGAAGCCCGCGGCGTAGCCCACTTGCGTCGAGACGACGCCGGGGACCTGCCAGAGCTTGCGCTCGGCGCCCCAGAAGCACCCCATCGCGAACGTCGCGGCGCGCGCGCCGGCCGCAAAGGGGGGCTCCATCGGCGTGCCGAGCACGGCGTGCCGCGCGGCGACGGGCATCTTCTGCGCGCGGCCGGGCAGCGCGCGCTTCTCGTCGACCATGGGTAGCTTCGCGGGGATCCACGTTCCCATGGAGGGAGCATGCCATCGCCGCGCGGCGCGCGCACCGGGGCGCGTCACGGGCAGGCCACGTCCGTGTTCGGCGCGTTGGGCGTCCCCAGGAAGCCGGGAAACCACGACGCCGACGACCTCTGCCACGCGGTCCAGTCCGACCGGCGCGACAGCGGGCAGCCCGCCGGGAACGCCACCGACGCGCCGACGACGAGCTTGAGCGCCGGGTACGTCACCGTGTCGACGAGCGCGCCGCCGGCGGTGAGCGTCACCGTGTCGCCGAGGTTGCGCAGCACGTCGTCGGGCTGCCCGTCCCACGTGACCAGCGGCCCCGGCAGCTCGTGGTCGAGCACGGGGTCGGACGAGTCGGCGATCACGACCGTGCCCGACGGGTCGAGCCACAGGTCGTCGAGCACGTCGAGCGAGCGGATCCTGGAACCCGCAGCGCACTCGGCGTGCAGCCCGCGCAGGTCGACGGCGCACCCGCTCGTGTTCTGGACCTCGAGCCACTCGCCGTAGTCGCCCGTGCCGGCCACCGACTCGATCATCAGCTCGTCGATGGCGAGCACGCCGGGGCCGAGTGGCGCGGCGCACGACGCGTCGGGGTGCGCGGCGGAGGGCCCGGCCGTGGCGTCCGGCGTGGCGACGGGCGAGGGGAGGGCCGGCGACGAGGCCGGGGGCACCGTGGCGTCGGGCGACGAGGCCAGCGGCGGCGGCGCGAGGCTCGCGTCCGGATCGAGGGCGCCGGAGGCGTCGTCGCCTGCGGGATCGAGCGCGGAGCTCGCGTCGTCGCCGGCGGACGGATCGCCGCCCGGCCCGGTGGCGGCCGGGCACGCGGCGAGCGCGGGCACGAGCACGAGAGGCAAAAGGGAGCGGAGCAGGGGGTGGAGGGTCTTCATGCGCGCGCCCCTTCGCAACGCGCGTTCCGCGCGGCGGCTCCAGGCGATCCGCGCGGTTGCGGCGCGCCTGGCCTGTCCCGGACGGACGCGGGGGTGTCCCGGGACAGCGTTGGAGAGCGACGAGCAGGGCGAGGCACACGCCCGGACCCGTGGGGGGCCGGGCGTCGCCGAGCCCTTGCCATGCAGCACCCCGTTGACCAGGATCTCCTGGTCGTCGATGTCCGCAGCCGCAAACGCGGTGGCCATCAGCTCGCGACCCACCTCGTCGAGCGCCGCGCGAACCTCCTCCTCCAGCTTCTGGAGATCGGTACGCGCAGGGTCCAGTCGCGCGAGTCGAGATCGAAGATCGACCAACTGCTTCATCCCGCACGTCATCGTGTCGTTGTCGGCACCGGCCATGCCGCGACCTCAGCACGCGCGCCGCACCATGGAAAGAGGCATCACGACGTCGACGTGAACGATTGCGGTGGTGAAATAACCGTGCCGTGTGGATGGATATGCACCCTCCGCAAGATCGGCGATCTCGAGCGCATCGAGTACAACCGGACCGGCGCGCCGTGGCCGGTCTCGGACCGGGACACCACGATTCGCTCCTGGGTCGAGGGGAGCGCGGCCAAGGGGGAGTCTGGGCGCGCTTCCAGTCGGTCACCGTGGCCAGCGTGGGCCCGGTTCCGGGCGTCGTGCGCATGCCGCGGCTCGTGGGCTTCTACCACCTCGAGGCGATCGACGCGGGCCACACCCGGGTCACCTACCAGGTCGACGCCGATCCGGGCGGCTGGCTGCCCGGCTGGCTCGTCAAGGCCACGACGCGCAAGCTGCCCATCCAGACGATCGTCGGCCTGCGCCAGCAGGTCGCCAAGACGCGCGGCCACTACGAGGCCTTCCTCCGGAAGTACGATCCGAGCAAGGGCGGCAAGATCCCCGATCCGTTCGTCAAGTAGCGGCGCGCGCGTCCGCCTCCAGGTTTCTGCGCCCGGCCCCTTTGGTACGTGAGAGCGACGAAGCGGCGGGCCGAGGGCCCGCGAGGGTCGCGCTCGACGCCCCCGAGCGGGCCCCTCCCCCGCCCC
>JAJYCT010000046.1 GCA_021778125.1 Myxococcales bacterium
CGCGGCCGCCGGCGGGGGAGCCGCGGGGGGATGACGCGGCGGCAGGTGGTGCGGGCGCGCCTCCGGGGGCACCGGCAGGTCGAGCGTCGGCGGCACCGACGGCACGGCACTGCCGCAGGCAGCGAGGAGCGGGAGAAGGAGCAGGGCGGTACGCATGGACCGGCGAGTCTACCCCGGAGCGGACGCTTCGGACTCGAGGAGCTGGAAGAACGCCCCCAGCTCGGGCCGGGCGCGCAGCGGTGCGCAGAACCGGGTCGCGAGCTGGAGCAACACGGTCTCGACCTCCTCGGCGCGAGCACTCTGCTCCAGGATGCGCGCATGCGAGGCCGCGCGGTCCTCGTCGACGCGCCCCTCGTGCTTCTTGAGGGCGGCCCGGAGCTCGGCAATCTGGTAGTCGAGATCCGTCACGCTCCGCTCCTTGTCCTCCGCGGCGCGCGTCGCCGCGTGCTCGCGCTTGCGCCGCACGGCCCATGCGTCGACCACGTCCGCGGCGTCGCGGTAGGCCCGCGCGAGCTGGGGGACAGGCTCCTGGAAGCCCGATCGGCCCTCCCAGTGGGTGACCTCGGCGTGCGCCCGGAGGAAGGCCTCGGCGCCGCCCCTCGCCTCCGCAGCGGCGGCCTCGAGCTCCGACTTCGCGGCACGCAGCTCGTCGCGCGCCCTGGAGGCGTCGAGGCCGAGCGCGTCGACCGCAAACCCGAAGCGCTGGCGACCGTCGCGTCCGCGCGCGTCGATGTCCTCGAGCTTCTGCTGCTGGGCCTCGCTTGCCGCCTGCAGCTCGGACAGTTCACCCACGCGCTTCTTCAGGTCGTCGAGCGTGCGGCGCGGCTCGCGCGACGCCCCTCCGCCGTCTCGCTCGAGCATCTGCTCGAACACGTCGAGGCGCTTCTCCCACTCGCGCACGCCGACGGTGGGCCGCATGCGCAGGGGCTGCTGCGAGCTCGCCGGGTCCGACTCCGGCTCGCGAGGCACGCGGGCCCCGACGGAGCGCGCGAGCTCGACGAGGTCGTGCTCGACGCGGTGCGCGTCGACCGGGCGGGCGCGCGGCTCCTTCTCCAGCAGCCCGTCGATGAGGGCGTCGAGCGCCTCGGGCACGGTGCTGCGCAGGTCGCGCGCGTGCGGCGGCCGCTCCTTCATGTGCTTCACGAGGAACGTCGTCGGGTCCTTCGCGTCGAAGGGGAGCTGGCCCGTCGCGATCTCGAAGAAGATGACCCCCAGCGCGTAAAGATCCACGCTGGGCCCCGTCTCGCCGCCCGAGATGCGCTCGGGGGCCAGGTACTGCGGCGTCCCGAAGAGCTCCCCGGCGCTCGTCGGGCGCGAGTCCGTCCGCGAGCGCGCGATCCCGAAGTCGAGGATCTTCACGAGCTCGTCGCCGTCGGGGCGGATCACGACGAACACGTTCTCGGGCTTCAGGTCGCGGTGCACGACGCCGAGATCGTGTGCGCGCGCGATCCCGCGCGCGATCTGGATCATCAGCGGAACCGCGCGCGAAAGGGGGAGAGCCTCGCGCTCGACGAGCTCGGCGAGCGTTCGCCCGTCGAGCAGCTCCATGACCATGTACGGCGTGCCCGCCTCGGTCTCGCCCTGCTCGAAGATCTCGATGACGTTGGGGTGGCCGAGCGACTGCGCGGCCTTGGCCTCCCGCCGGAAGCGCTCGCGCACGGTCTCGTCCGAGGCCATCGCGGCGTTCATCACCTTCACGGCGCACTTGCGGTCGAACACCTTGTGCCGCGCGCGGTAGACCGTGGCCATGCCACCTTCGCCGATGACCCCCTCGACGAGGTAGCGGCCTGCGAGGGTGGTCCCGATGAGCGGATCCTGGATGGCCGCCAGCGTCGCTCCGTCGAGGAAGCAGTAGACGGCGTCCTGCGGATAGCGGATGTGGCACTGGGGGCACGCCTTCATCCAGGTAGGGTGAGCCCACCCCATCCCCCCCGATTGCGCAAGGGGCATGCCCGCGTTGGCTCGTCGCGTCGGGATGACGGATACTGGCGTCGGGCGTTCATCCGGTGGAGGCGACCTCGTGCTCCGCGTGCTCGCGCGAACCGTCGTGATGTTGGCCCTGGCCGCCGCCGGGGGAGCCGGCGGCTGGGCGGTGGTCGCGCGCTTCTGGCCTCTGGCGGTCGGCGGCCAAGGGGGGCATGGCCTCCCCGGCCTGCGCATCGGCGGGGTGTCCGTTCCGGAGGGGGCCGACGTTCGCGCGTTCGCCGCCGCGCGAGCGACCGCGTTCGCCGCGCGGCACCTGCGCCTCGTCGTCCGCGACGAGGGCGGCGTGCACACCGTCGTCGAGGCCTCCCTCGGGGAGCTTGGCGCGAGCGTCGACGTCGACGCCGTGACGTCGCGCGCGCTGCGACTGGGGCGCGAGGGCGACGCCTGGACGCGGGTCCGCCTCGCCGACCGTGCGCGCCATGGCGACCTCGACGTCCCCCTCGCTCCTTCCTTCGATCCGGCCGCGGTCGTCTCCCGCCTCGCCGACGACAAGCTGCTCCTGGATACACCCGCGCTGTCGGCGCGCCTCGACCTGGACCGCCATACGACGATCGCCGGGCGCGACGGCCGGGCTCTGGACCTGGACGCCACCGCCGGGCGGATCGCCCGCGCCGCGCTCGACCCGTCGGCCGCCGAGGTCGAGCTGCCGTTCGTGGCCGTGGCTCCGCCGGTGACGCGGGAGTCGCTCGCGCGCCTCGACATCTCCACCGTGCTCGCGACGTTCCGGACGTACTTCTCCCGCCGCGGCGATCAGGGGCCGCGCGCCCTCAACATCGAGGTCGCGGCCTCGCACGTCGACGGCCTGGTCATCGAACCAGGCCACGTCGTCAGCTTCAACGACGTCGTCGGCGCCCGCAGCGAGGACAACGGCTTCCACCGCGCCTTCGAGATCTTCAAGGGCGAGTACACGGAGGGGACCGGCGGCGGAACCTGCCAGGTGGCATCGACGCTGCACGCCGTCGCGTTCTTCGGCGGCCTCGACGTGCTCGAGCGCCTGCCCCACTCCCGTCCGAGCGCGTACATCCCGGCCGGGCTCGACGCGACCGTGGTCTATCCGGCGGTCGACCTCAAGGTGCGCAACCCGTTCTCGTTTGCGGTCGTCGTTCACGCCTCCGTCGGCCCCAGCGTGCTCACCATGGAGCTCCTGGGCGCCGACAAGCCGGCATCGGTGACGTTCGACAAGGACGTCCTGTCGACGACGCCGTTCGAGCGCAAGATCGAGGAGGACGCGGGCGTGGCCAGCCCCAGGCGCAAGCAGAAGGGCATCGACGGCATGGTGCTCGCCCGCTCGCGCGTGGTGTCGTTCCGCGACGGGACGCGCCGCGTCGAGACCTCGCGTGACGTCTACCCCCCGACGCGCGAGGTCTGGCTGGTCCCGCCCGGCTACGACTCGGGCGCGTTGCCGCCGCTGGGCGAGGACATGCCCGGCCCCACGGAACCTACCCCGCAGGCGGCACGCTGAGCCTCCTCGCGGGGAACCCGTGACCCGCGTGGACGCGGCTTGAGCAGGACGTTGTCGAAGAACTGCGCGACACGCGCGATGTCGCGCGCCGCGCGCCTCTCCGTGCGGTGCGCGCGGATCGGAAGGATCGCCGCGCCGATCGTGATGCCGGAGGAGGTCACCCGGACACGGGCTGCGATCCGAAGGATACGGCCCGCGCTTCTCGGAGGGGGCGCCGCGATCTGGAAGGCACGGCGCGCGATCCTCGGAGGGGGGGTCACCGAGGCGCGAGTCGACGTCATGTCGATGAGCGGCGCGCCCGTGAAGACGCGAGCGCCGTTCACTCGAACCCCCGCCGACGGCACGAAGACGCGGGCCGAGGTGCTCGAGGTGCGCGCCGCGCGTCACGAGGAGCGCGGCGCGTCCTCGAGAGATCCGGGCATGGCCTCCTCGCGAATTTGACCCCATCGGATCCCCGTGAGAGGGTTCCGGTCGATGGCGGTGTCGCGTGCAAAGGTCGCCGCGGTCGGGGCGCTCGGCGCGATGCTGCTGGCGCTGTCGCCCGCCCGCGCGGGCGAGCCGAAGCCCGGCAAGAGCAGGGCGGCGGCGACGCGCCGCGACGGGCGGGCCCATGCGAGCGAAGGGGGGACGCGACACGGCATCGCCGGAGCCCCGACGGCGGAGGATGCGACCGCAGGCGTCGAGAGCGCGGAGCTCACGGCGCTGCGCGAGGCCGAGCAGGAGCTCTTCCCCCCCGCGGCGCCGGCGCAGGGCAGCCCGTGGCCGAGCGACCTGCCGTTCGCGATGCCCGGCGAGCCGGGCCCTCGCGTCGCTGCCACGGGCGTGCCCCCGGCGGTGCCGGGCGTGCCCGTGCGCCCCGACACGACGCGCGATCTCGCGTGGCTCACCAGGCTGGACCTGCCCGATCTGCCCGTGCGGTGGGACGACCGCGTCGTGCGTTACCTGGAGTTCTTCCGGGACGACCCTCGCGGCCGGGCGACGTTCGCGAGCCTCTTCAAGCGCTCGGGTCGCTTTCGCGACATGATGCGCCGCACGCTGCGGGGCAAGTCGCTGCCGGAGGATCTCGTCTGGGTCGCGATGATCGAGAGCGGGTTCGAGCCGGTCGCGCGCTCCTCCGCCGGCGCAGCGGGCCTCTGGCAGTTCCTGCCGGACACGGGGCGCATCTACGGGCTGTCGATCGATCGCTGGGTCGATCAGCGCCTGGCGCCGCAGGCCGAGACGGCGGCGGCGGCCGACTTCCTGGGCGATCTGCACCGTCGCTTCGGCAGCTGGGACCTCGCGCTCGCGGCCTACAACATGGGCTACGGCGGCGTGGCGGCGATCGTGCGTCGCTACAACACGAACGACTTCTGGTCGCTCGCGCGCACCGAGGGCACGCTGCCCTGGCAGACGACGCTCTACGTACCCAAGATCCTGGCGGCGGCCGTCGTCGCGCACAACCTCGCGGCGTTCGGGTTCGCCGAGCTCGCGATCGACCCCCCCGTCGAGTACGACGAGGTGAACGTCTCGCCGGGCACGCCCCTGTCACTCGTGGCGCAGGCCGCCGGCTGCACGCCGAGGGATCTCGACGGCCTCAACCCGGAGCTGCGCGCCCTGCGCACGCCTCCGGCGGGGGAGGGCGACGTCGCGTACCCGGTCAAGGTCCCGCGCGGCAAGGGCGACGCAGCGGCGCAGGCGCTCTCGAGGATGCGCGCCGGACAGCCCGCGCTCGACCGCTACGTCGTTCGCTTCGGCGAGACGCTCGACCAGATCGCCGCCGCGCACAAGACCACGGCGGGCAAGCTCGTCGAGCTCAACGCGATCGCGCCGGGCGAGGCCGTGCGCGGCGGGACGGTGCTGCTCGTTCCGCGCGCCGACGCTCCCGCGGCCACCGCCGCGGTGTCCGGCGCCGCCGCGCCGAAGCCGACCGTGGTCGTGCCCGCCGAGGAGTTCGTGTACCCCGACCGCAAGCGGGTCTTCTACCGCGTGCAGGTCGGCGACACGCTCCCCGAGATCGCGGGCGCGCTCCACGTGCCGGTCGACGATCTGGACCGCTGGAACGACATCGATCCCGCGGCGCGCCTGCAGGAGGGCATGACCCTGCAGGCGTTCGTGCCGCAGGGCGCCGATCTGTCGCGCGTCCTCGTGGCGAGCGAGACGGACGTGCGCGTGCTGCCGCTCGGCTCCGAGGAGTTCTTCGCGTCGCAGGAGCACGACCGCGGCTTCCGGCGCGTCGTGGTGCCGGCGCGCAAGGGCGACACGCTCGAGTCGATCGGGAGGCGCTTCGACGTGCCGGCGCGGACGATGGAGCGCGTCAACCGGCGGGATCGGTCGGCGCCGCTGGCCGACGGCGAGTCGATCGTCGTGTACGCGCCCGCCGCGCCGGGAGCTCCAGCGCCGCCGGCGCCCCCGCCGCCCTTGCCGGCGCCCGAGACGCCCGCCGCGGTGCCGGCGAACGTGGCGCCGTCCCCGGTGCCGGATCTCCTGCCGTAGGACCCCGCGCGCGCCTCAGAACGCGTACTGCATCCCGACCCCGACCGTGTCGGCGCTGGCGCTGTACGTCCCGCCGTTCACCGACGCGGTCGCCGTGGGGTTGCCCTTGACCGGGTTGACCCGCGGCACGGCGGCCTCCTGCGGCGTCACCGTCACGTCCGCGGCGAACACGTGGCCCAGCGCCGCGTCGAGCCTCCAGTGCTTACCCACGTAGAGGCTCCCGCCAATCGTCGTCGCCACCTTGTTGCTGTCGATCGTCAGCGGCGACACGTACGCCTCCTGGATGCCGCTCGTCTCGTACGCGACGCCCGCGCGCAGCTGCAGGAAGTAGGTGTCGATCGGAATCTTGTACTCGCCCCCGAGCCGGATGCTGTTCGAGTCCTGCCCGCCGCGTGGGATCGAGATGGGCGACACCGCGAAGGGGCTGGGGAACCCCGTGACCTTGTAGAGCTGGATGTCGGTCGGCGTGATGTCGATCGACTGGTGCTCGGACCAGAACTCCCGCACGTACGCGAGCTCGATGCGCAGGTCCTGGTCGTCGAGCGGCCGCACCTCCACGCCCGCCCGCAGCACCGCCGGCAACTGGAACCGCACGCGCGCGTTGTCGCCCTGCTGGTAGGCGTTGTCGAACTCCGCCGCCGTCGGGAGGCGTACGTCCACCTTCGCCGGCGCGTCGACCCAGAAGGGAAGCTGCCCGCTGAGGCCGATGCGCACCTTCTTCATCGGCACGTACGTCGCCCCGAGGTTGCCGCTCGGCGCGACGATGGGGCCCACCGACAGCTGGCTGTACGCGTCGTACGCCGGCGCCTCGCCCGCGCACACCAGGTTGTCGGGCGGGCAGGCGCTGAAGTCGACCGTCGACCGGAACGTCCCGATGAGGGTCTGCACGCCCGCGCCGACGCGCAGCTCGTCGAACGGCCTCCACGCGAACCAGGCGCCCGTGACCACGAGCGCCGACCCGTCGAGCGAGACGAGCGAGTAGCGCTGCGGCGCGGGCGACGACGAGCCGTCGGCGTTGCTGATCGTCAGCGGATACGTCGTCACCGGCGTCATCGGCGCGTACATCCCGAGCGCCACCGCGTACTGCTCCTGGTCGCCGAAGCGGTAGGAGCCCGCGATCGTCGGGACGGGCAGGACGGGCGTCGAGCCGCTGACCCGCGGGTACGACTGCGTGTAGGTGGTCCCCGTCGCGCTCGTCGTCAGCACCTGGCGCGTGTAGTCGCTCGTGTAGTGCAGCCACGTCGCGTCGAGCAGCAGGCCCGAGGGCGCGTCGACGATGCCGGCGGGGTTGTACCAGATGGCCCCGAGGTCGTCGGCGCCGGCCACGAAGGCGCCGCCGCGGCCCATCGGCCGGACGCCGCGGTCCGAGAAGTAGAGGCCCGCCGCCGCGGCGTCGCCCGCGCACACGAGGCACACGAGAGCCGAGGCGGCGGCGGCGAGGCCCCCGAGGTGGGCTGCTCTCAAGTCAGTGCTCCGTCCCGTTGCGCACGATCGCGTAGAACTGCTCCAGACCCCGCTGCGGATCGAGCAGGAACTCGGAGACCTCGTTCGCGGTGTTCGCCAGATCGGTGCTCTTCACGGCGCTCGGCGATCCGGGCGTCTGCTTGTTCACGTCACCGATGGCGTCGACGATGACCTCGAGGGGCGTCCGGCCCGGCGCGCCGCTCGCATCGGCCATGGGCGTGACGAGGTTCGCGAGCGCCGTCGCCATCACGCCGTCCGGATCGAGCTCGTTCGCGCAGATCTCGGTCTGCCCCTGCATCGCGCGGCCCGAGAGGCGCCCGAGCAGGGCCGTGCTCGCGTCGAGCACGCCCATCTGCGTGATCCTCCCGCTGGCGTCGACCGTCGTCGGAACCGCCGCCGAGGCGAGCACGTGGTAGAGCGGCACGAGGTTCGCGTCGTCGTTCATCACCTGGATGAGATCGTCCGCCGACCCCATGAGCTCCGCGAGCGCGTCGTTGCCCGACGCCGCGTCGACCAGGTACGTCAGCATCTTCTCGAGGCCGATGCGCCCCGCGTCGTCCTTGCGCACCGCCTCGGCCACGTCGATCGCGGCGGCGAACGTCGGCCCGCCGATCGTCGTCGCGGCGTTCTGTGTGAGCTGCTGACGCGCCCACGCGCACGGGCCGTAGGGCGGGCCCGGACAGTGCGCGGCGATCTGGGCGCGCGCCGCGTCGAGGAGGACCGGCAGGATCTTGGGCAGCGACGGATCGACGAACGCCGCGTTCCTGGTGTTCTGGCCCTTCACGCCGAGGAACTGATCGACCAGCTGCGAGCGCGCGCGCCGCCACTGCGCCTGGCGGCCCGCGTCGTTCGGGTTGGCCTGCGCGTACGTCGCGAAGGCCTGGTCGATGCCGTTCAGCGCCTGCAGCAGGAGGTACAGCGGCGTGACCTGCGGGTTGGTCGTGCCGTCGTTGCGCAGCGACGTGGCCTTCCCGGCGCGGTCGGTCAGCTTGAGGGCCGCGGCCTGCTTCGGATCGAGCAGCGCGCGCGCCGCGCCGGCGAGCACGCGGATGCCGTCGACCGACGGCCCCGCGGTCGTGCACGTGCCCGTCTTGGGGTCCGCCGCAGAGCACGTCGGGATCGTCAGCCCCTCGGCGACCTTGGTGAAGTCGTGCAGGGCCGTCAGCAGGTCGCCGGAGAAGATCTGCGTGAGCAGCGGCTCGTACGTGTCGGCGCCGTCCTTCGCGCAGTGGACCGCGGGGCTCTGCGTGAGCGTGCACTCCGCGGCGTTCGCGGCCGCGCCCTGCGGCGTCTGCCAGTGCTTGTGCAGCACCTCCATGAGCGCGATGAACAGGTCCTCGCGGTGCCGCGGCTGCCCGGTGGTCGGGTTCTGGGCGAGCGCGAAGGCCGTCACGAGCGGCGTGATCGCCTGGTAGAAGCCGAGGTCCTCCCAGACGAACGTCGCGTCCTGGTCGCGGTCGAAGAGGTAGCTCCCCGACGCGCACGTGCGGAGGCCGTGCACGTTGTCGTCGCTGGCGACGTCCGGGGCGCCCGAGCACGTGCTCGAGCCGCCCGGGGCGCACGGGTCGGGGATGACGCGCTCGGGGCACACCGCCGTGCCCATCTGCATCCCCTGCAGGTCGCTGAGGAAGTGGTTCGTGTTGTAGTTCGGGTCGCCCGGGTTCGGGCTGTCGTTGACCTGATCGAAGAAGACCAGGCGGTCGAGCCACCCGGGCTTGGGCCGGAACGTCTGGCTGGACGCGAGATCCCAGAAGCCGGGCGTCGCGAGGTTCGCGCCGTTGTACGTGTCGTTGCCGCCGTCGTACCCGATGTAGCTCGAGTTCTCGATGAGGCCGACCGTCGCGTGGCCGAGCCCACCGAGGCTGCCGTTGCGGATGAAGTTGTCGCGGAAGTAGAGGTTGGCCGCGCCGACGATCGAGTCGAGGTAGAAGGCGGCGAGGTTGTCGATCTTGAAGACCTCGCACTCGTTGAAGCTCGTCTTGCTGCCGTAGTTGGTCTGGAGCAGCCCGCTGATGAGGAAGTTGTTGGCCGGCCCCGCGGGGATGTCGATGTTGGTGTTGATGCCCAGGATGTTCACGTTCAGCGCGTGGACGACCGCGCCCTGCTTGTTGCACGCCGTCACGCCGTTGGTGTCGTGAATGGCCTGCAGGAAGCGCTGCATCTCGCTGCGGTTCCAGCCCGTGTCGGGGCTCGTGCGGTCGACCGGCGTCTCGGGCTGGGTGCCGGCGTTGGTGGTCGCGTCGAACGCCGGGCCGTTGAGGTTCGTGCGGTCGTACGTGATGTGATCCTCGTTGCCCATGTAGCCGGAAAACACCGTCGACAGGGGCAGCGACGCGTCGTCGCCGAGCGCGCGCAGCACGTCCTCGAGCAGGCCGGGCTCCTGCTCGATCTGGATCGCGACGTCGATCATCTCGTCCCAGAGCGTCGACCTGGGGGGCAGGTGGCCCGCCGCGTCCATGTTGGCGAGGTTCTTCGAGTAGAGCCCGTCGCCCACGAGGCGCGCGACCATCGGCGTCTGCTGCGCGACGAGCGCCTGCAGGTACGCGAACGTGTCGTTCGCGGTCGGGTCGCCCATGATCTGGCCGAACGCGTAGAGCAGGTCGAGGACGGGCGACTGCGTCGTGTCGAAGCCGGTGTACGTCACCGCCTCGCCGTCGGCGTACGCCCTGGACGCGCCCTGCTTGCGCGCGCCGAGCACCACGGCGGCGCCCGCGGCCATGTCCATGATGGTCTCGTGCTGGTCGGCCTGGTTCGGGTCGAGCAGGGGCTCCAGGTTGTGCACGACCGACGCCATGTACGTATGGCTCGTGTCGAGGAAGCCGTAGACGAGCTTGCCCCCCGGTCCCGTGAGCGCGCGCTGGAAGGGCGTGTCGCGCGCCAGCGCGTCGGGCGCGCCGACGGCGAAGAAGGGCGACGGCGCCTTCGACCCGTCGCTGGTGACGAAGGCGCCGAGCATGTCGACGTCGGCCAGGCCGTCGCCGTCGGCGTCGACGAAGGGCGCGGGGAGCTTGCCGCCCACGAGCGCGACCTGCACGTAGCCGCGCGCGTCGCGCTGCGCGATGTAGCGCGACGCCCCACCGCCGAAGGCCGGGTCGGCGGCGTAGAGGATGCTCCGCAGGAGCTCGAGGTCCTGCCGTGGGCGCGAGAGCAGCGTGCGCTGCGTGATCGGGTCGACCGACGTGGACAGCGGCCCGACCGCGGGATCCGCCGCCGCGTTGGCCAGCTCGGCGTGCGCCGTCGTCAAGAGCTGCGTCATCTGCGGGTACGCGGAGCCCGGGACGGGGACGCGGTTGCCGTTCGCGTCGACCTTGGGGTTCTGCTGGTAGGGCTGCGAGTCGAGCGCGAGCAGGTTGAGCGTGGCGTTGGTGAAGTCGCGCAGGGCCGGGTACGCGATCGCCGGACGGGCCGCGCCCAGGTTCTGGTCGATGGGCCGGTAGCCGGCGCGCGAGTCGTAGACGGCCCACGCGGCCTGCGCGTCGGGCGCGGCGCGGAAGGCGTCGACGACCTTGGCGAGCGACTCGGTAGAGCGAGGGATCGTCCCGTCGTTGTAGAGGTCGACCATCCGCGCCAGGAGGTTGGTCAGCTCGTCGTGCAGGCGGCCCTGGCCGCCCGACGGGGGCGCGTTGCACGACTGCGTCGGATCGGGGTTGCCCACGTCCTTGATGCCGATCATCACGTCGGGGAACGTGGCGTCGAGCGCCGCGATGACGTCGGTCCGGTGCTGCGCCAGCGTCTCGACGCGGCCGACGCCGTACGCCCGGTCGGCCTGCTGCTGGGCGAGGGGGACGGGCTGACCGCTCAGGTTGGGCTGGCCGTCGACCAGGGCCGGGAGCTGGGACTGGTCGACCTTGTCGACGAACGGCCGGTGACAGATGTTGTAGTAGGAGGCGCCGGTGAGATCCTCGTGCAGGGACTGCGCGCCGACGCGGTCACAGACGACGCCGAACAGCTCCTCGCCCAGCGTGCCGCGCGCGGGCAGCGTGCGCGACGTGTCGAACGTGGGCGCGCACGAGAGGGCGACCGCAGGTACGAGCAACCCCAAGACGCGCGGCAACGACGTGCGCGTTCGCATGATCCTTCTCCTCCCTGGAGAACATACATTGTACCGGGCTACGGACACGCGCGCTTCTGAAGGACACCACGTTCGGGAGGACGATGCATGAAAGAGACGACGACCGCGATCATCCTCGCAGCCGGGCAAGGGACCCGGATGAAGAGCGCCCTGCCCAAGGTGATGCACCGCGTATCGGGGCTGCCCATCGTGCACTACCCGGTGCAGGCGGCGCTCGACGCGGGGTGCGCCGAGGTCGTCGTGGTCGTGGGCCACGGGCGCGACGTCGTCGTCGACTACCTGAGCCGGACCTTCGGCGACCGCGTGAAGACGGCCGTCCAGGTCGAGCAGAAGGGGAGCGGGGACGCGGCGCGGGCGGGCATGGTCGCCGTGGGGGCGCAGGCGCGCCACGTGCTCCTCGTCAGCGGCGACGTGCCGCTCGTCGGGGGCGACGACCTGCGCGTCGTGTTCGCGCCGCTCGAGCGCGCCGGGGGACCGTCGCTGGTCGTGGCGACGTGCGTGGCCGCCGATCCGGCCGGTTACGGGCGCATCCTGCGGAAGGACGGCCGCGTCGTGGCCATCCGCGAGCATCGCGACCTGCAGGGCGACGGCGAGCGCGCCGTGCGCGAGATCAACGCCGGGATCTACGCCGCCGGCGCCGCGCTGCTGCGCGACGCGCTCGCGGCCCTCGCGCCGAACAACGCGCAGGGAGAGCTCTACCTCACCGACATCATCGCCTTCGCGGCCGCGCGCGGGCGCGCCGTCGACACGGTGCAGCTCGGCGAGGACGTCCTCGCGGGCGTCAACGACCGCGAGCAGCTCGCCCAGGTCGACAGGACCATGCAGGCGCGCATCCTGCGGCGCTGGCGGACGGCCGGCGCCACGATCCGCCACGGCGCGCGCGTCGAGGCCGGCGTGACGCTGGAGCCGGACGCCACCATCGAGGGGGGCGCGGTCCTGCGCGGCGCCACGCACGTGCGGCGCGGGGCGGTCGTCGACGTGGGGTGCGTGCTGACCGACGTCGACGTCGGCGAGGATGCCCTGGTCCGGCCGTACACCGTGGCGGCCTCCTCGCGCATCGGCGCGCGGGCGCAGGTCGGGCCCTTCGCCCACCTGCGGTCCGACAGCGATCTCGGGGAGGAGGCCCACATCGGCAACTTCGTCGAGACCAAGAAGACGCGCCTCGGCAAGGGCGCCAAGGCCAACCACCTCGCGTACCTCGGCGACGGCGTCGTGGGCGCCGGGGCCAACGTGGGGGCCGGGACGATCTTCTGCAACTACGACGGCTTCCGCAAGCACACGACGACCATCGGCGAGGGGGCGTTCATCGGCAGCGACTCGCAGCTCGTGGCGCCCGTGACCGTCGGCGCGGGCGCGTACGTGGCGACGGGTACGACCGTGACGCAGGACGTCCCGGCCGACGCGCTCGCCATCGGGCGGACCCGCCAGGTCAACAAGGAGGGCTACGCCTCCCGGCTCAAGGCCCAGCTCAAGGCGCACGGGAAAGAGAAAGAGAGCGAGGGCTCGAAGAAGTAGCGGTCGGGGCCGGCGCCGCGGTAGTGCTCTAGGCGATGGACGCCATCCGAATCCGGGGCAACGGGCCGCTGCGCGGCACGGTCCGCGTCAGCGGCGCCAAGAACGCCGCCCTCCCCATCCTGTGCGCCACGCTCCTGTCGGACGGCGCCAGCCGCCTGCGCAACGTGCCCGCGCTGCGCGACATCGAGACGACCGCCGCCCTGCTGCGCTTCCTCGGGCGCGGGGTCGACGTCGAGGCGCCCATCGTCGACGTCGCCGCCGGCGCCGACGTCAAGCCCGAGGCGCCCTACGAGCTCGTCAAGCAGATGCGCGCCAGCGTGCTCGTGCTCGGCCCGCTCGTCGCGCGCTTCGGCCGGGCCAAGGTGTCGCTGCCCGGCGGGTGCCAGATCGGCGCGCGCCCCATCGACCAGCACCTCAAGGGCCTCGAGGCGCTCGGGTGCCGGATCCACATCGAGCGCGGCTACGTCATCGCCGAGGGCCCGGGCGGCGGCGGGCGCCTCAAGGGCAACGAGATCTACTTCGACATCCCCACGGTGACGGGCACCGAGAACCTCATGATGGCCGCCGCGCTGGCCAAGGGGCGCTCGACGCTCGTCAACTGCGCCCGCGAGCCGGAGGTCGAGGAGCTCGGCCGCGTCCTCAACAAGATGGGCGCCGAGGTCGAGGGCGCCGGCACTGACGTCATCCACATCCGCGGCACCGAGCGCGGCGAGCTCGGGCCGTTCGACCACGCGATCATCGCCGATCGCATCGAGGCCGGGACGTACATGGTCGCCGCCGCGATCGCCGAGGGCGGTGACGTCGTCCTCGAGGGCGCGAACCTCGACGACATGGAGGCGCTCGTCGTGAAGATGCGCGCCGCGGGCGTCGAGGTCGCGAGCGAGGGCCAGAACGTCCGCGTCCACAGGCCTGGCCCGCTGCGCGCCGTCAACGTCACCACCGCGCCGCACCCCGGCTTCCCCACCGACATGCAGGCGCAGTTCCTCGTGCTCATGTGCACCGCGCGGGGCGAGAGCGTCATCAGCGAGACGATCTTCGAGAACCGATTCATGCACGTGCCCGAGCTGCAGCGCATGGGCGCGAGCGTCGCCCTCCGCGGCAACACGGCGGTCGTCCAGGGCGTCGACAAGCTCTACGGGGCGAGCGTCATGGCGACCGACCTGCGCGCCAGCGCCTCGCTCGTCGTCGCGGGGCTCGTCGCCGAGGACGAGACCGAGGTGCGCCGCGTGTACCACATCGATCGCGGCTACGAGCACATCGAGCAGAAGCTCCGGAGCGTCGGCGCGAAGATCGAGCGCGTCCGGGGCGCCGAGGCCTGAGCCGTGCTCACGATCGCCCTGCCCAAGGGGCGCGTGCTGCGGGCCGTGGCGCCGCTGCTCGCGCGGGCCGGAGCCGACGCGCAGGTGCTGCTCGCCGATGACCGGTCGCTGGTGCGCGAGATGCCGCAGGCGGGGCTGCGCTTCTTGCTGCTCAAGCCCGACGACGTACCGACGTACGTCGACTACGGCGCCGCCGATCTGGGCGTGTGCGGGCGCGACGTGCTGCTCGAGCGGCCGACGGACCTCTACCAGCCGCTCGACCTCGGCATCGGGCGTTGTCGCATGATCGTGGCGGGGGTCGTCGGGCGCGCGGCGCCCGTGGGCGTGCCGCGCGTCGCGACCAAGTACCCGCGCTGCGCCGCGGACTACTTCGCGCGGCGCGGCGTGCAGGCCGAGATCGTCCACGTGCAGGGCTCGGTGGAGCTGGCGCCGCTCGTGGGGCTCTCCGACCTCATCGTCGATCTGGTCGAGACAGGGGCGACGCTCGCGCAGAACGGTCTGGAGGAGCGCGAGGAGGTCGCCCGTATCTCGTCGGTGCTCGTGGCGAACCGGGCCGCCTACAAGCTGCGTCAGGACCGGGTGGGGCCGTTCATCGAGGCGCTTCGGCCCCCGCGTCCGCCGGAGTCACCGGGGGATCCAGGCGCACGAGCGGGCGCAGGCGCCTGAGCGTCGTCCGTCCGATCCCCTTGACCTTGAGCAGGTCCTCGACGGCCCGGAAGCGGCCGCCCAGGCGCGTGCGCAGGGCCACGATGGCCGTCGCGCGCTTCTCGCCGACGCCCGGAAGGCGCCGCAGATCGTCGACGTTGGCGGTGTTGAGGATCACCGGATCGTCGGCGGTCGCCCGCGGGCCGGCCCGGGGAGGCGACTGCGCCGTGGGCGCGGGGTCCTGCGGGATGGCCTGAGGTGCGGGCGGAGGCCCGCCCGGGGCCCCCATCGTGTCGGGCGCCGAGGCGACCGCGGAGGGCAAGGGGGGCGCGCTGCCCGCGCCCGCGATCGCCGTTCGACCCAGGAGGGCCAGGAGAAGGAGACCGGACGCCGCCAGGACGACGCGCGCAGCCGGCTTCGACAACGAGCCGGCCACGCGCGCCGCCGCACGCGACGCCGCCTCCCGCAGCGCGGGATGCATGGCGGTTTCCTCCTACCTGCCTAGAGCAGCGCCTCGGACGCCGGCTGCGGACGCGGGCGAGAACGCGGCGGCCCGGGCGGCGTCTCGCCCGGCGGCGGATCGCCGCGCTTCTCGTACGGCTCCCACTCGCGCACCTGGAGCTTGCCGTTGGTCGGGACGGCGTCCAGGTGCAGGTTCCACGAGCCGTCCTTGTTCACGAAGCCGACCCCCACGCGCACCCAGAAGCTCTTGCCCGGGCCGCGATCGACCACCGTGTAGACCGTCTTCATGTTCCGCTGATCATCCATGACTCACTCTCGCTTGCTTGCCGGACCGACCGTCGGTCCGTGCAGGCGAGCGATTGCGACGCGCGTGCCGGCCGGTAACGTGGCGGAAACGCTCGGAACGAGGGGCGTCCGCGGTGTCCACGGACGATCGGGTGGTGTCCGTGGACACCCCGGTCCGGCAGCGTTCGACGTCAGTCGCGGGAACGGCGATGTGGGTAGCGCCGCCGACGCTGAATGCACTGGTTGTTCTGGCAGCGCTGGATCCCGGGGCAGTCCCGCTTGGAGAGGCACTGCACGCAGGTGTTCGTGGGGCTGCAGTAGGCCCCGCCGGGTCCACGTCGTCGTCGCCGGTCGGTCCCGCGGACGCGCCTCATCCGCGCCCATCCGAGCGCGAGGCACGCCGCGATCGCCGCGGGCCACCGGCGCCCGCCCGCGGGGGAGGACGAGACCGCGCACGCGCTGCCGGCGGCGCCCCGCACCGGCGCGGCGACGCAGAAGAAGTCGATGCCTCCGGTCTGCGTGCACTGCGACGTGCCCGGGCACGCCGCCCCGCCGGGCACGCACCTCACGCCGCACACGCCGAGGCCGGTGCAGCGGCCCTCGAGGCAGTCGGCGTCGCCCCTGCAGGCCGCGCCGATCGTCCCGGGAGTGGGCAGCGGATAGCGGCACTGCGTCGCGTCGCCGACCGACGCGCACGTCATGCCGGCGGGGCAGTCGGCGTTCGCGCCGCAGGGCGCCGTGCAGTAGCTCACGTTCGCGTCGTCGGGCGCGACCACGCACGCGCCCGCGCCGCCGGCGCACCGCTCCGGGAAGAGGCACGGGGCCCCTGCCGGGGCGGCGCCGGGCGCGAACGACGCCATCGCCGGGGCGAGGAAGTCGCCGAGGAACGCGTCGACGCGCGAGTAGACCGCGCGCCGCGCGCAGTCGCCGTCGCCCGAGCTGGTGACGCCCACGACGGCGCCGGTCGGGTCGAGCGCGGGCCCTCCCGAGTCGCCCTGGCAGGGCAGCGACGGCGCGGGCCCGACCGCGAACGTCGTCGCGTCGACCTCGGTCACCGTGGCGGTGCCCTCCCGCTTCCGCGCGGCGCTCCCGTCGGCGGCGTCCAGCCCCCAGCCGACCAGGCGCACGGTCGCGCCGACCGCCGGAGCGCTCGTCCCCAGGCGCAGGGGCGCCGCCGGCGCGGCGGCCGAGAGCACGGCGAGGGCGATGTCGTCGGTGAGCGTCGCGAGGTCGAAGCCGGGGTGCGCGACGGTCGTGGCGATCGGGATGGACGCGCCGCCGGTGGAGCCGTCGGCCGAGCCCAGCGACGTGCCGAACACGGCGCTCGCGTCCGCGATGCCCGGCGCGCTCGTGCAGTGGGCCGCGGTGAGCACGACGTACGGCGCGACGAGCGTCCCGGTGCAGAACTGGTTGCCCGACGTGTCGACCAGCACGACGACGGCCGGGTCGCCCGGGTCGCTCGCGCCGCTGGTGATGCGCGCCGCGGCGCGGCCCGTGACCTCGGCGCCGACCCCGCGCGCGTCGGTCCCGCACGCAGCGCTCGCGATCGCCAGGCAGAGCCACCCGATCTTCACCCGGGAGATTCCACCACACGGGGAGCGAACGACGCTACGATCTCGCCGTAGCTGCCGCCGATGGTCCCTGCTCCGCGCGCGTCCCGCGCTCCCGGCCTCGCGATGCTCGCCCTCGCGTGCCTGGTGACGCTCGTCGCCGTCGTGCGCGGCGTCGAGCCGCTCGGCGTCGACCAGGGCCTGTTCGCCTGCTTCACGCGCTGGGTCCCGCGCGGGTGGCTGCCCTACCGCGACCTCTTCGACAGCAAGCCGCCGCTCTTTCTGTACAGCTACGCGCTGGCGTCGCTCGTGCCGGGCGACGTCGTGCACGCCATCTGGGCGGTCCAGGCGGCGATCCTGCTCGCGGCCCTCTTCGTGGCCTCGCGCCTCGGCGCCCGCGTGGGGTCGCGCTGGACGGGGGTCGCCTTCGCCGCGGCGCTGTTCGTCGGCCTGTGGTCGCCGGCCTGGGGCGGCTTCTGGTCGCGGGGGCAGGCCGAGGAGCTGCTGGTGCTGCCCATGCTCGGCTCCGCCTGGCTCGCGTGGGGCGCCGTCGAGCGTCCGGCCCTCGCGGCGTGGGCGGGCGTGCTCGCGGGCGTCTGCGGGCTCTTCAAGATCCCGTCGATGGCCATCGGGGGCGCGTGGATCGTGACGTGGGCGCTCACGGTGCCGCGCGCCGGGGCGCTGCGGCGCGTCGCCCTGCTCGCCGGCGGCGCCGCCGCGCCGTGGCTGCTCGCCTTCGCCTGGTTCGGCGCGCACGGGGCCCTGTCCGACCTCGTGACGGGCGCCTTCGTCTACCACCGGTACAACGTGGCGTTCATCGCGCCGCCGTGGCTCGACGTCGTCGAGGACTTCACCGCGACCCTCGTCGGGCGGGCGCCCCTGCTCGTCGCGGCGGCAGCGATGGGCCTCTACGCGATGGCGGAGCGCGACGCCCGCGCGCTGCGGTGGGTCGCGCCGTGGCTCGCGCTGACGATGCTCGCCGTCGTGCTCCAGCGGCAGCTCGCCGACTACCACTACCTGCTGGCCATGCCCGCGCTGGCGCTGGCCGCCGGGTACGGCGTCGTCGATCGGGTCGAGCGGGCCCGCAGCGCGGCGGCGGCGCCGCGCGCGCGGGCGATCGCCGGGGGGATGCTCGTGGCCCTGGCGGCGCTCCTGGTGCGCGAGGCGACCGGGTGGGCGCGCGCGTACGGGCCGGACGCGGCGGCGCTCACCGGCGCGATGCCGCGCGACGCGTACCTGCGGCGCATCCAGCCGGGCAGCTTCTCGATGGCGACCGAAGAGGAGGCCGCCCGCTACGTCCGCGACCACACGGCCCCGGCCGACGGCGTCCTGGTCTGGGGGCTGTCGCCGGGCCTGTACGCGCTCGCCGATCGCCACCCGTGCACGCGCTACCCGTTCCACAAGATCCTGATGACCGACGCGCCGCTGTCGCGGATGTGGCCGGGGCTCGAGCAGCGGCGGGCGGAGCTCCTGGACCGGCTGCGCGCCGATCCGCCCGCGTACGTCCTCGTGGGGCGCGACGACGCCAACGGCTTCGAGCCGGAGGACTCGCGGTCGTCGATGACGCGCTTCGAACCGCTCCGCGCGCTGCTCGAGCGCGACTACCACCGGGAGACCGAGATCGGCCGCTTCCTCGTCCTGCGCCGCAACGCGCGCTGACCAGCGACGCCAACGACGTCAGTTCCAGAGCGGGTTGTGCTGCAGGTACTTCTTGAAGACCGGATCGCACACCGGGTGGTTCTGCGCCGCGTAGCGAGGCTGGTAGCACTGCTGCTCCTGGGGCGGCAGCGCGCCGCAGCGCGCCAGGAACGTGTTTCGGTCGGGGAACGCGGTCCAGGGCGGGTGCTTGCCGATCTCCTTGGCCCGCTCGTCGAGCGCCCGGTACGCGTTGTAGGCCGTCTCGCACGGCGTACCCCCGTCGGGCGCGTCGAAGGCCGACTCGAACGGCGACAGCGCGTGGTCCACGCCCGCGGGCGAGCCGCCGGCCGCGGACGGCGTGCCGAGCGTGTGCACGCGACGCCACCGGAGGACGAGGATCGCCGCCACGACGGCGATCACGACGAGCGCTGCCACCAGCCGCTTGCGCATCTTGCGAAGGATACCCTCCGGAGGCCCGGTCTCGCGACAAACGCGCGCGGCGCGACGCCCCCGCCAGGGGCCGCCGCGCCGCCGCGCCGTCAGGTCACGCCCGCGCGCCGCTCACGGAGCGGGCGGGGGGTTCCAGTCGCCGTGGCACTGCACGTTGTTGCCGCAGTCGCACGAGTAGCTGCAGGAGTCGTTCCCCCAGAACCCGCAGCCGCTGCTCGCAGAGGTCCACGCGAAGTTCGAGCCGTCGCCGTGGCTGGTGTTGCCGTAGCCGCCGTTGTTGATCGAGTCGTTGATCTGCCAGAGCTCGTAGGCCGAGTCGTCGTTGCACTCGTGGCCGGGCGGGGTGTCCCAGTTGTAGCCGGTCTGGCAGCCGTGGCCCGACGTCGTCGAGAGGTCGCCCGTCGGCTCGTCGCTCCAGACGTTCGCGAGCGGGGCCGGCGACTGGTACCAGGAGCCGGTCGTGCCGCCGCTGTACCCCGACGTTCCCGAGTAGCTCACGTTGCCCGAGTTCGCGCAGTCGCCGTGGTTGCAGGCGACGATGTTGTTGGTCCAGTTCCACGAGCTCGTCGTGAAGTCGTAGTTGCCGTCCCATCCCCAGACGACCGAGTGGTAGCCCGCGCAGCCGACGATGCACTCGGTGTAGAGATCGCCCTCGAGGTAGTGGTAGCCGACCGTGTCGAGCTTCGTGATGACGCCGGCCTTGATGGCCTCGTGGATCTTCAGCGTCGCGCGGTCGTTGAGCTCCGTGTTCAGCGCGGGGACGATCCGCGCCGCGTTGATCAGGTGCGTGACGTGGTGCACGAGCGAGGGGGGGGCGGCCGCGGCGAACGCCGGACCGGACTCGTGGGCGATCCCGAAGAACATCGCGGAGACGGCGGGGTCCGTGGGGCGGGCGGCCTCGCCGGCCTTGAGGTCGGCGGCCCAGGTGGGGTCGATCAGCTTGTCGCCGCCGATGACGAGCGTGAACGTGTAGCCGTTCTCGTCGACGATGCGGGCGTCCATCTCGTTGGGCGGGCTGTTCGGGAACTCATCGCGGTACGCCTTCGGCTTGAGCGGGCCGACGCGCGTCTCCATGTAGACGACGTGCCCGTTGGTCGGCGACTTGTAGGCGGCGTTGACGCCCCAGGCCGGATCGGACTTGAGGATGGTGACGCCCGGCTTCAGGTCCGCGGACGCGGGACGTGACGAGCCGGAGGTGTCGGCGGCGCAGCCGACAAGGCACGCTCCACACGAGGCGCTCAACCAGCGCATCGTGGTCCGCTACCCGCTGCCGCCGCTGACGCGCGAGGAGGCCGGCCAGTACGTCACGCACCTGCTGCGGCGGGCCGGCACCGAGTTGCCGCTCTTCGGGCCGGCCGCCATCGAGGCCACCTTCCAGGCCACCAGCGGCCTTCCCCGGCGCTGCCGTCGGTCTTCATGAGGGTCTGCACGTTCTGGAGGCCCGTGTGGCTGCAGAGCACCCCTGGCTCACGCGGCGCGGGCGCCTGCCGCGGCCCACGTCCGTCGTGCTCGTCGCGAGGCTCGGCGGCATCGCGGCGCTGGGGGCGAAACGCGCGCTGCTCGGGCCGCTCGTCGTGCGCCGGGCCGCGCGCGCCGCCGCGGTGGTAACCTCGCGGCATGCTGCGTCGTCACTTCGCCCTCGCGGGCGCCGCGCTCGCCGTCTCGCTCCTCGCATCGCCTCCGGCGCGCGCCGCGACGCTGCAGGTCGGGCCGGGCAAGACCTACGCCACCCCCTGCGCGGCGATCGCCGCGGCGAGCGCGGGCGACGTCGTCGAGGTCGACGCCGCGGGCAGCTACGACGGCGACACGTGCGCGTGGACGACCGACGGGCTGACCGTCCGGGGCGTCAACGGGCGCGCCAAGATCGACCTCACGGGCGTCACGCCCGCGCAGCAGAAGGGCATCTTCGTCATCGGCGGCGGCGCGAGCGCGACCATCGAGAGCTTCGAGCTGTCGGGGGCGGCCATCTCGGCGAGCGCGGGCAACAACGGCGCCGGCATCCGCCACCAGGGCCTGAACCTCACCGTGCGCGACTGCTTCATCCACGACAACCAGGACGGCATCCTGGGGGCGCCGGCGACGCCGAACACCGGGACGATCGTCGTCGAGAACACGGAGCTGTCGCACAACGGGGCGGGCGACGGCTACTCGCACAACCTGTACATCGGCGACTTCGCCACGTTCACGCTGCGCTTCTCGTACTCGCACCTGGCGAGCGTGGGGCACCTGGTCAAGTCGCGCGCCTACGTGACGAACGTGCTCTACAACCGGCTCACCGACGAGACGGGCGGGACGGCGAGCTACGAGGTCGACCTGCCCAACGGCGGCACGGCGCTCGTCATCGGCAACGTCATCGAGCAGAGCGCCGCGTCGCAGAACCCGACGATCGTCACGTTCGGCGAGGAGGGGACGCCCGCGGGCTACGACACGCACCTCTTCGTGGTGAACAACACGATCGTCAACGATCTCGGCAGCGGCACGTTCGTCGCCGACGCGACGAGCACGCCCGCCGTCGTGACGAACGACATCCTCACGGGCGGCGGGACGCCCAGCTCGCAGGCGGGCGCCGTGCTGACGACGAACTTCACGGGAGACCCGAAGTTCGTGAACGCCGCCACCTACGACCTCGAGCTCTCGGCGGGCTCGCCGTGCATCGACCACGGCACGGCGCCGGGCACGGGCGGCGGCCAGTCGCTCGAGCCCGTGTTCGAGTACGTGCACCCGCTCTCGGAGGTCGCGCGCAGCGTCGTGGGACCGGCCATCGACATCGGCGCCTACGAGTACGGGCTCGCCACCGACGCCGGGGTCGTCGGCGCGGACGCCGCCGTGCCCGACGCAGCGGGCGGCGGCGCGACGGACGCGGGGCAGGACGGCGGCGGGGGAGGTGGAGGCGGGGGGAGCAGCGGCGGGGATGGTGGCGCGGTCGTCGATGGCGGCGCGGGCTCCTCCGGAGGTGGCGGGGGATGCAGCTGCCGCCTGGGCGACGACGCAGGAGGCGGGCACCCGGAAGCGCTCGCCGCGCTCGCGCTCGTCGGCGCGGTCCTCGTTCGCCGCGGACGGCGCGCCAGGGTCCCGCGACGCTTGCCCCTCGGCCGCCGGACCGCTACCGACAGGGCCTGATGTCGGCCGAGTTCGTCCACCTGCACGTGCACTCGCAGTACTCGCTCCTCGACGGAGCGGTGAAGGTCAAGGACCGGGTCAAGCGGTCGCCGCGGGCGGCATGAAGGCCGTCGCCGTGACCGACCACGGCAACATGTTCGGCGCCAGGAGGCGATGGCCACCGCGTTCTGCATCGCCACCGACGCCACCGGGGTGCTGGTGCAGCCCATCACGACCCACGAGAAGATCCGGCAAGCGTGCAAGCGCGGGCACTACTTCGTCCACGTCGCCGACCGAGATCACGTCTTCCTCGAGTACACGCCCAAGGAGACGAGCAAGGCCGTCGCCGCGATGTTCAAGGGCTACTCCGGCTACGTCCAGGCCGACGCCAAGAGCGTCTACGACGTGCTGTTCCGCGACCCGAAGGACAAGCCCCCCGATGACGAGGACGACGCGATTCGACGCGAGGTCGGCTACACCGTCCGGCAAAAGGCGGCGCTGCTGCGCGTGCTCGACGACGCACGCCTGGTGCTCGACAACAACCGGAGCGAACGCGCCTTGCGCGGCACCATCGCCACCGGACGCAAGGCCTGGCTCTTCGTCGGCAGCGACGACCACGCCGAGAGCGCCGGCCACATCGAACGCCGCGGAGTGATTGCGAGGCCGGGGTGCCACGCCGCAAGTTTGCCCAGGTCACGCCGGCCGAGCGAGACGGGGTTCGTGCAGCGCATAGTGCGCCGGGCATGCGTGTCCGGATAAGCGCTTTCTCGCGCAGGATGGTACCCGTTCACGGGATCGGCGTGACCAGAAAGGAAAGCCAATGCACCCCAGCGAGTGAAAGCCTCGACACGGTAACGGCCAGGGAGCCGTGAAGCTGAGGAGACGTTTCGCAGGCGAAAGCCGG
>JAJYCT010000047.1 GCA_021778125.1 Myxococcales bacterium
CGGTCGAGCGTGAGGTAGTCGAGCCCGACGTCGATGAGGAAGCCGAGGCGCGAGGCGACGGCCTTGAGCAGCGGCTCAGCGATGGCGGCATCGCGCGCGCCGAACGCCTGCGCCGAGCCCTCGCGCCCGAGCGCCTGCACGTACTCGCGCACGTGCCGCAGCGGCATCGCGCCCACCTGCGCGATGTCCTTGTCGCCGAGCTTGACGGCAAGCGCCTCGGGGCGCAGGCGCTTGCCGCCGCAGGCGCTGCACGTGCGCGTGACCAGGAAACGCCCGACGTCGTCGTCGCGGATCTCGCCTTCGCCCGCGTCAAGCTCCTCGGGCTCCTCGGCGCGCTGCGGATCGGAGAGCGCGGCCAGACGCGCCTCGAGGCGCGGGACGACGCCCTCGTAGCCCTTGCGTTTGCCCTTGATGGGCGCGCCGAACAAGATCGCCTTCTTCTGCTCCTCGGGGAGCTCGCCCCACGGGACGTCGGGGCCCAGGCGGAGCACCTCGACGGCCCGGGCGAGCTCGGTCGCGAGCGCGACGCTGCCGCGGCGGCCCCAGGCGAGCACGACGCCCTCGCGCAGCGTGTGGCGGGCGTCGCCGACGCAGCGCTCGGGGTCGACGACCTCGCGCGCGCCGAGCCCGTCGCACGCGGGGCAGGCGCCGTGCGGTCCGTTGAACGAGAACATCCGCGGCTCGATGGGCGGCAGCGAGATGCCGCAGTCGATGCACGCGAAGCGCTCGCTCATCCAGAACGGCTCGTCGTCGCCCGCCTGCACGAGCAGTCGTCCCTCGCCGTGCTTGAGGGCGAGCTCGACGCTGTCGGTCAGGCGCCCCTTCTGGCCGTCCTTGAGGACGATGCGGTCGACCACGACGTCGAGGTCGTGCGTGCGCGTGCGATCGAGATCGAGCTCGTCGCCCAGGTCGACGACCGAGCCGTCGATGCGCGCGCGCACGAAGCCCTCGCGGCGGAGGCGCTCGAGCTCCAGCCTGAGCTCGCCCTTGCGCGTCCGGGCGATGGGCGCGAGCACCGACAGGCGCGTCCCCTCGCGCAGCGCGAGAACGTGGTCGACGATCTGCTGGACGGTCTGCGCCTCGATGCGCTTGCCGCATCTCGGGCAGTGCGGGACGCCGACGCGCGCGTAGAGCAGGCGCAGGTAGTCGGCGATCTCGGTGACGGTTCCGACCGTGGAGCGAGGCGACTTCGACAGCGGTCGCTGCTCGATCGCGATGGCGGGGCTGAGCCCGTCGATGCGTTCGACGTCGGGCTTGGCGAGCTGTTCGAGGAACTGCCGCGCGTAGGCGCTCAGCGACTCGACGTAACGGCGCTGCCCTTCGGCGTAGATCGTGTCGAATGCGAGCGACGACTTGCCCGAGCCGCTGGGCCCGGTGAAGACGACGATCTTGCCCCTCGGCAGGCTGACGCTGACGTCCTTGAGGTTGTGCTGCCGGGCGCCGACGACGACGAGCCTGTCCACGCTGACCTCCACCGTTAGCACGGCAAGCCTCGCCGGAGCGGCCCCAGCGGCGAAAGCTCTGGGGAAATCAGATTCATCCGAGCTCCCCCGTGTCATTTCTCTCGCCGCGTCGGTTGATCCCGACGACCTCCTGGGCGATCCTGAACGTCCACGCGTGAGGGCGCGGGGACGGGGGGCAGGATGGACGAAGGCCGACAAGCAGAGCGCTGGGACCCGTGGGCGGGCGAACGCAGCGCCCGCCATGCGATGGGAGACGAGTGGAACAGGGCGGTGGCCGCGACCCGGCGCGCGCCGCGCGTGCTTCTCGCCGAGGACGACCCGCAGGCGCGCGAGGTCCTCGCCCAGGTACTGCGCGACCGCGGGATGGAGGTCGAGGAGGTGACCGATGGCGGGCGGATGCTCAAGCGCGTCGCGGAGCACCACCGCCGCGGACACGGGCCCGAGGATATCGATCTCACTCATCGTCAGCGACGTGCAGATGCCGCTGCTGAGCGGTCTCGAGGTCTCCAAGGGAGTGCGCGCGGCGAGGTGGAAGATCCCTGTCGTCCTTGTCACCGCCTACCCCTCGCGCGAGGTGCGGGAGAGCGCGCAGAAGCTCGGCGCGCGGCTCCTCGCCAAGCCGCTCGACCTCGACGCGTTCGAGCGCGCGGTGCTAGAGGCCGTCGTCCCGCGCGAGACGGGCTGACGCCGTCCCCGGTCAGCCCGCGCAGAGGCGATTGCGCCCCGCGAGCTTCGCCTCGTGGAGCCGCTCGTCGGCGAGCCGGACGAGGGCGCCCGGTTGGGCTGCGGGGTCGAGCTCGGCGAGCGACGCCACGCCGACGCTCACGGTGAGCGACGCGGCCACCCCCGCCACCGAGAAGCCCAGCGACGCGATCGCGCCGCGCATCCGCCCCGCGAGCCGCACGGCCTCGTCCTCCGGCGTGCGCGCGAGCGCCACGAACTCGTCGCCGCCGTAGCGGGCGAGGAGGTCCTCCTCGCGGATGAGGCGCATGACCTGCGCCGTGACGAAGCAGAGCGCGCGATCGCCAGGGAGGTGACCGAAGCGGTCGTTGAACTCCTTGAAGTGATCGACGTCGAACATGAGCGCGGCGAGCGACGTCCGGCCGCGCCGTGCGTGCGCGACCTCCGCGGCCAGGCGCTTCGCGAAGTAGCGCCGGTTGTACGCGTGCGTGAGCGGGTCCAGGACCGACGCCTCGTAGAGCTGACGCCGGAGCGCCTCGTCGGTCTCGTCGATGATCTCGAAGCGAACGAGGAGCGTCGCCCCGAGCTGGACGTAGTCGCCCGGCGCGAGCCGCGCGAGCGTGACGCGCTGGCCCCGCACGAAGGTGCCGTTGGTCGAGCCGAGGTCCTCGACGTAGACGTTCCCCTCGGCGTCGCGACCGAAGCGTGCGTGGCGTCGGCTGATCGACGGGTCGTCGCTCCACAGATCGACGTCGGGGTCGCGCCCGACGACGACCGCCGCGTCGCCCTCGATCGCGGCGATCCGTCCGGCGTCCAGTCCGTTCATCACCGCGAGCGTCCCGCGACCGCCGCCGATGCGCAGAGGCACGGGGGGCAGCATGGGCGTTCGCCGGTGTTCCCCGCCCTCGGCGACGGGGATCGGAGAGAGGAGCGGTGCGAGCGCGACGTGTACAGGGGCCGTCTTCATGTCGGCAGCGGGCGCTGCGGCGCGCCCGTGGTCAAGCTGCTCAGGTGTGCGACGCACGTGCCATGAGCGGCAGCGCTCGGTCCAGGTGGTCTCGTCGACGCATGCCCGCATGCAGATCCTTCATGGCGGCGCAAAGGCGCTCGCGCTGCCACCAAATGGGAACAGGATGTGGCGAGAAGCGGACACCCGAACCGCTCGTCGCTTGCCCGGCCGCGCTGCGCTCGTCGCGCACGGCCGTTGCAGTGCGGCCCGCGCATGGCTCGACCGGGGGGGACATCGTCCGGAGTGACAGTGAGCGCGGCCGTCCGGCATCCGTCGGGCGTGGCGCTCGTGAGGACCGTCCGTCGCGAGGACCTGCGCGTGGTGTTCCAGCCGATCGTCCTGCTCTCGGACGGGACCCCCTTTGCGTACGAGGCCCTCGTGCGCTGCAGCCACCCCGAGCTCGCCCCCCCGGCGCTCTTGCACCAGGCGCACGCGAGCGGGTGCGTTGGTCGCCTCGGCAGGATGATCCGCGAGATCGCGGTGCCGCTCGGGAGCGGCGAGCGCCTGTTTCTCAATGTCCACGCGGCGGAACTCGACAGTGCATGGCTCGTGCGGCTCGACGATCCGCTGTTCTGCACGATCACGACGTCTACATGGAGATCACCGAGGACGTGCCCCTGGGGGAGACGGCGCATCGCCGCGCCGTGATCGACGAGATCCGCCCGCGGGGGATCCACGTCGTGATCGACGACTTCGGCTCCGGCTACGCGAACGTCGACGGGCTCGCGGAGCTCGAACCGTCGGTGGTGAAGAACGATCGCAAGCTCGTCTCCGGCGTCCACACGAGCCGTCGACGGCTCCGGGTGCTCGAGAGCGCCGTGCGTTTGTGCGTCGACCAGGCGGCGCACGTAGAGGGTCACACTGTGCGAGGCCGTGCGGCGACGTGAACGCCTACGTGCCCCGCGCCGCTCCAGCGATCCCGCGTGGTTGCAGTTCGTTGCACCCCCGCTTCGCAGAAAACTTTGTGCCGTGATTCCGCGACACTCTCGCTATGTGCCTCGCCATGGTGCGTCGACCTCGGCGCGAGCGTCGTCGCCGAAGGGATCGAGACGGCGGCCGAGCTGTCCGCGGTGCGTGACGCCGGCGTCCAGTACGGGCAGGGCTTCCTCTTCGCGCGACCGGCTTTCCCGCTGCCGGTCGCCGCGCGGGCTCCCTTCGCGCTGCCGTCGTAGGCGCGGCCGCCCGCACCCGACACCGGGTCACGCGCGGCCGAGCGCCGCGGCGAGGTCGGCCCAGAGGTCCTCCACGCCCTCGATGCCCACGCTCAGGCGCAAGAGACCGTCGGAGATACCCGCGGCGGCGCGCGCCTCCGCGGGCATCGTCGAGTGCGTCGTCGACGCCGGGTGCACGATCAGGCTTCGCACGTCGCCGAGGCTCACCGCGTGCGTGATCGTGCGTACGCCCTCGAGCACCGCGCGCCCCGCCGTCAGGGCGCCCTCGCCGCCCAGCTCGAACGACAGCAGCGAGCCGAAGGCGTGCATCTGCCGGCGAGCCAGCGCGTGCCCCGGGTGCGTGGGCAGCGACGGGTGGTGGACGACGGCGACGCGCGGGTGCGAGGCCAGGCGGGTGGCGAGCGTCGCGGCCGAGGCGCACTGCTGGCGCTGCCGGAGCGCGAACGTACGCATCCCGCGCGAGATCAGGAATGCGTTGAAGGGCGACAGCACGCCGCCGAATCCCTTGACGATGAGGTCGCGCGCGCGGGCGACGTCGTCGCGGGCGCCGCACACGCACCCGCCGATCGCGTCGCCGTGGCCGCCCAGGGCCTTGGTCATCGAGTGGACGACGAGGTCGACCCCGAGCGCCTGTGGCGTCTGCGCGAAGGGTGTGGCGAACGTGTTGTCGGCGACGGTCCGCAGGCCGCGAGCGCGCGCCAGCGCCACGACGGCGGCGACGTCGGTCACCGCGAGGTTAGGGTTCGCCGGGGTCTCGACGTAGAGCAGGCGCGTCGCCGGCCGGAGCGCCCGCTCGTACGCACCCGGCTCGGTCGCGTCGACGAACGTCGTCTCGATGCCCAGGCGCGGCAGCCGCTCGCGCAGCAGGCGAGCGGACTCTGCGTACATCGACCGCGGCGCCACGATGTGGTTGCCCTGCCCGCACTCCGAGAGCACGGCGCCGCTGACGGCGGCCATGCCGCTCGCCGTCGCGCACGCGTCCTCGGTCCCCTCGAGCGCAGCGAGCTTCGCCTCGAGCGCCTGCACGGTGGGGTTGGCCCAGCGCCCGTAGATGAGGGCGTCCGACTCCCCCCGGAACGCCGCCGCGGCGCCCTCGGCGCTGTCGAAGCCGAAGGCAACCGAGAGGACGAGCGGGGGGTCGAGCGCGCGCACGCCCGTCGCAGGGTCGGGGGCGTCACCGGCGTGCACACAGGCGGTGCAGAGCGCCGCCGCGCGGGCGTCGAGCTGGGCCTCGTACGGAGCGTCGCTGAGCACGGCCGGGGAGGGTAGCAGGCCTGCCGCGTGTGGTACCTTCGAGGCGAGATGCCCGACGACGCGAAGGCCGGCGGCAAGCGGGGCGTTCCCCTCAAGACCAAGCCGTTCGACGACGACTCGAACAGCCTGCGCGAGGCTCTCCAGCGCGAGCTGCGCAAGTCGGTGGCGCCGTCGCTCGTTGTCGTCCTCGGTCCCGACGTGGGCACGCGCATCGCGCTCGAGCGCTCCATCGAGACGGGCCGCGATCCGTCCTGCGACCTGCCGCTGCACGACGACAACGTCTCGTGGCGGCACGCCCGCATCGAGGACCGGGGCAGCGGCGAGTGGGTGGTCGTCGATCTCGGGAGCACCAACGGCACGCTCGTCGATGGCCAGGCGTGCGGGGGCGTCCTGCTGCGGCCGGGGCACCGCATCTTCCTCGGCAAGACCGTGCTCGAGGTGCAGCAGGACGCGCTGCGCGAGGCGCAGGCGGCCGAGCTCGAGCGCCTCATCACGATCGACGATCTCTCCGGCCTATGGGTCAAGCGTCGCTTCGACGCGCAGCTTGCGTCGAGCGTCGCCGCCGTGCTCACGGGCAACGTGCCGGCCCTGAGCGTCGTCGTCATGGACATGGACGGCGTCAAGGGCATCAACGATACGCACGGGCACGCGATGGGCGCGTTCGTCATCGGAAACGCCGGCCACGTCATCGGCCGCGAGGTTGAAGGCCACGGCTTCGCGACGCGCTTCGGTGGCGACGAGTTCGCGGCCGCGCTGCCGGGCGTGGGCAAGACCGAGGCGCTCGCGATCGCGGAGCGCATCCGGGCGGCGGTCGTCGCGCACGTCTACGAGAAGGACGGCATCCGCGTGCACCCCGGGCTGAGCTGCGGCGTGGCGACGCTCCCGGGCGACGCCACCTCCGCCGAAGCGATCTTCCAGGCGGCCGACCAGGCGATGTACCGGGCCAAGCGCGCCGGCAAGAATCGCGTCTCGACGTAGGGCGCGTGTTATCCTGCCAGCTCGCACATGCTCAAGGTCGAGTGCGAGTCGTGCAAGGCGCCGTACCAGATCGACGAGCGCCGCGTCCCTCCGTCGGGGCTGAAGATGCGGTGCCCCAAGTGCGGGCACTCGTTTCTCGTCACGAGTCCGGCCGGAGGAGCGCCTGCGCCGACCTCGGCGCCGCCCAGGGCCACTCAGGTGGGCCTGGGGCAACTCGCGGCCGAGGCCAGCAAGGCCCCGTCGGTGTCGTCTGCGGGTATGAGGCGCACGATGGTCGGTGTCGCCCCGCCCTCGGCGGCGCCGGCCGGCCCCGCGAGCCCGCCTCCTGCGATGGCGCTCCCGTCCGACTTCCCCGCAGCACTCGGGGGCCTCGACGAGGCGGATCTCCCCGTCGTCGCCGCCGACCTGCCCGCCGCGCGCGCCAAGGCCGCGCCGCTGCCCCCCCCGCCCGTGCGCAAGCCAGGCGGGGATCTGGAACTCGATCTCCCCGAGGTCGCCGCGGACCTGCCCGCACCGGTGGCTGCGGGACGGCCTGTCGTGGCCGCGGGGCTGCAGGTGCGGGAGGACGCGGGGCTGCCTGTCGTGGCCGCGGGGCTGCCGGCGCGAGTGGACGCGGGGCTGCCTGTCGTGGCCGCGGGGCTGCCGGCGCGAGTGGACGCGGGGCTGCCTGTCGTGGCCGCGGGGCTACCGGCGCGAGTGGATGCGGGGCTGCCTGTCGTGGCCGCAGGGCTGCCGGCGCCGACCGCGGGGTTACCCGCACCGGTGGCTGCGGGGCTGCCGGTACCGAGGCCCGCAGGGCCGCCGCCTCCGCCGCCTGCGGCTCCCGCGCCGCCTTCCCCCATGGCGGGGGACTCGTTCGAGTTCGAAGGTCCGTCCGGCTTCGGCGACATCGACCTCGCCCCGTCGCTCGACCTGCCGCCTGCCGCGCCCGCGTCCCCGCCAGTCCCGCCAGCGGCACGGCCGCATCATCATGCCCCGAGCCTGCCAGCGGCGCCGGGGTTTGGCGAGATCGACCTGCCTCACGAGATGGCGTCTGCGGGGCCTCCTTCGGCGCCTTCGCTCGGCCCGCCCCCCTCGGCGAAACCGGTGCACAACTCCGCCGATTTCGGGGATCTCGACCTCGTCGAGGCGGCTCCCTCCGTGCCGCCGCCCGCGCGCACGTCGCTCGCGCTGGGCGCGTCGATCCCGCCCGGGCGTGGCGACGCAGGCGGAATGACGTTCGGTGAGGTGGACTTCGGCGGCGAGTCTGCGCGGACCGGCGAGGGTTTCGTCGGTGTGGACGCCGCGATCTCACCCCTTCGCGAGCTTCCCGCCGAGGGGGCTGCCCCGACGCCCGCGGCGACCACGCGGGTCTCCAGCCGACCTCCCGTCGCCGCCCGCTTGCGCACGGGCGCCCCTCACGCGAAGCGCTCGGCCCGCAAGGTGGTCACCTCGCTCCTCGCGGTCGCTGCGCTGCTCGGCGGCGCCGCGCTGCAACTCACGACGTACGGTGCGTACGGCTACCTGGCGATCGGCGACGCGATCCACGCGAAGGACTACGCGGCGGCGCTCTCGTCGACGATGGCGTCCGCCGAAAAGAGCCTGGGCAGCGACACGTACGACGACGCGAAGAGCGCGATCGACGCCGTCGTAGCCGCGCGCGCCCGGCTGCCGCGCGTCAAGCCGCTCCCCGCGTACGGGGCCGTCGTCGACTACGCGACGACCGTGCGCTTCGGGGCCGATCCCGAGCGCGGCTCGCGTGCCGCGCAGCTCCTGGCCGACGCCACACTCACCCCCGAGGCCAAGTACCTCGACGTCGCGACGGCGGCGCGGTCGGCCGAGGGCGCCGAGTGGGAGAGGGCGCGCAAGGCGCTCGACGACGCGAGCCGTCGCTATCCTGGCGACCCGATCCAGCTCGATATCGCGCTCTTGCAGGGCAACGTGGAGCTCGCCGCGAAGGACGCCGCGGCGGCCGTGACGGCGTTCAAGCGCGCGCTCGCCCTCTCCGCCGACGCCCGCGCTCACTTCGGGCTCGCGCGCGCCTACGACGCCCTCGGCGACGCCGTGAGCACCAAGAAGGAGATCGACGCGACGCTGGCGCTCGTCCCGCTGCACCCAGGCGCGCTGACGCTGCGCGCGCGCCGCAAGAGCGCTGCGGTCGACGAGGCGAGCGCCCGGCGCGATCTCGCGACGGTTCTCGACGGAGCCGCGCGCGCGAAGGCCTCGAAGGCCGAGCTCTCGCGGGCCTTCGCAGCGAGGGCCTGGGTCAGTCTCGAGCGGGGGGCCGCCAGCGAGGCGCGCGACGCGTTCGCCGAGGCGGTCAAGATCGATCCGCGCAACGTCGAGGCGCTCAACGGGCAAGGGCGGCTGCTGCTCAGCGAGGGGCGCTACACCGAGGCGCTGTCGCGCTTCGACACCGCGCTGCAGTTCGACGCGACGTCGCCCGAGACGATCGCGAACGACGCCGAGGCCAAGCTCGCGCTCGAGCGGCTCGCAGAGGCCAAGCAGCAGTTGACCGAGGCGAAGCAGCGCTTCCCGAAGAGCCTCCCCATCTACCTCCTGCTCGGCAAGGTCGAGGCCCACCTCGGCAACCCCGACGCCGCCGAGCAGGATCTCCGCGCCGCGCTGTCATTCACCGATCCGTCGCGCTCCGACGCGGTGCTCCCCTTCGTGGCGCTCTCGGGGTTGCTCTCCGCCCGCGGGCGGCTCTCCGACGCGAAGGCCGTGCTCGACGACGCCAGGAAGCGCCTCCCCCCCTCGGCGGCTCTCGACCGCGCGGTCGGCGAAGTCGACGAGGAGCAAGGCGAGTACGACGCCGCCATCGCCATGTACCGCTCGGCGCTGGCGAAGGACCCGCACGACGTCGCGTCGCACTTCCGCCTGGCCGTCGTCCTGCGCCGGACCCGCAAGTTCGACGAGGCCTCCTCCGAGCTCGATCGGGTCGCGGCCGTCGACAAGGACTACCCCGCCATGTCGCTCGAGCGAGGGCTCCTCTACGAGGACTCCGGCGACGTCGAGAAGGCGATCGAGCAGTTCAAGGTCGCGCTGGCACGCGCGCCCGACGACCCCGACCTGCAGCTCCGCGTGGGCAGCGCGTACGTTGCGATCGGCCGCCCCGACGACGCGCTGCCGATGCTCCGCAAGGTCCTCGAGAAGCGCCCCACGAGCGCCGAGGCGCATCACTACATCGGCCGCGCGCTGATGCTGCGCGGCGCCGCCGACGCCGCCGAGGCGCTGCGCTACCTCAAGCGCGCCGTCGACCTCGATCCGAACCGGGCCGAGTTCCACGTCTACCTCGCCTGGGCCGCGAACGACGCGCAGCCAGCGCAGCTCGGCCTCGCGCGCGACGAGATCGACCGCGCCTTGGCGCTCGACAAGCAGAACGCCGAGGCCTACTGGCAGCGCGGCGTCCTCGAGCGCATGCAGGGCGCCGTGGACGATGCCATCAAGGACGAGCGGCACGCGCTCGAGCTCCGCCCCTCACGGTACGAGGCCCATGCCACGCTGGCCGAGTGCTACGAGGACAAGAACGTCGATGGCACCGCGATGGGCGAGTGGGCGCGCGCCGTCGCGGGCGACGGCAAAGTCGCCCGGGACGTCCCCGTGCCTCACCCGTTCTGGCGCTACCGGTACGGGAAGCTCCTGCTTGAGCACGGGCGATCGGGCGCGGCGCTCGATCTCCTGCTCCCTGCGGCCAAGACCGCCGAGGCCGACACGGGACCCCGTCCCGCGTGGCTCGCTCCGCTCGAGTTCCTGACCGCGGAGGCCTTGCGCAAGAGCGGGCGCAAGGCGGATGCGGTGGAGCACTATCGCCGCTTCCTCGAGATCGCTCCGGTCAACTCCCCGGACCGCGCGGACGCGCAGCGTGCGCTGAAGCAGCTCAGCCCGGACCGCTGAGGGCGTCGAGCGCCGCTGCCATCCGCGCGAACGCCGCGACGTCCAGCGTCTCGCCACGCGCATCGAGCGAGATGCCTGCGCGCGCGGCAGCCTCCGCGACGAGCGGCGTCGGCGCGATTCGGCGCCACGCGTTGCGCAGGGTCTTGCGGCGAGCCTCGAACGCGCCCCGGACGAGGGCACGGAACCGCTCGGTCTCCACGGCGTGCGGGGGCCTCGCCGGTCGCAGCTCGACCACGGCGCTGGTCACCTCCGGGGGCGGGTGGAATGCTCCCGGGGGCGCGCGCATCAGGCGGCGGACGTCGAACGCGGCGCGCGTGAACACCGTGAGCGCGCCCCAGTCCTTCGTCCCCGGTTGCGCGACGATGCGATCGGCCACTTCGGCCTGGACCATGAAGACCGCCCGCTCGAGCGAGGCGGCGTGCTCGACGGCGCGACGGAGCAGCGCACCGGTGATCGAGTAGGGGAGGTTCCCGCACAGGACGCGAGGCGAGGCCTCGTCGGGCTCCCCGAGCAGCGCGCGCAGATCGACGGTCTGTGCGTCTCCCTCCACCACGACCAGGCGCGCGTCGACCGTCCGCAGGAGCGGGACGAGATCGCGATCGCGCTCGATCGCGGTCACCGAACGGGCGCGCTCCAGCAGCAGGCGCGTCAAGGCGCCCGTCCCCGCTCCGATTTCGACCACGCGCGCGCGTCCGACCTCCGCGTCGGGGACGCACGCCGCGGCGATGGCCTGCGCGATCGGCGCAGCCACCAGGAAATTCTGTCCGAAGCTCTTCTTCGGCAGAAGGCCGGCCTCGCGCAGCACCGCCCGCGGATCGTGCGTCACGGCGTCCGCTCGCGGACCGCGAGCGCCTCGAGCGAGCGCTTGCGCGCAAGCGCCCTCGGTTGCACGCGGACTCCGAGGCGCCTGAGAACCATCGCCCCGCGTGCCTCGGCCGTGCGCGCGCGCGAGCGCACGGCGTGCTCGACGACCTCGGCGACCCCGCTCCGACGCCCGGGCTCCGGCGCGATGCCCGCGTCGAGGTGAGGGAGGCTCCAGCGCACCTCGATGTGCCGCCGGCGTAGCGCGCCCAGGGCGGAACCGAGCCCCTCGGCGCGAGCCGGAGCCGGTGCCCAGACGTGCACGATGCTGGCCGTCGGCTTCTCCGTGGCGAGGCGGTCGAGGACCTGCACGAGGGTCTCGTCGGCGCGGGGGCGCTCTCCGTCGATACGCGGAGGGGACTCGATGCCGAACGCCGCGAGGTAGTGGCGGAGCACCTGCTCGCGCACCGAGGGCGCGAACGGGAGGCGAGGCGCGAACGGCGCCCGCGCCCGCGCCTCCTCGGCGCGCGTCGCCAGGGCATCCAGGTCCCCCTTGCGGAGGTCTGTCAGGCCACGCGGGTCGAGGGGCCGCAGGTGCTCCTGGACGCGCTGGGCGACCCGGTGCTCATCGAGCTCGGAGCGGTCGGCGTCGATGCAGCTCGCGGCGCTGGCGAGGGCGCCCGCGAGGAGGGCTGCGTGCGCCGCCCCCTCCTTGGGTGCGATCCACGCGCGCAGGCGCGACGCCGAGACGACCAGGCCCACGCGGTCTCCGCGGCGCAGGTGACGCGTCGCGACCGACGCCGCCTCCTCGACGACCAGATCGAGCGGCGCCGACCCCTTCGCGCCCGCCCACAGCTCGACGGAGGCGTCGACGACGAGCCACACGATGTCGCGCTCTTCGCGCTCCATCTCGCGCACCAGGAGTCTCCCGCGGCGCGCGCTCGCCTTCCAGGCGATGCGCTTGAAGGCGTCGCCCGGGACGTGGTCGCGGAGCTCGCGCAACTCGTCGCCCTCGCCTGCGACGTTCGCGGGACGTCCGACCTCGGAGCCCCGCCGGGCGCGTCCGCCGCGCGCGGAGGCCATGAGGGCCCCGAGGCTCGCGGGCACGACCTCGACGCCCATCGGGTTCGCGAAGAGCAGCGGAACCTCGTACAGGCTCTCGCCGCCGAGGGGCGTGCCGCGCACCTCGAGGGCGAGACCGTGAACGCCCCACCGCCCGACCCGTCGCGCCTCGATGGTGACGTCGAGGCGTGCGCGCGCCCCCGGAGGAAGATCGAGCGTCGCCGGCTCGACGGTCACCGACAGCATGCTGGACGCCAGCGGCCTGACGTCGACGCCGCGCACGGCGTCGGCGCTGCGGTTGCGCAGCTCCGCCTCGACCACCACGCTGCCGCCGCTCGACGTCCGCACCACGCGAGACGAGCCCGTCCAGACCATCTCGAACCCGGCCGCACGCAGGCGGGTGACCGCCACGAGCGCGATGGCGCGGCCGACGGCCACCGCGAGGATCATCGCCCCTCCGAAGGCGACGACGGGCGCGAGGCGCGCCGCGGTTCCGAGCGCAACCAGACCGGCACCGGCCACAGCCACGTGGAACGTCGAGCGCGTCGGGTGAAGGTGCACCGCGGGAAGATTACTTCGATGTCATCGTTCGCGGTGAAACCGCATCGAAAATGCGTCTCCGAGCGGTGATCGTTCGGGCTATCTCGTCGCAACTGAGGTACGAGCTCGCATGTACGTCCGCGTCCTGCGGCTTCTTGGGAGCTAGCCATGACGAGCATCAGAATCTTCCTTGTCACCCTTCTCTCCGTTTTCGGGGCCGCGGTCGCGGCCGGGGGCTGTGGCGGGCGCGCCCAGATCGATCTCGGAGACGACGGGGGCTCCAGCCACGCGGATGGATCGCCGACGGGCGACGACGGGGGCGCGGACGGTACGACGACGGACGGCAGCGACGCGCGCGTCGACGCCGACGGCTCCGACAGCGCTACGTGTGCCGGCACGCTCTGCGGCGGTCAGTGCGTCGACACGGGCTCCGACCCGAACAACTGCGGGGGATGCGGGGCCGCATGTCCCGCCAGCGAGGTGTGCTCGCTCGGGCTGTGCACGTCGAGCTGCGCCCCGGGCCTGACCGAGTGCGGACGTGCCTGCGTCAACTTCTCGAACGATTCCCAGAACTGCGGCGGCTGCGGCGACGCCTGCCCGACCGGCGAGGTCTGCTCGAACGCGGCGTGCGCCGGCGGCTGCACCGGCGGGCAGACGAAGTGCAACGGGAGCTGCGTCGACACGCAGACCGACCCGCAGAACTGCGGCTCGTGCGGCAAGACATGCGCGGCGACATCCTCGTGCAGCGGCGGGCAGTGCGCGTGCCCCGCGGGCCAGACCGAGTGCAACGGGACCTGCGTCGACCCGACGAGCGATCCGAACAACTGCGGTATCTGCGGTGCCCGGTGCGGTTCGGGCCAGACGTGCGCGAGCGGCGTCTGCACGACGACGTGCACCGGCGGGCAGACCGCGTGCGGCACGGCCTGCGTCGACCTCACGAGCGACAACGCGAACTGCGGCACGTGCGGGACGGTCTGCGACGGGGGCACGACGTGCCAGAACGGCCAGTGCCTCTGCTACAACGGCGGTCAGCGCTGCAACGGCGTGTGCACCGACACGCAGGGCGACCCGAACAACTGCGGCGGCTGCGGCGCCGCGTGCCCGCCGGGCGACGTCTGCTCGCTGGGGGCGTGCGCCGTCAGCTGCGCCGCAACCCTCACCGACTGCAACAACGCCTGCGTGGACACGCAGTCGGACCCGAGCGACTGCGGCACGTGCGGGACGGTGTGCCCGACGGGTGCGAGCTGCACCGGGGGTACGTGCGCCTGCGGCGCCGGCACCACCCAGTGCAACGGGCTCTGCGTCGACACGCAGACCGACCCGCGCAACTGCGGCGCCTGCGGTAGCCAGTGCGGCCAAGGTAACCAGTGCGTGAACGGAACGTGCACCGCAGGCTGCGCGACGGGGCTGACGTCCTGCCCCGGTGGGGGGCGCGGTGGCGGCGGCGGGTGCGTCGACCTGCAGACCGACAACCGCAACTGCGGGCAGTGCGGCAACCGATGCCCGCTCGGCGCGACCTGCACCGGGGGCAGCTGCGTCTGTCCGAGCGGTCTGACCGACTGCGGGTTCGCCTGCGTCGATCTCAACTCGGCCGGGACGGACTGCGGCTCGTGCGGAAACCGGTGCACCGGTGGCCAGGTGTGCAACGCCGGGGTGTGCTCGGTCACGTGTTCGGGAGGGCTCGCCAAGTGCGGGAGCTCGTGCGTCGATCTCACCAGCGACAAGTATGACTGCGGGTTCTGCTCGCAGATCTGCGCGGCCAACCTCGTATGCGTCAACGGCAACTGCGCGTGCCCGTCCGGCACGACCGACTGCTCCGGGTCGTGCGTCGACCTCACGTCGAGCAGAACGAACTGCGGAAGCTGCGGCGCGGCGTGCGCCGCGGGTCAGACCTGCGTCAACAGCGCCTGCCAGTAGCGGCGGGTCGTGGTCGGTCGTCCCGGGGGGGGCGTCAGACCGCGCGCACGCCGCGCCGATATCCGACCTTCGAGAGCGCCTCATCGATGATGCGCTCGCGCCCCCTGGACTCGGCCTCGGCGTCCGCCGTGAGGACCAGGCGATGCCCGAGCACGCTCGGCGCGACGGCACGGATGTCGTCGGGGGCCACGAAGGGGCGCCCTCCGATCATCGCCCACGCCTTGGCCGCCTGCACGAGCCCGAGCGACGCGCGCGGGCTCGCGCCCAGGGCGACCTTCGGGTGGGTGCGCGTGAACGTGGCGAGCGCCACGGCGTAGTCGAGGAGGTCGTCCTCCACGTAGATGCGCGAGGCGATGGCCTGGAGCTGCACGACGTCGCGCGCGTCGAGCACGGGGCGCGCCACCGGCGGGTCGCCTCCGTACGTCCGCAGCATCTGCGCCTCCTCGCGCGCGCCGGGGTAGGCCATGACGACCCGCACCAGGAAGCGATCGATCTGCGCCTCGGGCAGCGGATACGTGCCCTCCAGATCGACGGGGTTCTGGGTGGCGAGGACGAGAAAGGGGAGCGGGAGCTCGAAGCGATCGCCCTCGATCGTCACCTGCCGCTCCTGCATCGCCTCGAGCAGCGCGCTCTGGGTCTTGGCGGGCGCGCGATTGATCTCGTCGGCCAGCACCACGTTCGCGAAGACCGGACCGGCGCGCAGCGCGAACGTCCCGTCGCGCGGGGAGAGAACGTATGTCCCCGTGATGTCGGCGGGCAAGAGGTCGGGCGTGAACTGGATCCGCCGCGCGCTGCACCCGAGCGTCGTGGCGAACGCCTTCACCAGCGTCGTCTTGGCCACGCCGGGCACGCCCTCGAGGAGCGCGTGGCCGCGCGCGAGTAGCGCGACCAGCATCGTGTCCACCGGTCGCGACGGACCCACGTAGACGCGCGCGACCTCGCGCCGGACGTCGTCGATGCGCTCGCGTGCTGCGGCGATCTCGTTGGTGGCGGCGGCGCTCACAGGGACGCGCTCAATGTATCACGCGCGGCCACTCCTGACCGCGCCGAGCAGACCGCGCACGCGCTCTGCCACGGCGAAGACGTCGGCGTCGCGCACGCGCTCGATCGTCCGGCGCCGTCGGGCCGCGAGGGCGAGCTCCAGGTTCGAGAGCGTCGTGAGCAGGCGCGCGAGGGCCTCGGCGTGCGCTGCGTCGAGCAGCCCGGCCGAGCGAGCGCGCCCCGCGAGCTCGGCGGGCGCCGGCGCGCGGTCGAGGCCGAGCCTCCCGGTGAGCTCCTCCTCCAGCGCACTCTTCATCTCGAGCATCGCGAGGACGCGCGAGGTCTCGGGCGCCGCGAGCACGGCGGCGCGCCCGGCGACCCCCCCCTGGGCCACGGCGGGTGCGGCCCTCACGAAGCGTGGCGTCGTCGTGCGGTGCGGCCGGCCGGCACGGGCGCTGGTCCACGCGATGATGCCCAGGCCGGCCGCGAGCGCGAGGAGGTACGTGGCGAGCGACGGCATGCCTTCGCGCCGTAGACCGTCGAGGGCCTCGGACGCCGTGCGGCGGGCGTCCCCGAGCGTGTCGCCCAGGCGCGCCGCCCCCCCGAACATGCCGGTCGTCGCGAAGTCGTTGGCGAGGACGTAGAGCTTCCCCTCGCGCCGCCCCCACGCATCGTCCTCCGTCGCATAGCGCACGAGCGCGCTCGCGAGCGCGCGATTGCCCGGGTAGCGCAGCATCGAGTTCATCAGAACCGAGGAGTCGCCCACGGCCAGCAGGCGCCCCTGTCCGACGACGCCGGCGACCGACACGAGGACGTCCGGTTCGCCGTCACCGCGCACGACGAGGACCGACGACAGGGCGTCCTGCACCAGGCCCGTGGCGTGGTTGGTGACCACGCGCCCCACGTCGCGAACCGCCGAATGCGAGCTCGCAGGCTCGGCGATCGCGAACGCCGGGTTGCCGCGGAGCATCTCCGAGGGGCGCGAGGGCAAGGGGACGCGTCGGATGTCGAAGCGCGCGAGGAGCTCGTCGCCCGTGCCGTAGTCGTCCAGGAGAATGACGCGGCCACCCGCGCGCAGGAAGGCGCTGATCTCGTCGACGTCAAGGGGGGCCTGGGGATGAACGAGCAGCAGCGCGTCCTCGCGTTCGAGCCCTCCGACGTCGAGCCGCGTGGTGGTGACGACGCGCGACGGTCCGAGCTCGGCCTCGGCCATCTCGACGAGCTGCGATAGGCCCTCCCAGTCCTGTCCCTTCGGATCGAGCGGCGCGGCGAAGGCGCGGGTCGAGACGAGCACGCACACGAGCGCCGCGAGTGCGCGCCATCCGGCGCGGACGAGAAGCTGTGCGAGCGCGTGAGAGGCCAACCGTCGCATCGCGTCACGGCAAGCGAGAACGATCAAGGTGGAGAGCCAGGATGAGCGTAGATCTTGACCGCCCAGCGCGCGTTGCTACTTTTCGCATGAGAAGGGCGAAGAGCCAGCCGTTTCCTTAACCGGGAGGTCGACATGCTGCCTCCGTTCATCATCGAGCAGATCCGGCGGCGCGAAGAGCAAGAGCGAGTTCGTCACGAACAGCCGAGCCTCGAGCTGCCCGTTCCGCGGTCGCCCGCCAAGCCGTCGGCGCCGGCCGAAGAACAAACCGAGCGCGGGGTCGTGGTCATCGATCTGCTCGGGTGAGCGTGCTCGACACCATGGCGCGGCCTGACTAGGCTCGGCGCGTCATGACGCTTCTCTTGCGGGCGGGGACTGGAGCCCTCTGCGCCGCCGTTCTCGGGGTGGCCTTCTCGGCCTGCTACACGGCGGGCCAGGGCACACCTCCGCCGATGAAGGCGTTCTACTTCCCCACGGGGCTGACCGTCTCCCGCGGTGGGAACGTCCTCTACGCGGCGAACTCTGACTTCGACCTCCAGTGGAACGGCGGCACGCTGCAGAGCCTCGATCTCTACAAGATCCGGCACGATGCGGCGGCGCTCGTGCAGGCCAACCTCACCCGCGCGCCCGCGCCCCCCGCCGGGATCCCGTGGGTGTCGTCCGAGGGGGGCCCGGGGCCGGGCTGGACCCCGAACTGTCTCGATCAGCCTCCCCCGACCACGGGCTACGGCCTCGGCGTCCAGCTCCAGCAGGGGTGCGCTCCTGCGGTCGACGTCTCGCAGTACATCTTCGACTCCGCCATCATCGGCGCCTTCGCCACCGCCCTCCAGCTCTCGCACGACGGCAGGCGCATCTTCGCGCCGATCTCCGGCAACGCCACCGTGACGTGGGCCGACGTTGCGTACGACGATCCAAACGGGGCCACGCCCACGCCGGGCAACCAGGGGGCGTTTGCTCCGATGCAGATCGACTGCGGCGTCCGCACCAACTCGCGCTGCGACAGCCTCCACCAGACGGGCAACGATCCCTACTCTCCGGGCAACACGCGCAACGCGACCATGCCGGGCGAGCCGTTCGGGATGGCGCAGACGGAGGACGGCGCCGCGCTCGCCGTCACCAGCGAGACCGACACCAAGACGTCGCTCTTGACCACCGGGCTCGGCATGTTCTCGCAGCTCGCGCGGGGCTATCCGGCGGGAACCCCGACGATGCAGTTCGTGCTCGACGGGCTGCCGATGGGGGGCGTCGGGATCGCCGCCGTCCCGCACGACCCGTACGCGGTACGTCGTTGCGAAGATGTGGGCGACCAGCAGCCGTGCATCCGTCAGGCGTTCCTGCAGGCGAACCGGAACACGAACGAGGTCGACCTCATTCGCTACTACGACGACGACGGGTCGTCGCTCCTCCGGCCGTTCTACGCGAAGGAGCGCGCGTACTCGCTCGCGTCCAATTACCAGGGGACCGACTTCCGCGGCATCGTGATCGACCCGACGCCCCGCCTCGCGTGCCAGGCGACCGCCGTGACGACGGCGGACCGGATCGCCTGCGGGCAGATCCCGGCGCGCGTGTTCATCGCGAGTCGTACCCCGGCCTCGCTGGTGATCTCGAGCCTCGGGGGCACGGTCCAGGGGCAGTACGATCCGGACCTGCTCGTGACCACCGGCCTCATCCCCCTTCCGGCGGGGCCGTCGAACGTGTACCTGGCGCCGGTCGTCGTTCCCGATTCCCCGGACGGGGCGCCCCGCTACGCCCTGCGTGTCTTCGTCGTCCTGTACGACTCCAACGCCATCGCCGTGATCGATCCGAACCACGCTCCGCCGATCGTCGAGGGCTACATCCCCACCGGCCCGGGGCCCGACGCGATGGCGTTCGATCCCTTCTCGCTCTCCGACGTCGCCACGAACGCAGTCGTACCCGTCGACCCGCGGCAGCCGCCGAGCCTCGCGCTGCGCCGCTACCGCTTCGCGTACGTCGGCATCTTCACGCAGTCCTACATGCAGGCCGTCGATCTCGATTTCTCTGCCACCAAGGGGGAGACCTTCGAGAGGGTGGTCTTCAATCTCGGCGCTCCGTCGATCCCGCTGGGGCAGCAGCAGGGGCCGCAGCTATGAAGTGGACGCGCGTCGGTGGCGTTGCGGCAGCGGCCGCGGCGCTCGTCGTGGGGGTGACGGCGGCTTCGACGAGCTGCTCGCAGACGCCCGCCAACATTCCCGTGCGCACCTTCCAGGAGGCGCAGAAGGTCGACACCGTCTGCCTTGCCGTCAATGACGTGAACGGCAACCCGCTGCCCGCCAGCGAGATCAAGCCGCTCGTCGGCGAGGAGTGCGCCCCGCTTCCCATCGGGGCGAACGGCCAGACGTGGCCGAACCACCTCTACGCGGTCGTCACTCAGTCGGGGCCCGGAACGCTCGCCGCGGTCGATCTGACCTACGGCGCCGGGTTGGCGATGATGTATGGCGCCGGAACCAGCGGCGCGGTGATCGACGAGGATCGCTCGACGCCCGGGATCAACTTCATTCCGGTTGGCCCGCTTCCTACCGACGTCGCGGTCGCGCCTGATGGCAAGATGACGTTCGTGTCGAGCGCCGACGTCGGCAAGCCAGCCCTCTACGCCGTCGACAATCGACGCTTGCTCGGGGACTCGACGGGCAACCCGCCCGCGGTGCCGCTGCGGCTCACCGACCTCCCGGCGTGCGCGCTGCCCCAGCCGCCGGATGCCATGAGCGTCGAGTCACTCCCGTCGGGCGGGTACGTCCTCGTCGTTATGCTGCGCGGTTGGGGCGGGCAGTCCGCGAAGGTCGCCGTCGTCGATCCCCTGCCGATGCTGCGTGGGAGCGGCGTCGCTCCCGGCGGCGCGGACGCAGGACCGGTCGACGCGCCCGGGACGCTCTCGCCGTGCACCGTGCTGGGCGCGACGCAGCTGTCGAACGCGCTGCCCTCCGCGTGGACGCCGGGGCCCGTGTGGCCCGACGGCGTCCCCTACGTCGACGGTGGCGTGGACCTGACGGACGCCGAGCCGCCGCCGGCCCCGGTGATCCCGGGGCCCGAGGGGGGTGTGAGCACGTGCGCTCCCTCCTCGGAGGGGGACATCGGGGGGCCGCCGCCCCCGAGCGCGGGCGAGCCTCAGCCGAGCGCGATGACGTTCCGCTCGCCCGATCCGAAGGCCGCCACGCCCGACAAACCGCTGCTCTACGTGGCCGACGGCGCGGTGCCGGTCATCCACGTCGTCGACATGAGCGATCCGGCGCACCCCGCGGAGCAGCCGCCGCTCCTGGCCACCAGCGTGCGCAACCCGGGCCATCGCGAGAGCGTGGGGGCGCTGGCCGTGAGCCCGCCGGGCCGCGACGGGCGCCGGTACCTTTATGCCGTGGACGCCAGCGACGGGACCGTCATGGTCTTCGACGTGACCGATCCCGTGGCGTCGCCGCACGTGCCGCTTCGCCGCCCGCACGCGGAGCTCAACCCCTTCGTGCCGTCCGATCGACTGGCCTTCACGGCGCCGGCCGTGACCGTCGCGTTCGCGCAGCACGACTGGCTCCTGCCGTCGCAGATCGATCCGAACCACTACTACAGCGGCCTGCTCTGCAACCCGAACCCGAACGCCCACCCCAGCCCGACCGACTTCGTGGCCAAGGGCGCCTACTACCGGGCCGACCAGGCCGCGCTGATCCAGAACACCGGGATCGTCGAGAACTTCCCGTCTCGTCTGCGCGGGGTCTTCGGGTTCGTCACCCTCTCGAACGGCAGCGTCGTGGTCGTCGACGTCGACGACTGGGACGCGCCGTGCCGCCGGCCCGACCCGATGACCGACGGGGGGGGGGCGTACCCGGGGCTCCTCAACCGTCCGGAGCCGGAGCCGGCGAACAACGCGGACCTCGACCCGTACCACGCCCCGGTCGCGTACCAGGCCAGCATCCAGCAGAGCGCCGCGGTGACCGAGGAGGCGTTCTTCCCCGTCTCGGCTCCGAACCGGGCGCGCTCGAACTTCCTGCTCGAGAACGATCCGTACGGCGGCAACCATATGCCCGGTCTGCTCGGCGCCCCCATCCTCTACGACCAGAACGGCTCGCCGATCCCGCTCACCGCGACGGCGCCGCTCATCTTGCCCACCAATTTGCCCGCGGGCTTCGTCGATCCCGCGAACCTGACCAACCCCACGTACCCCGACCCGAGCGGGCGGACGGTGGTCGTGGCAGGGGCGGGGTCGACCGACGCCGGCGCCGCCTCGGTCGGCCTCAGCGTGTCGTACGACGATCCCACCGCGCAGATCGATCAGGCGTGGCTCGTCACCTACGAGGGCGTGCTCCCGAACACCCCCGGGGAGCCCATCGATCTGGTCACGACCGACGACTACCAGACGCTGACGCTGACCACGGGGGTGACCACGCCCGACGCCGGCGCGCCCGCAGACGGACTGGGGACGCCGGGCTTTTGCGCGCTCGGGATCGAGGACTGGTCGATCGGGCGTCAGCGCGCCGCCGCCGCGCAGGCCCTGAACGCGAACCCCGGGGTCGCGATCACGGTCCCTCCCAGCTCCTGGACCTCGGACTACGTGGAGATCGCCGACGATCTGCTGCCGGAGTGGGATCCGTACTGGAACACCCCCTACAAGAAGGACGGGCAGGTCATCAACGACTGCTGGGGGGGCACGGGCCTCGAGAACGACAGCGCTTCCGACATCGCGGCCCAGCGCTACTACGCGTGCGCCGACCGGTTCGGCGCGAACGCCACGGACGCCGGGGTGTCCGGGCTCGGGACGCTGGCCGACACCTACCTGTCGCGCGACTTCCCGATCATCCAGGCCTTCGACGATCACCTGGTCCTGGGGCGCTTCGGGTGGGATCCGGGGACGGTCGCCGCTCCCAACGCCGAGGACACGACGACCCGCGTCGTGGTCGGGGTCGATGGCAGCCAGAGCACGGCCCTCTTCCACAAGATGGCGCGGTGCTGCTTCCACCACCAGGCCGCGGTCAAGGTCCGCACGGGCGGCGAGTGGGTCGCGGTCGGCACGAACGGCATCGGCCTGCTGCACCACGTCGTCGTGGGTCCAGGGGGAGCGTGCGTTCTCTCGTGCAACTCGGAGGACGTTCTTCGCAACGCGCGCACGATCGATCTGTCGGTCCCGTTCGTCTCGCAGACCGACGCCCAGGGCAAGCCGACGGCTTGCTCGATCGGTGCGCTCGTGAGCACCGCGCCCGACCGCAACGATCCCACGGCCCTGCGCAATCCGATGTTCTCGTTCTACATCCAGCCTCCGACGGGAGTGCTCGCGACCTGCGAGCACCACACGCTGCTCAACCGCGACATCCAGTGGCAGTTCGCGATGCAGGGCGGGTTCTCCGGGATGTCCGTGTCGATCTCCGGGGGCAACGCCATCGGCGTTAGTCCGCAGTCGATGCGCTTCATCCAGCCCCTCGGGCAGATGGCCGTCGTCGACGGGGCCCAGCAGGGGCTCGTGCTCATCGACCTCAACACCATGGGGTTTTCCCAGGGCCCGTACTTCTGAGTCTCGGGAGGCGAATGCATGGCGAAGGCCTCGCAGACGCCGGTGATGCGGCAGTATCTGTCGGCGAAGGAGGCGCACCCAGACGCGCTGCTCCTCTTCCGGATGGGCGATTTCTACGAGCTGTTCTTCGAGGACGCCGTGGTCGCCGCGCGCGCCCTCGACCTCACTCTCACCGCCCGGAACAAGGGCGCGGAGGACGAGGTTCCGATGGCGGGCGTGCCGCACCACGCGGTCAGCTCGTACATCCAGCGCCTCCTCGAGCAAGGCTTCAAGGTGGCCATCTGCGAGCAGATGGCCGACCCGTCGAAGGTCAAGGGGATCGTCCCGCGCGAGGTCGTGCGCGTGGTGTCGCCGGGGATCGTCTACGACGACGCCGGCCTCGAGGCGCGCGAGAACCACTATCTGGTCGCGGTGGAGCGCGGCCCATCGTTCGGCATCGGCGCCCTCGACCTGTCGACGGGCGAGCTGTCCGCCTGCGAGGCGTCGGATCCGGGGGCCGCCGTGGCGGAGCTCGTTCGCCTCGATCCCCGCGAGGTCCTCGTGGGCCCCGGCGCCGAGCCGCTCGCGGCGGCGCTGCGCGAGGCGCGGCTGCGCGCGGTCATCCGCGAGGTGCCCGCGCCGCTCGAGGTCGAGGCGGCGGACGCGGTGCTCGACGCGCAGCTC
>JAJYCT010000398.1 GCA_021778125.1 Myxococcales bacterium
GCGGCCAGGTCGCGCCGGCCGCGGCCGCGGGGACGCTGCAGGTCTTCGTCCACGTCGAGGGGCCCGACGACCTCCGCCTCGAGGTGGATCCGAAGGGCACCGGCGACTGGGTGACGGCGTGCACCGGCCCCTGCGACCGGCCGCTCTCGACGGAGTCCTCGTACCGCTTCGCCGGCAGCGGCCTCCGCAACTCGTCCGAGTTCAACCTCCGCGGCCAGCCCGGCAGCCGCGTCACGCTCACGGTGTCGCCCGGCTCGAAGGCCTGGTTCATCACGGGCATCGTCGCGATGCCGGTGGGCGGCTTCATCGCGTTCTTCGGCCTCATCCTCGGCGTCGCGGGATCGATCGGCTCCTCGGCGTCGTCGGTCGGCGGGCCCGCCACCAGCTCCGGGACCCGCGCGGCCAGCGACGTGGCGGCGACGGGCTGGACCCTGCTGGCCATCGGGGGGATCACGGCGGTCGCGGGGCTCGTCGTGACCCTCACGAACGCGCGCACGGGCGTGCAGCAGGAGCAGGGCGAGCCCCGCGACGCGTCGCCGCGCGACGCCGCGAAGCTCGTGCCCTCGCCGTCGTGGCGGGAGGCCTCGCCCGAGCAGCGCGCCTTGCCGCCGGCGCTGGGCGTCCCGGTGTTCGCCGCGACGTTCTGAGTCAGCGGCCCGGCTGGCTCGCGAGGCTCATGTGGAGCCACTCGACGGCCCAGAAGAGCTCCTCGAAGTCGGCGTCGAAGGTCTGCCACGCGGCGTGCGCGTCGGGCGTGGCGGGCCGCCACGCGGCCAGCGAGGCGCGCAGGGCCTGCCCCAGCTCCTGGAAGTGCGCGAACGACTCGTTGACGGCGCGGTGGGAGAAGACCGCGAGCACGGGGTCGTTGCGGCGGAGCTTCACCGCGAGCGCCTCGAAGTCTTCGGCGATCTCCTCGCACCACGCGAAGAGCCGGCTGAGGAACGCCGCCAGCGACCCCTCGATCGCGAACAGGCGCGCGAAACGTGCGTCGCCGAGGTGAGCCTGGACGTGCCCGATCGAGGCGTGCAGCTCGCGGAGCGCCTTCGCCCAGCCCCGCAGCTGCCCGAGCGCGCCCGAGTCCGGGACGCTCGCGATGACCTGCTCGAGCCATTCGAGGCGCACGGTCAGATCGTCGACGAGCTCCGCGAAGAAATTCCGCTCGGTGGAGAGCGTCCGCCGGGACGACGGCGGCGGCGGGACGTGCGACTCGGGAGGTGCCGGCGACATGGCTGACCTGGGCCTCCGGCGTAGCGGATTCCCGGGCGACGCACCAGACTCGGGGCCCCGTGGCGCAGGAGTTGCTCCAGGGTCCTCGCATGGATGCCGGGACCCTGGTTCACCACGTCCGCGCCGGGACGGGGGCGAGCCCGCGAGAGGCGCGCCGCGCGGCCCGCGCGACGCTGGCCGCTCTCGCCCTCGGCCTCGACGAGCCCCTGCGCCGCACGCTCGGGCAGGAGGTCGACGGGCTGCTGATCGACGGCGATCGGCCCGGCGAGGCGCGCGAGCTCGACGCCATCACGCTGCAGGCCGAGGTGAGGCGGCGGGCGAGGACGACGCTGGCGAAGGCCGTCGAGGTCACCGAGGTCGTTCTCCGGGCGCTGGGCGAGGGGCTCTCCGAGGAGCTGCTCGTCCGCCTCCGCAACCAGGTGGACCCCTCGATCGCCGCGCTGCTCGCGCCCGCGGAGCCCGCGCCGGAGGCCCCGCCTCACCTGCGCCGTCATCCCCCGTTCGCGCGCGTGCGCGGCCTCACGCTCTCGACCGGACGGCCCGGCTTCGCCGAGCCCCTCGCCGAGGCGCACGGGTCGATCGCCCACAGCGGCTCGGTCGTCACCCCGAATCCGCACGGGGACACGAAGGTGTCGTCGGCGCACGGCACCACCGAGGAGCAGGACGACCGGACGCTCGCGGAGACGACCGGGCCCCGCCTCAGCCACGGCCCGCGGCCGCGATCGGGAGCGTGAAGGCGAAGGTCGTCTCCTCGCCGGGCTGGCTGGTCGCCGTGACGCGACCGCCGTGGGCCTCGACGAGCTCGCGCACGATGTAGAGGCCGAGGCCGACGCCCTTGAGCGGGCCGCGCTGCACTCCCTGCGCCCGGTGGAAGCGCTCGAAGATCCGCGGCATGTCCTCGGGCGCGATGCCGGGCCCGCGGTTGGTCACGGCCACCTCCACCACGTCGTCGTCGCTGCGCCGGCGGATGTCGACGAGCACGCGCGTCTCGGGGGCGCCGTACTTGATGGCGTTGGTCATCAGGTTCTCGAGCACCTGGGCGAGGCGGTCGGCGTCGGCGTCCACGGGCGGCACCTCGCCGTGGACGCGGACCTCGATGGGGCGGCTCGGGTCCGACAGGCCGATCGGCTCGCTCGTCGCGCGCGCGTGCGCCACGACGTCCACGGGGCGCCGCACGAGCGTGACCCGGTGCGCCTCGAGCCGCGAGATGTCCATGAGGTCGTGGATCATGTGATCGAGGCGCCGTGTGGCGCCGTGGATCTCCCTGGCGGACGTCTTGACCGAGTCGGGCGCTCCCTGGGCGCGCGCGAGCAGCTGGCAGTGCAGGGCGATGGCGTTGAGCGGCTGGCGCAGGTCGTGCGCGACGACCGAGCCCCACTCCGCGTGCAGCCGCTCGAGCTCCTTCTCGGCCGTGATGTCGTCGTAGACGACGACGGCCCCCGAGACGCGCCCCTGCGCGTCGCGCAGCGGCGTCGCGCTCATCTTCACGGGGACCACGCTCCCGTCGGGGCGCCGCACGCCCAGCTCGACCGGGGGCACGCGCTCGCCTCGAAGGGCGCGCGGCCCGGGTGTCTGGTCGAGCGCGAGGAGCGAGCCGTCGGCGCTGCGCGTCCGGCCCTCGAAGCTGGCCAGCGGCTGCTCTCCGACCTGGCCGAGGATCTCCCGGCCGCGCGCGTTCGAGCGCAGGTGCCCTTGCGGATCGAGGATGGAGATGCCCACCGGGCACTCGTCGACGATCGTCTCGAGGCGCAGCATCGTCGCCTGGAGCTCGCGCTCGGCGCGCGCGCGGTCCGTGACGTCGAGCAGGGTCCCGGTGAGGCGGACGAGGCGCGTGCCCTCGAAGATCGGCTCGCCCTGGTGCAGCACGAGGCGCTCGGTCCCGTCGGGGCGCACGACGCGGTGCTCGAGGCTGAAGCACAGCCCGACCTCCGCGGCCTCCTTGATCGTGCTCTCCACGAGCGCGAGGTCGTCGGGGTGGATCCGGTCCCAGAGCATCCGGTAGCGGCCGGTCCCCTCGTCGGGGCCTGCGCCCAGCAGCCGGCTCAGCTCCGCCGAGCGGTACGTCTGGTCGGTGCCCAGGTCCCACTCCCAGCTCCCCAGGTGGGCCACGCGCTGGGCTCGCGCGAGGCTCTCCTCGCTCCGGCGATGGGCCTGCTCCGCGCGCTCGCGCGCTCCGGCTTCCCGCAGCGACGCCACGACCAGGTCGCCGCACGGGGCGCCCACCGTGCACTCGACGTCGAGCTCGGAGCCGTCGCGGCGCAGCGCGTGGACCCTACGCGAGCGCAGGACCGGGGCCGCGACGTGGGCACGGCGCTTGTCGGCGTGGACCTCGCGGAAGCGGGCCGGCACCAGGCACTCGAGCGAGCGGCCGATGACCTCGTCGGCCGCGTACCCGAGCAGCGCCGAGGCCTGCGCGTTGAAGAGGACGATGCGTCCCTGGACGTCCACGACGACCAGGGCGTCCGGGGCCGCGTCGAGGACTGCGCGCAGGGTGAGCGGATCGAGCGCGGACGGCGCGGCGTCTGCCGGGGGGCGGGACGGGGGGCGGCAAATTGCGCGCCCCTCGCGCATCGTGTTCGCGGGGTCGAGGGCCATGTTCGCGACGTTCCGGCGGGCGCCCCGCGTCATGCACGGCGCGGGCCGCCGACCGACGAGGGGGCCACGAGTCGACGGGAGGGCCCCGGACGACCCGCCGCTCGTGGGGCGCGCCGTCTACGGCGACGACGCGAGCGCGACCCCCGTCACCCCGGACGCGCCCGCGATCGCGACCGGCGCGGACCACGACGCGCCGACCAGCGTCGACACCTCGACGCCGCCGGAGGTGACGAACGCGGCGGCCGCCGTGGCGCCGCACACGCCGCGCGCGACGCTGGGAGGGGAGATCAGGGTCGCGGTGGCGACGGCGGCGGGCGCCGACCAGCCCGAGCCCGCCGTGTAGATCGACGCGTAGGGCTCGTTGTTGCCGCCCTGCCAGGCCACCACCGCGCCGCCCCCGGGCAGCGCGGCGAGCGACGGCCGGTAGCCCGTGTACACGCTCGCCCCGTAGACCGGCGCGGGCGTCGACCACGCGCCCGACGAGCGGGTCGAGACCATGAGGTCGTCGTTGCCCGCCTGCACGTAGACGACCATCAGATCGGCCGATCCGCCGTCGAGCGCGACGAGGGCCGGGGCGATCGTCGGGACCACGGACGTGCCGGCGTGCGCGGCTGGCGCTCCCCAGGCGCCCGCGTACGACTGGTCGTAGAGCACGCCGTTGGTCCCGCTCTGCGCGACCACCAGCGTCGAGCCGACGCCCGCGGCCGCGGGCGCGCTCGAGCCGAAGCTCTGCGCCCCGCCGTCGGCCTCGACCACGTCGCTCGCGCTGTCCCACGAGGTCGTGTAGGTGCCGTGGTAAAACTTGCCGTCGGTGCCCCAGTAGACGACGTGCGTCGCCGAGGTCGTGGCCGCGAGCGCGGGGGTGCCCTGGGTCAGGGCGCCGGCGATCGGCGCCGGGTTCGACCACGAGCCGGCGTACTGCGTCCACTGGAGGGAGGTGTCGCTCGCCTCGTAGGCGCCGAAGAAGCCGCCCGCGGACCCCACGATCAGCGCGGCAAATCCCCAGATCTTGTTGGCCGAAATGTAATCGAGGTCGGCAAAGCCCAGATCGACAATCATCGGGCTGAGCATCGCCTGGCCCATTGCATCGCCAACCTGGTACAGCAGCACGAAGGCCAGGATCAGGA
>JAJYCT010000048.1 GCA_021778125.1 Myxococcales bacterium
GAGCACGTGCCGTCCCGGCGGCGGAACGAGCAGAGGCCCGGCCGCGGGCCCGACGGCCACGGCGTGCCCCTCGGCCTGGCGCAGCGTCCCGCCGAACGCCATGACGTCGCGCCAGCGCGCCGCCTCGGCCCTCTCCTCGGGGAGCAGCGCGCCCCGCGGGACGGTCGCCGCGAGCCGCGCCAGCGAGGCGTCGAGCGCATCGGCGATCTCGGCGGCACGCCGCGCGGAGCCCAGGACGATCGCGACGCGGGGACTGAGGCACCCTCGCTGGTCGAACGCGACGACGTCGAGCGCCAGCGCGTCGGCGGCCCCTTCGGCGCGGGCGTCGGCGGTCACCAGGGCCACGCCGAGGCCCGCGCCGTGCCCGACGACACGCGCGCTCGAGGGCGCACGCGCCCGCACCGCGGCGACGGTCTCGTCACGCCCGTAGACGTGGACGACGTCCGCCTCGAGCGTCGCCGCGTCGCGCTCGCCGGCGAGGGTCACCGCGTCGTCGCCGGCTGCCTCGACCAGGGCCCGGGCGAGCACCGGATCGCGCGGCGAAGGGCGCACGGTGACGCGCGCGGCAGCGGCGCGGGCGAACGCGACGGCCCGCAGCGCCGCGACGAAGACGTTGGCCGAGAGCACGACGTGGACGTGCGCCGCGTCGCCCGCCCGCTCCGCCAGGCGCCGCAGCTCCTCGTCGCTCGCCTCGCGCTCGAGCGAGGCGAAGCCCAGCTCGACCCCGGCGGCCGAGAGGCCCGTCGACGTGACCAGGTCGACCGCGAGGCTCGCGCGCGCCGCGTACACCTGCCGCGCCGCCGCGAGCCACCGCCTCACGTCGGCGACGCGCTCGCCCGCGCTCCTCACGGGTCGCTCCCCGACAGCATCTCGTCCAGGGCGATCGAGCACCCGCGCGGCACGGCGCCCGGCGCCCGGCCGAGCAGCTCGAAGCCGGCGCCGACGCGCCTCACGCGATCCTGGGTGAGGACGGCCCACGCGCTGTCGACGTTGGCGAGGTCCTCGATGCGCGCGAGACCGATCGCGCCGTGCGCGACCGGCGCCAGCGTCCCGGGATCGACGGGCACGACGCGCGCCCACGGCGGCTCGACGTAGACGCCGGGCGGGGCGAAGGGGTCGGCGATCGTCGCCTCCCAGAACTGGCTCGACAGCTCGGTCATGCCGTACTCGCCGATGACCGAGCGCTCGCTCACGCCGAGCGCGTGAGCGGCCAGACGCCGGAGCTCGGCGGCGTCGACCTCGCGCGCCTTGCCCTTGAAGCCTCCCGTCTGCATGACGCGACTGCCCGGGGGCAAGGGGATGCGCTCGCCCGCGAGCGCGTCGAGCAGGTGCACGAGCGCGAAGCTCGTCGCGAGCAGGATCGCGGGGGGGCCGCCCGCCAGGCTCGCCGCGCGCGCGCGCAGGCCGGCGACGTCGAGCTCGCCGCCGCGGACGAAGATCGTTGCCTCGGTGGGCGCCGGGGCCCCCCACGCCCGGGCGAACGTGGCGTTCATGTGCGCGAGCGACGAGCCGGGCGCCTCGTCGGCCGAGGGCCCGAGCACGAGCACCGGCAGCGGCGGCGTCAGGCCCGGCGCGAGCATGGCGCGCCCGGAGGCGAGCGCCGCCGCGTCGTACGTCGCGACGTCGCGCATCGCGTGCGCGCCGCGGGCGCCGAGCGTCGTGCCGCTCGTGCGGAACGTCACCGCCGCGGCGCGCGCGTCGAACGCGAAGACCGACGCCAGCTTGAAGGCATCGGTGGGGACAGCGGGCGCGCGCGCCGGGACCGAGAGCTTCTCCAGGGCGACGCCGCGCGCGGCGCACAGGCGCGCGTAGCCCGGCACGGCGCGCGCCTGGAAGCGCGCCAGATCGCACGCGAGGGAGTCGAACGGCTCCGGCGGCGGCGCGCCCCGCTCAAAGGCGCGCACGAGGGCGCGCGCGCGCGCGTGGAGGGCGATGCTCGCAGCGAGGATCGCGTCCTCGCTCACGACAGCGCGCCCGCCAGCGCCCCCGCGAACGCGTCGAGGAGGGCTTCGTCGATGTCGAGCGGCGGCGTCAGCGTGAGCACGTCGCCGCGGACGCCGCCCGTCACCACGATCCAGCCGTGCTCGAGCAGCCGGCGCGTGACCGCGAGCGTGCGACCCGCCCCGCCCTCGATCTCGACGCCCACCATCAGCCCCCGCCCGCGCACCTCGCGCACCCCTCGCCCCGCCGTGCGTTCGCGCAGGCGCGCCATCCAGCGCTCGCCCGCGCCCCGCGCGCGGTCGGGGAGCCCGCCCCGCTCGAGCGCCTCGAGCGTCGCGACTGCGGCCGCGCACCCGAGCGGGGCCCCGAAGTGCGTCGCGGTGTGGATGGTCGTCCCGCCGTGCGCACCCCACGCGGCCATGACGCCCGCGCGGCCGACGCACGCGCTCACCGGCGCGCCGCCGCCCAGGCCCTTGCCCAGGCACACGACGTCGGCGACCACGCCCGCCTCGAGGCTCGCGAGCCACGCGCCGCTGCGGCCGAGGCCCGTCCAGATCTCGTCGGCGACGAGCACCGCGCCCGCGGCGTCGCACGCCTCGCGCAGCGCCGGCAGGAACGACGGCGGCGGCACCACACACCCGCCGCGCCCCAGGATCGGTTCGACCAGCACCGCGCCCACGTCGCCGCGCGCGAGCGCGCGCGTGACGACCTGCAGCGCGGGGCCAAGCTCCGGTCCGGCCGCCGGATAGGGCGCGAAGACCACGTGGGCGTTGAGCTGCCCGGCGAACGGCTCGCGGAAGCTGGGCTTGAAGCCGCACGCCGCGAGCGGCCCGTGCGACAGGCCGTGGTAGCCGCCCTCGAACGCGACGATCCCGGGCTTGCCCGTCGCCAGGGCCGACGTCTTGAGGGCGGCGGTGATCGCGTCGGCGCCGCTCGCCCCGAGCATCACGCGCGCCCCCGGCTCGGGAACGAGCCGCGCGAGGCGCTCGAGCAGCGCGAGCTTCGCGCCCGAGCCGTAGACGTCGCCCAGGGCGAGCCAGAGCGCTCCCGCCTGCGCCTCGAGGGCCGCGCGGACCCCGGGCGCGACGTGGCCGAGCAGCAGCGCTCCGAAGCCCGCCGCGAGATCGACGTAGCGGTTGCCGTCCGCGTCGAGCACGTTCGCACCGGCCGCCTGCGCGTAGACAATCGGCGCCATCGCCCCACCGCTCTGCGCCGCGCGCGCCGCGCGCCGCGCGTCGACCGACGGCGACTCGACCGCGGCGAGACGGGACGCGAGCTCGCTGGAGTGAGGCCCCGGCACAGGCCCGTGCACCTCGGGCAAGAGCTGGCCCAGCATCGGGACTAGGCCATCACGCGGTTGCGCCCGGAGCGCTTCGCCTCGTAGAGCTTCTCATCGGCTCGCTTGATGAGGTCGACGCTCGCGCGATCGTGCTCGTCGAGGAGCGCGACGCCGATCGAGATGGTGACGCGGATCACCTCGCCCTGGAAGACGAACCGGCTCTGCTCAATCTTCTCGCGCAGCCCCTCGGCCAGCGCGCGCCCGCCCTCGAGGCTCGTCTCGGGCAGGATGATGGCGAACTCCTCGCCGCCGTAGCGCGCGAGCACCTCGTCGCGCCGGATGCGTTGCTGCAGGTGGCGCGCGACCTCCTTGAGGACGTAGTCGCCGGCGAGGTGCCCGTGGACGTCGTTGATCTTCTTGAAGTGGTCGATATCGATCATCAGGAAGCTAAGCTCGCGCGTGTGCCTGCGCGCGCGCATCAACTCCTTGTCGAGAGCCTCGAGCAGGTAGCGTTTGACGTGCACCTGCGTCAGACCATCGATGATGGTCATCCGGTAGATCTCTTCGTGGTACTGCGCCTCCACGTCCTGCCCGCTCAGGAACTTGAAGATTGTGGGGCCGATCTTGATGCGATCGCCGTTTCCGAGGCGCGACTCGCGCATGATCTGCTCGTCGTTGACGTACGAGCCGTTCGTCGAGCCGTCGTCGACGCACCACCAGGCCCCCGCGCGCTGCTCGAAGTGAGCGTGCCTGCGCGAGACGCTGTCACCCTCGAGCACGATGTGGTTCTCGGCGCCGCGCCCGATACGAATGGGGCTGCTGTCGAGGACGAACCGCCGCCCGAGCAGCGTCGGCTCCTTCGTGTAGATGACGACCAGGCAGTCGTTGCCCTTCGGGCCGCCGTCGTCCCCGCCGAGGGGCTTCTGGACGATGGCTGTGACTCGAGTTTTTTCCTCGGACTCGCTCACGCGCGCGGCCTCACGTCGTCCCACTCTGACCACCGGCGTCGCAGCCGCTAGTCGTGAAGATTTCAGCGTATTGCCCTACGAATGCGGGGTCAAGCCGTGGCGAGCCCGAGCAGCGTCTTGCGTAGCCCTGGACCGGGCGTGAGGCGGTAGTCGATCACCCCCAGCGGCGCGCCGGGGGCCGACCGCGTGGCGGGAGGTACGTGCAGCGCACACTTGCGGCTCGCGATCCACATGTCCACGGGGCGCGCGGGCCGCAGCGCTCGGAGGTGAATGTCGTGGTGGTCGCGCGCACGGGCGACGGCCACGGGGATGACGCCGCGCCGCTCCAGCATCGCGAGGAGCCGCCCGGGCCTCCCCAGGGCGACCGCGAGACCGACCCGGAGCCCGCGCACCTCGTCCCACAGGCGCAGGGATCCGTCGACGCGCACGCCTTCGGACACGACGACGGCTTCCGCCTCGCCCTCGCCGATCGCGACGACGCGGTCGGTGGCGCCGAGCAGCTCGGCCCTCGGGGCGCGCAGGTCCCCGCACGGCGGCACTGCGCCCGCGCCCCAGGGCTCCTCGGCGTCGACCGCGAGCAGAGCGAGGGCGGCGCGGGGACGGGCCTGCACGACGCCGTCGACAACGGCGACGTCCGCGACGCGCGCGGCCAGCGCCAGCGCCTCGCCGCGGCTCGGCGCCACGACGACCGGCACGCGCAGGGGGCGCAGCTCGATGGCGCCGACGAGCGCCTCGTCGCCGACCGCGCGGACGTCGTCGTCGGGCGACACCACGCGGGCGCCTCCGGGCCGGCCCCGGTAGGCGTGCCCCACGACCGCCACGCGCACTCCCTCGGAGGCGAGCGTCTGCGCGCACGCGATCACGAGCGGCGTCGTGCCGGAGCCCCCGAGCGTCGCGCCGCCGACGACCACGACGCGCAGCCCCGGGGGCACCGCCAGCGGGCGCACGAGCGTGGACGACGCGATGCGAGCCCACACGCTCCCGAGAGCGCGGGCGACCACGCCGTGCAGTCGGCCCTCCTCCAGCGCACGGGCGACGACCAGCACGGCGGCAGTGTACCCTCCTCGTGTCGCCATGCTCGCCCTCGATCCGCTGCGTCTGGCCCGCCGGCAGCTCGAGATCGACAGGGAGCGCACCGGCCGTTTCCCGGACCTGCTCGCGCACAAGGCCGATCGCATGACGCCCTCGCCGCTCGCTCTGCTGCGCGGTTCGGCGCCGCTCTTCTACGAACTCCTCGAGAAGCACCCCGTCCTCACCGAGGGCCCGGCCGGGGAGGGGTGGCTCGTGGGCGACTGCCACCTCGAGAACTTCGGCGCGTTCCGGACCGACGTGCTCGCGACCTCGACGAAGCCGACCTCGGGGCGGCGCGGCAAGCGCGACGCTGACCCCATCGTCTTCGACCTCAACGACTTCGACGACGCGTTCGTCGGCCCGTGGCGGATCGACGTGCTGCGCGTGCTCACGAGCCTCATCCTCGCCGGCCGGGAGCTCGGCACCGACGGCCGGCGCACGCTCGACCTGGCCGAGGCACTGCTGCGGTCGTACGCGAGCTCTGCCTTCCACGAGAGGAAGGCTCCGGACCCCCCTCGCGCCGTGGGCCGGCTCGTCGACAGGGTCCGCGCGCGCACGCGCCAGGAGCTGCTCGACGCGCGCACGCAGCTCGTCGACGGACAGCGGCGTCTGACGCTTGGCGCGCGCTACCGGGCCCTCCCGGGGAAGGTTCGGGCCAGGGCCGAGCGCGCGTTCGCCAAGTACGTCAAGCGCCTGCCCCAGCCCGAGCGCACCGCCCCCGATTCCTTCGAGGTGATCGACGCCGCCTTCCGCGTCGCCGGCACGGGCAGCCTCGGCTGCCTGCGGGTCGCCGTCCTGGTGCGCGGCAAGGGAGACCCCGACGGCGCGTGGCTCTTCGACATGAAGGAAGAGGGAACGCCGTCGGCCGCATGCCTCTTCCGCCCGCCGCGGCTCGAGCCCGCCGAGCGTGTCGCCGAGGCCAACCGCGCGTGCCTCTCGCGCCCGCCGCGCATGATCGGCGTGACGCGCCTCAAGGGCTCGTCGATGTACGTCCGCCGCCTCTCCCCGCAGGAGGACAAGCTCGACCTCGGCAAGCTCGCCGCCGACGACCTCGAACCGCTCGCCGCCCACCTGGGCGCGCTCCTCCGTAGCGCCCACCGCCGGGGCGCCCGCCGCACGCCCAGGCGCCCGTGGAGCGAGGCGGAGCGCGCGAAGCTGCTGGCGAGCGCGATCGCGCTCGCGGGGGTGCACGAGGCGATGTACCTGGCGTACTGCCAGCTCGTCCGGGGATGAGCGGCGGGACGCGGCGCTTCTTCGACGCGATCGCGGGCCGCTACGAGCGGGTGTATGCGCTCGCGTCCGGACCGTCGCGCGAGCGCATGCGGCGCGTGCTGGCCGAGCTTCCGGCGGCCCCGGCGCGCGTCCTCGACCTCGGCGTCGGCACGGGCCGGGAGCTCTCGATCCTGCTCGACGCCGGCCACGAGCCCACGGGGATCGACGTCTCGCCCGCGATGATCGAGCGCTGCGCGCGGCGGGCGAGGCCGGTGCCGCTCGTCGAGGCCGACCTCTGGGGCCCGCTGCCCCTCCCCGGCGCGTCGTTCGACGCGGCGATCGCGCTGCACGGCACGCTCGCGCACCCGCCCGACGAGGCAGCTCCGCATCGCCTCGGCGCCGAGCTCGCGCGCGTCGTGCGCGCCGGCGGGGTGCTCGTCGCGGAGGTGCCCTCCGTGGCGTGGCTCGAGCGGCTCGACGAGCTGCCGCGGGAGTCCGACCGCGTGCTGCGTCGCACCGGACCGCGCACGTGCGTGTTCGAGGACCGCGTCGCCGGCGTCGCGATCGAGGCGCGCGTGCTGTCGGACGCCGAGTGGACCGAGGCGCTGGCCCCGTCGTGGAGCACCCGCGTCGACGCGCTCGGGGCGCTCGAGCGGCTGGTGGTGGCACGGCGGCGCGGGTGACCGCCGGGCGCGCCCCGGGCCGTCCTCCCGTGCTATCCCAGACCCTCCCGTGGACCTGCTGTACTTCGTGCTGCTCGTCAGCTCGCTGATCTTCATCCACGAGTCGGGCCATTTCGCGTTCGCAAAGATCTTTGGCGTGAAGGTCCTCACGTTTTCGATCGGCTTCGGCCCGAAGATCGTGCGTCTGCGCGGCAAGGAGACGGAGTACTGCATCGGCCTGCTGCCGTTCGGCGGGTTCGTGAAGATGCTCGAGGAGAGCAAGCACGCCGAGCCGATCCTGCCGGAGGAGCGCGGGCGCACGTTCGAGGCGCAGGCGCTCTGGAAGCGCATCGTCATCGTCCTGGCGGGCCCGGCGATGAACGTGCTCTTCCCGGTCGCGCTCTACACGTCGGTCTACCTGGAGGACACGCAGCTCCTGCCCGCCAGTGTCGGGGTCGTCGTCCCGGGGCGGCCGGCCGACGGCAAGCTCGAGCCGGGCGACGTCATTGTCAGCGTCGACGGCGAGGCGATCGCGAGTGACCAGGAGCTCAACCGCCTGGTGGCTCCGCGGGCGGGCCAGCCCGTGAGGCTCGGCGTGGAGCGCGACGGCCGGACACTCGAGGTGGCCGTCACGCCGGCCGACGAGGTGCAGGTCCACGAGCTGGACATCGTCGAGCACAAGGGGCGCATCGGCTTCGACCCGCGATCGCCCGCGGCGGTCGTCGGAATCGCTCGGCACGACTCGCCGGCCGGCGCGGGGCTGCGCACGTTCGATCTGGTGACGTCCGTGAACGGGCGGCGCGTGGAGAAGTTCCTCGACCTGGTGAACCTGCTCAGCGAGAACAACGGCGACCAGGTCGTGCTCAGCTACCTCCGACCGGTAGACGTCCCGCGAGCGCTCGGCGGCCTGGCCGATCTCGGGGTGCTCGAGCCGGGCGCGGCGACGCTCACTCCCCTTCCCCGCGCCCCGGGGGCCAAGCCCCCCGCCGACCAGAACGCGCGCATCGCGGACGTGCTCGAGCGCACGGGCATCGAGAGCGCCGACATGTTCGTCGCGTTCGTCCCGGAGGGCTCCGGCGAACGGCTGGCGGGCCTGCGCCCGGGCGACCGCATCACGACGCTCGACAGCACACCGCAGCGGTTATGGCGCACGTTCGAGGACGAGCTCGTCGAAGGCGCGGACCGCCGCCACGACCTGCAGTGGACGCGCGACGGCGTGCCCATGGCGGGCAGCTTCGCGCTGCGCAAGGAGCAGTGGGACGACGAGTTCGGCCAGCACTACGAGAAGTACGTCTTCCGGACCGATCACTGGCTGCCCACCGCGCCGGACCGGCTCGTCGACAATCCATACCCGCTCGCGTACGCGCTTCGCCGCGGCGTCGCCGAGACGCTGAGCGTCATCCGCTTCATCGGCGTCGGCATGCTGCGCCTCGTGCAGGGGCGCGTCTCGCTCGCGAGCGTGAGCGGGCCGATCACGATGTACGACATCGCCGGGCAAGCCGGCGCCAGGGGTACGACGTACTTCGTCTGGGCGATGGCGATCCTGTCGGTCAACCTTGGCCTCATCAACCTCCTGCCGATCCCCGTCCTGGACGGGGGCCACCTGCTCTTCTTCCTGTTCGAGGCCGCCCGCCGCAAGCCGCTGCCGCTGCGGATTCGCGAGGTCGCAAGCCTCGTGGGAATGGTCATGCTCGTGCTGCTGATGGCCGTGGCGTTCAAGAACGACGTCGAGCGGCGGTGGGACGTCATCGTCTCGCAGGTGCGCGAGCTGTGGTCGTGAAGTCGTCCGGCGGATCGGGGGGACCGCGCGACCTGGCGGCGCGCGTGATCGAGCGGGTGCTCAAGCAAGACGCGTTCGCGGCGGCAGCCTTGCAGGCGGAGCTGTCACGCGCGGCCCAGCTCGAGCCGCGCGACCGGGCGCTCGCGACGGAGCTCGTCTACGGGACGCTGCGCGTGCTGCCGTGGCTGCGCGCGGAGCTCGGGCGTTTCGCGCCGCGGGGTCTGGGCTCGCTCGACGCGCGCGTCATGGCACGCCTCACCGTCGCGGCCTACCAGCTCTACTTCACGCGCGTGCCCGCGTTCGCCGCGGTCAGCGAGGCGGTGGACGCGGTGCGCAGCGAGCGGGGCGCCAGGCTCGCCGGGTTTGCGAACGCGCTGCTGCGCAAGGTCGCGACGCGCGCGGGAACGCTCGGGGAGGAGGCGCGGTCGCGCGCGGCGGTCGAGTCGTTGCCCCCGTGGCTTCGTCGAGCCCTCGGCAGGGCGCTCGGCCCCGAAGGCGCGGACGCGTTCCTGCGCGCGACCGGCGGGCCTCCCGCCGTCGCGCTCCGGGTCGAGCACGAGGGGGAGCGCGACGCCTGGCTCGCGCGTCTTCGCGCAGCCGCCCCGCACGCGACGTTCGCGCCCGGCTCGATCTCGCCGCGGGCCATCCTCGCGCGCGGCGGGGGGCGCCCGCAGGACCTGCCCGGCTGGGCGGAGGGAGCGTGGACGGTACAGGAGGAGGGCTCGCAGGTCGCGGCGCTCGCGCTCGGCGTCCGCCAGGGCGAGGCGGTGCTCGACGCGTGCGCGGGTCGCGGCAACAAGACCTCCGTCCTCGCCCGGGCGGCGGGGGCGACGGGCTCGGTCGACGCGTGCGACACCAGCCCCGCCAAGCTCGCGCAGCTCGCCGCGGAGCTCGCCCGCCTGGGGCTGAGGGCGCGCGCGACGTACGGCGTCGACTGGACCGTGGGCTCGGGCGAGGTCCAGGGACTGTACGACCGGATCCTCGTCGATGCGCCGTGCACGGGTACGGGCACGCTGCGGCGCCGGCCCGAGATTGCCCTGCGCTTGCGCGAGGACGACCTCCTGGAGACGCCGCGCGCGCAGCTCGCGATCGCGGTTCGCGCCGCGTCGCACCTCGCGCCAGGCGGCACGCTGCTCTACGTCGTGTGCAGCGTGCTGCGCGAGGAGGGCGAGGACGTGGTCGACGCGCTCCTCCGCGAGCGCCCCGAGCTCGCGCCGGCGCCTCTGGAGGCCCCCGAGATGCGCGCGATCGCCGGCGATGCGCCCTGCATCCGTCTCCTGCCGCACGTGCACGGGACGGATGGGTATTTCGTGGCCCGGCTGGTCAGCACGCGCTAGCGACGCGAGTCCGGGAGCAGCTCGGCGAGGGCCGCGATGAGCTCGTCGACCCCGACGGCACCGCGGAACGCGCGCGTCGCCCCGACGTCTTCCGCCTGACCGACGTCCGCGGTGTCGACGAGGCCGAGCAGCACGATCGACACGTCGGGACCGAGGGCCTGGCGCACGAGCGTGCAGATCTCCTCGGCGGAGAAGCCGCACGCGTCCACGCGCACGGCCACCAGGCTTGGCCGCCGTTCGAGGCACTCCGCCCAGAAACTCGCGACGCCCGACGCCACGCGCACGGCGATCCCCTGCGACTCCGCGGCGACCGCCACGTTGCCCAGCAGGACGTCGTCGCGCCCCACCCAGACGAGGATCTCCGACGACCGGGAGCGCTCCCCGGAGAGCCCTCCGATCTCCTCGATCGCGAGGCGCAGAGCGCCGGCCATCGCGGCCAGCGGCGAGTCGCTCGCCTTCGCCGCCTCGTCCTCGATCGCGCCCAGCTCGGCGCGCAGCGCCCGCGCCCCCTCGACCCGCGACACGCCGCCCACGCGCAGCAGAGCGCGCAGGAGCGCCGTCCGGTGGGCGTGCTCGCCCAGGGAGTGAGCGAGCGCCAAGCGCTCCTCCGCGCGAGGCAACGGCGCGGGGTCCGGCGCGCTCGGCAGCGTCTCGCCCCGTCGTGGGGACGCCTCGGAGGCATCGTGGACGACCTGCGTGCCGCGCGCCTTCCGGTCCGACTCGCGGGCGAACGCCTGGATGTCGAACAGCGGCGCCGGCGTCGGCCAGCGGCTCTCGGGGCTCTCGGGCTCCTGATCTGCTTTCACGGCGTCTCCGTGACCGCCCACCATACACGCGTCGCAGCGCGCGACCAGATACGCGGGACCGCGAAGCTCGACCGTTCGGATCGTTCCGATCAGTCCGGATCAGGGAGGGCCCCCGAGGGCCTGCCAGAGGACGGGGAGCACCACGGCCGTGACGATGCCGTTGAGAGTCATGCCCACGCTCGAGAAGACGCCGGCGGTGAGGTCGACCTGGAAGGCCCGCGCCGTTCCCATGCCGTGGGCCGCGACGCCCATCGCGAAGCCGCGGGCGCGCACGTCACGCACGCCGAGGCGGTCGAACAGGGCGCCGCCCGAGAGCGCGCCCACGGCGCCGGTCGCAATGACGAACACGGCGGCGAGCGGCGGCGCCCCGCCGATGGCCTGGGCGATCCCCATCGCGATCGGCGTCGTGACGGACTTGGGGGCCAGCGAGCGCAGCGTCTGCGGCTCCGCGCCGAGCGCCCACGCGATGCCGACCGCCGTGACGACCGCCGTCACGGAGCCCGCGACGAGCGACGCGAGCGCCGCGGGCGCGACGCGGCGCACGACGCGCGCGTTGACGCGAAGGGGCACGGCGAGCGCGACGGTGGCCGGCCCGAGGATCCAGAGCAGCACGTGGGTCGCGTCCTGGTACTGCGTGCCCGGGGTGCGCGTGAGCGAGAGGAGCGCCACGACGACGGCCGCCGGGACGAGCACCGTGTTGGCGAGCGGGTGATCTCGCAGGCGGGCCTGCAGCGCCCGCGCGGCCACGTAGGCGGCGACCGTGATCGCGAGCCAGAGCAGGGCGCGCGGCGCAAGCGGCGTCATGGCGTCTCTCGCGCGAGGCGCGCGGCCACGGCGCGGAACGTGAGGACGGCGACCGCGAGCGCGGCCCACGTACCAAGCACGACCGCCACGGTGATCGCCAGGCCGTCGTGGCGTAGCAGCGGAACGTACGCCGTGACGGCAACGGCCGCAGGGACGTAGAAGAGGTTCAGGTGCGAGACGAGCAGGTCGGCGGCGCGACGCAGCCCGCGCGGCACCTCGCGCGCGGGCGCGAGCGCCGCGAGCAACAGGAGCATACCGACCACGGTCCCCGGTACCGGCAGGTGCAGCGCCTCGCTGGCCGCGTTGCCCGCGACGCTGAAGAGCGCGAGCACCCCGAGCCCCACCAGCCCCTCGGCCGTGGCGCCCATCATTCCGTCGCGGAGGGAGGCCGGAGAAACGGCGCGATCTTGGCGCGGAACATGTCGCTCCACGGTGCGGGCTTGCGCGTGGCGGGATCGATGCAGACGATGACGCGGCTGCCGACGGCGTAGTCGAGGTCCTCGTCCATGGGCAGCAGGCGGAAGCCGAATGTGAGGCTGGTGCGCCCGAGCTTCTCGACCCAGATGCGCACGCGCACCTCGCCGAGCCCCGTGACGGGCCGGACGTACTCGATGTGGTTGGCGCGCACGAGGTGATAGCGGTCCGGGCTGTGCCCCTCCTCGAGCGTGCCCCCCCAGCCCATCGCGCGCGTCCAGAACGAGCCGATGGTGCGCTCGAAGAGCAGCAGGTAGCGCGCGTTGTGCAGGATCTGCAGCGCGTCGAGATCGTCGAAGTAGACGCCGTGGATGGCCTCGTAAAAGCGCATGGTCGAGCCGGCGTCAGTTGTGGATGCCCGCGTTGCCGCTGACGGCGCGGGTCCCGCCCGTCCCCTGCGTCCCGCCCACGCCCGCGGAGCCCGGCGCGCAGGTCGACGAGGGGAGCGTGTAGCTCACGCTGCCGCCGCCACCGGGACCCGTGACGTAACAGTACGAGTCGCCTCCGGCGCCGCCACCGGCGTTTCCGCCCGCTCCACCCGCCAGGCCGCTGCCGCCGGCGGGGCCGCCCTGGCCGTAGCTGCAGTTCGTGTCGGTGCAGGTGTTGTTACACGATGCGAGACTGCACGCTGGCTGCCCCGTCGCCGTCTTGCCGGAGGCGCCCGCCCTACCGCTGGCTCCGCTACCACCGGCCCCCCCATCGCCCCCCGCGCCCCCGTTCCCGACCGTGATCGACCCCGAGAGACCGTCGACGGTTACGCTGGCGGACCAGGTGTAGATCCCGACGCTGCTTCCAGCTCCGGTGCCCACGGTCCCCGGCTGTCCGCCGGGGCCACCGCAACCGTTGGTGCCCTGGCTACCGCACGAAGTGACCGCCTCGTTCGTGAGGCAGGTGCGCTGTATCGAGCTGTAGAAGCACCATTGCCCCGTGTAGCAATAGGGCGCATTGCACGGGCTGCAGGGATTGATGGCCGCCGTCCCGTTGTCGCCCGTGCCTCCAGGCCCCGCCGCGCCACCGCCGACTGGCAGGTAGCCCGACGCGCCGTACGTCCCGTGGGAGGTCGCCGATGCGCCGGCTGTCCCGGGAGTCCCCGCGTTCGCGCCGGGTCCCGCGCCGCAGGTCGTCGGCGCGCTGCCCGCGGCAGCGCCGTTCGCGCCGCTGGCCCCCGCCCCCCCGTCGCCCGTCACGATGACGGCGTTGCGCACGTCGACCGTGCCGGAGGCGGCGAACAGGCCGTAGACCGACTGGCCCGTCCCCCCCGAGCCCATCTGCAGCTCGAGGTCGTCGAGCGTCACGCTCCCGGTGCCGTTGACGAGCAGGACCTGCGTCGACCCGGCCGGAGCGACGACCTTCGCCGCGCCGGCGACGACCGGGCAGCTCTGCGTCCACGTGCCCCCCGCCACCGTCCATCCTCCCTGCACGGTCAGCGAGTTGCTCGTGTCGATCGTGAGCGACTCGTCGTACGTCCCGCTGGCGACGTAGACCATCCCGAGGCCCTGCGCGAGGGCGAACGCGATCCCGTCCTGGATCTTGGCGCAGGGGTTGCTGGACGCACCGCAACTGCCGGCCGTTCCACTCGCTCCTGCCTGGACGTACGCGCCCGCGCCCGCGGGCGTGAAGCACTCCCAGCTTGCCTCGCACTTGATGTGCCCCGTGGCGCACTGGAAGTCGCACGCCCCGCCGGTGCACGTCGCCGTCGCGCCGGCCGGCGGGGGCTGGGTGACGTTGCAGTTGTCCGTGCAGCCCCCGCAGTGCGCCGGGTCGGTCTGCAGGTCGTCGCACGTCGAGTCGTTCGTGCACGAGGTGAAGTTCGCGTCGCACGCGTACCCGCACACCCCGCCGGAGCACGTGGCCACGGCGTTCGCGACGCCGGTGGAGCACACGCTGCCGCAGCCGTTGCAGTTGTTCGGATCGGTCTGCTCGTTGACGCAGGCCGCCTCCGTCGGGCAGTACGACAGGCCCGTGTTGCACGCCATCCCGCACACCCCGCCCGTGCACGTGGGCTGACCGTTGGTGGCGGTCGGGCAGGCGGCGCCGCAGCCGTTGCAGTTGCTCGGATCGATCTGCTCGTTGACGCACGCGCCGTTGCAGGGGCTGTAGCCGCCGTTGCACGCGTAGCCGCAGGCGCTCGACGAGCACGTGGGCTGCGAGTTGGCCGGTCCTGCCGGACAGACCAGGCTGCACCCGTTGCAGTTCTGCGGATCGTTCGTGGTATTGACGCACGTCGTGCCGCCACAGAGCGTGGGCGTGCTCGCAGAGCAGCCGCTCACGCAGCCGGTGCCGTCGCACACGGGCGTGCCGCCCGAGCAGGTCACGCCGCACGCGCCGCAGTTGGGCGAGGCGGTGATGTTCGTCTCGCAGCCGTCGTCCGGAGTGGACGTGCAATGGGACCAGCCGGGACTGCAGTCGGCGTTCGTGAACGTGCACACGCCACCCGCGCCGCACGTGACGCCGCCGCTCACGTGCGGAAGCGTCGCGCAGTCGTGGCCGCAGGTCCCGCAGTTGTTGACGTCGTTCGGGACGCACGTCGAACAGTCGAGGTAACCGGTCGGGCACCCTTCGGCCTCGGGAGCGGAGTCCCCCGGGGCTGAGTCGCCCATCGCGCTGTCCGGTTCGGCGTCCGCCGGGGAGCCGTCCGCCGGGGAGCCGTCCGCCGGCGAGCCGTCGGCCTGGGAGCCATCCACGCCGGGCGCGCCGTCGGATGCGCCGTCCTCGCCTCCACTGTCGGGCGCGGTCGCGTCGTGCCGGGCGTCGGGGACGCTCGCGTCCAGGACGCGCGAGCCGTCGGGCCCGCTTCCGCCTTCGCCCACCACGATGACGCCGCCCTCGTCGCCTGCGCTGGCGTCGCCGTCGGCGCCCCCCGCCGAGAAGCTCCCGGAGCAAGCGAGCAGCCCGACGGGCGCCAGCAGAGCCACGATCCAGATCGGCGAACGATACGCACCGGTAGCGCGACGCATGATCCTCCCTCGAGCGTGGGGCGGAGTAGCATGCATGAGGTCCTATGCCACATCGTCCGCGCGCTTTCTGTGTCCCCCAGTCGGAGGACACCGGCCTCGGTTGCGCCTGGATTTGGGGGGCGACGGGCCCTACCTTCGGCCCCCATGCTCATCGACGTCGCCCTCCCGCAGCTCGGCGAAAGCATTGCCGAAGGCACCCTCTCGAAGTGGCTCGTGCGCGAAGGTGACGTGGTGCGCAAGGAGCAGGCGCTGGCGTCGATCGGGACGGATAAGGCCGACAGCGACCTCCCCTCGCCCGTGGCGGGCCGGGTGGCGAAGCTCCTGGCGAAGGAGGGCGACGTCGTCCCGGTCAAGACCGTCATCGCGCAGATCGAGGAGGGCGCCGGGGCGACGTTCTCGGCCACGCCGGGCGCTCCGGCTTCGGTGCCGCCAGCCGCACCCGCCCCCCCTCCCGCCCCCCGCGTTCCGATCGCGACGCCCGCGGTCCGGAAGGCGGCGCTCGAGCACGACGTGGATCTGCAGCGGGTGCAGGGCACGGGCGAGCGAGGGCGCGTGACGACCGACGACGTACTGCGGGCATCGGTGCCTTCGACCCCGGCCCCCACGCCTGCCTCGACGTCGACCCCGGCCTCGCAGCTCGCGCAGCTCGTCAACCAGGGGGGGGGCTTCGTCCCGCCGATCCCGGGCGTCGGCTACGGCACGTTCAAGGTGCCACCGTACCGGCCCGTCGAGGGCGATCGCGTCGTACCCTTCACGCGCCGCCGCCGCATCACCGCCGATCACATGACCTACTCCAAGGTCGTCTCGCCCCACGTCGTCACGGTGGCCGAGGTCGACCTGCACCGGGCGAGCAAGCTGCGCGACGCTCACAAGGAGCGGTACAAGGCCGAGGGGATGAGCCTCACGATGCTCGCGTTCGTCGTCGCCGCGACGGCGCACGCGCTGCGCGAGAACCTCGCCCTCAACGCGCGCGTCCTCGACGACGCGTTCGTCGTGCTGCGCGACATCAACCTGGGCGTCGCGGTCGACTCGCCCGACGGGCTCGTCGTGCCCGTCGTGCGCCGCGCCGACGAGCTCGGGGTTCGCGGCATCGTGCGCGCGGTCGACGACCTGGCGAAGCGGGCGCGCGCCGGCAAGATCACCATCGACGATCTCTCCGGCGCGAGCTTCAGCGTCTCGAATCCAGGCCTCAAGGGCAACCTGTTCGGCGGCGCCATCATCAACCAGCCCAACGTCGGCATCCTGCGCATGGGCGAGATCCAGAAGCGCGTCGTCGTCGAGTCCAGGGACGGCGAGGACCAGATGGCGATCCACCCGGTGATGTACATGGCGCTCTCGTACGACCACCGCGTCGTCGACGGCGTCGCCGCCAACTCGTTCCTGTGGCGCGTGACGGAGATCCTGGAGAAGGCGGAGTTCGAGGTGTGACGTGCCGGGCGCGGAGTCACGCGGCGCGCGAGAGCACGGCCTCGAACAGCTTGCGCCCGTCGGCGCACCCGAGGATCTCCTCGCTCATGCGCTCCGGGTGCGGCATCAGCCCGAACACGTTCTTGCGCGATCCCCCGTAGATGCCTGCGATCGCGTGCAGGCTCCCGTTCGGGTTGGCCGCCTCGTCGATCGCGCCGGCGCTCGTGCAGTAGCGCAGGCCGATGAGCCCCTCACCCTCGAGCCTGCGCAGCGTCGCCTCGTCGGCCTGGTAGCGCCCCTCGCCGTGCGCGATGGGCAAACGCCACACGTCGCCGACGCGCGGGGTGAAGGGGCCCTCGGCGGTGACCTTGACGAACCAGTCGCCGCACTCGAAGCGGCGGTTGACGTTGAGCGTCAGCGCGCCGGGCAGGAGCCCCACCTCGGTGAGGATCTGGAAGCCGTTGCACACCCCGAGCACCCAGCCGCCGCGCGCCGCGTGCGCGCGGATGGCCGGGACGATGGGGCTCACCTTGGCGATCGCGCCGCAGCGGAGGTAGTCGCCGTAGCTGAAGCCGCCGGGGAGCGCGACGAGATCGACCCCGGCGGGCAGCGCGGTCTCGGTGTGCCAGACGACCTCGGTGGGCGCCCCGCAAACGTCGCGGAGCGTGTGGATCATCTCGGCATCGGCGTTCGACCCGGGGAAGACGACGACGCAGGCCTTCACGGGGGAGAACCGATAGCACGAAAGCGCCCGCACCCCGGCAGGCTCGTTGCTAGAGGGACGGGCATGGGCATCCGGCGGCCTGGCGGTACGTTCCTGGTCCTCCTGCTACCCGCGCTGGGCTGCGGCGCGCGCACCGGGCTCCTCGTCGGCGACACGCGCGACGCGTCCGGTGGCGACGCCGCCCCCGGGGACGCCGGCACCCTCGTCGACGCGGGCAACGTGTCCGACGCGGCGGGTCCGGTCGACGCGAACGTGGCGGCGTCGCTCGACGGCCTGCGCTGGGAGCTGCCCTGCACGCAGGGCACCAGCGATCCCACCGTGTGCGAGACGCTCCCGTTGGTCTCGACCTCGGCGACGATGGGCGGCGCCCCCGGCGCCCTCTACGACGTGACGCTGCGGTTCCGGGGGGTCGTGGAGGTCAGCACGTACGTCGGCGGTTCCGCGAGCGGCTCCTGGCAGATTGGCGGCTCGCCGCCCGCGGGCTCGACCATCAACGTCTACGGCCTCGACGTGTCGTCGCCGGGCCAGACGTACTTCGTCAACCAGGGCGTTTCGCACCGGGTCGTCGTCGCCATCGACTACACCGAGACGGTCCCCATCGCGGCCGGTGCCACCGTGACGCTGCACGCCGACTCGCGCGACGCCTACGAGCTTCGTAACGTGGACGCCTCGGGCCAGCCGATCGTCGTGGCGGGCGTGCCCCCCGCGCCAGGCGCGTTCGACGGGCAGTTCGTGCAGATGGATGTGGTGTCGGTGGCAAAGCAGTGACGCTCAGAAATCCTCGGGCGGAGGCTGCGGCCCGGGCACGATGCCGGCGATATCCGGGTCCTCCCCGGCGGCCCCGGTCGGGCGCGTCGCCTTGTCGTCGCGGCGCTGCTTGCGCTTCTCGGCCTTCGCCTGCTGGTGCTGCTGGCGATCACGTTCTTTCTGGCGCTTGCTGAAGCTCGTGCTCACGGCGTTGTCACCTCTCGATGGCCGCTCCGGGAAGGCGCTACCCGCATCCCGGATGAGTCGAGAGAGCGTGCTGGGCCGTCGGAACGTTTTCGGATGCGGGGAGGGACGATAGCGCGAGTGCGCAGGGCTGCAAGCTCGACGCGGGGCCGGTCGCGCCGCCGGAGAGGCCGGAGCGGACGACGGCGCCCCGACGAGCTCTGGCTCAGAGCGCCCGCACCGCGCTCATCGCGCGCGCGACCGACTCCCAGTCGAACGTCGGCAGGCTGAGCGAGGGGCTCTTCTCGATCCAGGCCCGGCCCACGGCGCGCAGCGCGTCGGCGCGCGTGCGGCCCCACTCCGCGACGATCGTCGAGTCCGGAGCGGTGCGCGTGGAGGCCTCGATGCACCACTCGGAGGGCGGCCCGCTCTCGTCGCCACCACGCCCGGTGACGCGCAGCGTGAGCCTTCCGGCGCGCGCCCGGAGGTCGTAGACCATCGCGTTGCCCGAGCGGAACTGCTGCGTGATGCGGACTGCGCTCTCGTCTTCTTCGTTCTTCATGGCGAGCAAGCTCCCTGGCCACACGAGGGAGCGCTCGAACCATGTCGAGCCGCAGGCGCGCGAGACCGATGACGTGCTGATGTTTAGCCGGGCGAGCCCCCGGAGGCAAACGACGGAGCCGGCCGCGGGGGGCCGCCGAGGGGGCCGCCGAGGGCGCGTGCGCCGGGCGACCGCGTCATGACGGCAGTCATCGCTGCGGCCGCGATGACGGCCTCGTGACGATCGGATCCGGCCGCGCAGAGGCACGTTCCGACCTCGTCCTGCGGAGCCCCAGCCATGAGCCCTCACACGTTCCACATCCCCGTCATGGGGACGGGGTTCACCCTCGACACGCCCCTGCGCGTCGCGCGCTTCGGCATCTCGTCGGTGATGTCGATCGTCGACGACGTGCTCGTCGAGCGCGTGCGGCGGCACTACGCGGAGAAGCTCGGCCGGCCGTACGAGCCGATCCCCGCGCTCTCGCCCGACGCGCGCGCGCGCCGGATCACCGCGTGGTGCGATCTGGTGCACGAGGTGGTGGCCCGCCAGGTCGCGGAGCTCCGGGCGCAGCCGCTCACGCCCGGCACGGAGAAGGCGAAGTACTTCGAGCTGCTGCCGGACGACGCGCCCGCGAAGCGCGCGTGGCGGGAGGTCCTCTCGGTCCCCGGCGGCGCCGCCCGGACGCGCGCCGAGGCCGCGCTCGACGACCTGATCGTCGCGGGCTCCGCCGACGTGAACATCATGACGAAGCTCGATCGCGCGCGCGCGGATCGCGACGGGCGCCCCCTGGGGCCGGAGCACTCGGACGCCAAGGCGGCCCTGCGCGGGTTCGCGGCGTCGCGCCTGGAGTCGAGCCTGGTGCTCTCGGCCGGCATGAACCCCACGCTCTTCGGGCTGCTCGAGGGCTGCCCGGACTTCTACCGCGACGCCGGGGGCCGCATCCGCAAGGGCGTCATCCTCAAGGTGTCCGACTTCCGCTCGGCGCTCGTCCAGGGCAAGTTCCTCGCGAAGAAGGGGATCGAGATCCGCGAGTTTCGCATCGAGTCGGGGCTCAACTGCGGCGGGCACGCCTTCGCGACCGAGGGCGAGCTGCTCGGGCCCATCCTCGAGGAGTTCCGCGATCGCCGCGCCTCGTTCCCCGAGGCGTTCGAGCCGCTCGTCCGTCGCTACTACGACGCCCGGGGGATGCCCTACGCGGGCGGCCCGCGGCGCATCCGGGTCACCGTGCAGGGCGGCATCGGGACCCACGGGGAGGAGCGCCGGCTGCGCGAGCACTACGGCGTCGACGGGACGGGGTGGGCGAGCCCGTTCCTGCTCGTGCCCGAGGCGACGGCGCTCGACGACGCGACCCGCGCCCTGCTCGCCCGCGCCACCGAGGCCGACCTGTACCTGAGCGACGCCTCGCCGCTCGGCGTCCCGTTCAACAACGTGCGCGGGTCGAGCTCGGAGCTCGAGACCGATCGCAACATCGCGCGCGGCGCCCCCGGGTCGAGCTGCCCGAACGGCTACCTCGCCGCGAGCACCGAGCTCTCGGAGGGGCCCCTCTGCACGGCCTCGCGCGAGTACCAGAGCGCGAAGCTGCGCGCCCTCGGCTACGACGCGCCCCCGCCGCGCGACTGCCCCGATCCGCGCGTGCAGAGCCTCTACGCCAAGGCGTGCATCTGCCACCACCTCGGCAACGGCGCGCTCGTCGACCTCGGCCTGGCGCGGCCGGACGCGCCGGTGGCCGTGTGCCCGGGCCCGAACCTCGCCTACTTCGGCCGCACGTACACGCTGCGCGCGATGGTCGACCACATCTACGGGCGCGGCGAGAGCCTGGTGCCCGCGTCCCGCCCGCACATGCTCGCCAAGGAGCTCGCGATGTACGTCGAGCACCTCGCGCGGAGGCGCGCGGAGCTCGCCCCGGACGACGCCAGGGGACGCGCGCGGCTCGACGGCTTCCGGGAGGCCCTCCAGGCCGGCGTCGCGCACTGCCGCGCTCTCGGCGAGACGGCAGCCCTGGGCGACGAGAACCTCGCGTCGCTGGCCGAGGCGGCCCGGGTGCAGGGGCAGAGGCTCGCGCAGATGTAGGAAGGGCTGCCGGCGCCCTCTGCGCCGGGGGACCGGGAGCCCGGGGTCGTGCTACCTGACGGGGCCATGGCCGGCTCCGTCGCGTTCCCCCACGATCCGCCCATCACCCCCGCGCTCGTCGCGTCGCACAAGCTCTCCCCGGAGGAGTACGCGACCGCCAGGCGCGCGCTCGGGCGCGAGCCCACGTACACCGAGCTCGGCGTCTTCAGCGTGATGTGGAGCGAGCACTGCTCGTACAAGTCGAGCCGCGTGCACCTGCGGCGGCTGCCCACCAGGGGCCCGCGGGTCATCCAGGGCCCCGGCGAGAACGCCGGCGTCGTCGACATCGGCGACGGCTTCGCCGCCGTCTTCAAGATGGAGTCGCACAACCACCCGAGCTTCATCGAGCCGCACCAGGGGGCGGCGACGGGGGTGGGCGGCATCCTGCGCGACGTGTTCACGATGGGCGCCCGCCCCATCGCGAGCCTCAACTCGCTGCGCTTCGGCCGGCCGGACCACCCGCGCACGCCGGAGCTCTTGCGCGGAGTGGTCGCCGGCGTCGGCGGCTACGGAAACTGCATCGGCGTGCCCACGGTGGGCGGCGAGCTCTCGTTCGACGCCCGCTACGACGGCAACATCCTGGTCAACGCCTTCACGTGCGGCGTCGCCCGGACCGACCGCATCTTCTACGGTCGCGCGACGGGGATCGGCAACCGCATCCTCTACATCGGCGCCAAGACCGGCCGCGACGGCATCCACGGCGCGACGATGGCGAGCGACGAGTTCTCCGAGGGCGGCCCCTCGCAGCGGCCGACCATGCAGGTGGGCGATCCGTTCATGGGCAAGCTCCTCATCGAGGCGTGCCTCGAGCTCTTCTCGATGGACGTGCTCGAGGGGATCCAGGACATGGGCGCCGCCGGCCTCACGTCGTCGAGCGTCGAGATGGCGGGCCGCGCCAGGAACGGCATCGAGCTCGACCTCGACGCGGTCCCGCGGCGCGCGAAGTCGATGGCGCCCTACGAGATCCTGCTCAGCGAGTCGCAGGAGCGCATGCTCCTCGTGGCCAAGCCGGGCAAGGAAGCGCGCGTGCTCGAGGTCTGCAAGAAGTGGGAGCTCGACGCGGCCGTCATCGGCACGGTGACCGACACCGGGCGCTGGGTCGTCAAGGCGACCCCCGGCTACGATCCGCTCGCAGACCCCCCCGCCGCGCGCGCCCCCGTCGTCGTGTGCGACATCCCGATCGGCGTGCTGACCGACGACGCGCCGGTCTACGACCGCCCGCGCGCGGCCGCAGCGGCGAGCGCGCCCGCCGCCGAGGCGTCGATCGCGATCCCGACCGACCTCGCCCGCGAGGTCCTCGACCTCGTCGGCTCGCCCAACGTGGGCTCGCGCGCGTGGGTCTTCCGCCAGTACGACCAGATCGTCCGCGGCGGGACGATCGTGCGCGCAGGCTCCGACGCGGCCGTCGTGCGCGTGCCGTGCGAGAAGGACGGCCGGACGGTCGAGAAGCTGCTGGCCTTCTCGAGCGACTGCAACGGGCGCATGTGCGAGCTCGATCCGTTCGCGGGCGCCGCGATGGCGGCCGCCGAGGCGTGCCGCAACCTCGCGTGCAGCGGCGCGGAGCCCATCGGCCTGACCGACTGCCTGAACTTCGGCAGCCCCGAGCGCCCCGAGGTGATGGAGCAGTTCGCGCGCGCGATCGACGGCATCGCCGCGGCGTGCGCGGCCCTCGCCGTGCCGATCGTCAGCGGCAACGTCAGCCTCTACAACGACACCGACGGCCGCAGCATCCTGCCGACGCCGACGCTCGCGGCCGTGGGCCTCGTGGCGGCGCGCGAGGACGTCGTGACGGCGCCCTTCAAGCGCGCGGGCGACGTCGTGTGGCTGCTCGGCCAGGCCTCGTGCGCGGGCGCGCGGGCGCTCGGCGCCAGCGAGTGGCTCGTGCGGCGCACCGGCCGCCTCGAGGGAGCGGCGCCGTCGATCGATCTGGACGCCGAGGCGAGGCTGCAGAAGCTCCTGCTCGCGCTGGCGCGGGCCCACGTGCTGTCGAGCGCGCACGACGTGTCCGACGGCGGCCTCGCGGCCACCCTGGCCGAGTGCTGCGCGAGCGGCCCCGACGACGTGGGGGCGCGCGTGGATCTCGGGGCCTCCCCGTCGCCTCTGGACGCGCTCGCGCTGCTGTTCGGCGAGGCGCCCTCGCGCGCGGTCGTGTCGGCCCCGCCGTCGGCGTCGGCCGC
>JAJYCT010000049.1 GCA_021778125.1 Myxococcales bacterium
ACGCGCGCGTCATCGCGACGACGCACCGCGACCTCGCGCAGCTCGTCGACGAGGGCAAGTTCCGGATGGATCTGCTCTACCGCCTGCGAGTGCTCGCGATCGAGGTGCCGCCGCTGCGCGACCGGCGCGAGGACATCCCGCTGCTCGCGCTCACGTACCTCACGCGCTTCGCCGAGCAGCAGCGCAAGCGGGTGCGCGAGCTCGGGCCGCGCGTGCTCGACGAGCTCGGGCGCTACGACTGGCCCGGCAACGTCCGCGAGCTGGCCAACGTGATGGAGGCCGAGGTGAGCCTCGCCGCGCCCGACATCGACGTGCTGGAGCGGCTGGCCACGCGCCTGGTCGGGCGATTCCGCACCTCGGCGAACCTCGGCTCGACCGGGCAGTGGAGCGCGATCACGTCGCCGGGCACCGACGGGCCGATCCTCAGCCTCGCGGAGGTCGAGAAGCGCGCGATCCTCGGCGCGATCGAGCGCCTGGGCGGGAGCGTCTCGCGCGCCGCCGAGGCCCTCGGCGTCTCGAAGGTCACGGTCTACTCGAAGCTCCGCGCCTGGGGCATGCACCCCAAGGATCGTCTCGAGGAGACGGGCGAGGGACCCGTGAGCGCGCGCTGGAGCTTCCCCAAGCTCCCCGTCGCGGACGAGGGTCCGGCCTCGGAGGACGTGCCCTCGAGCGCCGCGCAGAAGCGCCTGCCCGGCAAGGGGTAGCGGGTTCAGAATCCGAACGGAGTTCAACTCCTGAACGGTTCACATTCTGCACCGGCCCTGGATTCCGCAGCGATTTCGGGCGCCGGTCCGGCGGCGTGCGCAATGCATGGATCGGCGCTGAGGGGTGCGGCATGAACAAGACCAGTGCGCGTCGGGTGTGGGGACTCGCGGCGGGGATCGGGGCGGCGAGCCTGCTGGCGCTCGAGGGGGGAGCGCGCGCCGACACCGTGTGCGGGTCGACGTCTGCGGGGTGGAACGTGCCCGGGGGAGCGTCGGTGTTCGTGTCCGGCCCGGGCCCCATCTACAACGTGATCACCGCCATCGGCGAGTACCGCTCCCACTCGATGCTCTCGCGCGGGCCCGACTGGTGGGTGACGCACGCGACGTCGGTCACGCCCCCGCAGGAGGGCTCTTGGCCGGACTACTGCAGCGCGCCGCTGTCGCAGAGCTTCCTCTACAACGCGATGCCGGGCCTCGAGACCGTCAACCAGGGTGCGATCTACACGTTCCTGTACGGCGGCGGCTCGTCGGAGAATTTCATCGCCTACCAGGGGGCGGGCACGGGGGCGGCCGGGAGCGGGGACGCGACCACGGCCAGCACCATCTCCAACCTGTACCTCGGCGCCGGCATGAACTGGTCGGGCTGGTATTCGGGAAGCGACAGCAGCCAGTACGTCTGGGGCTCGACGTACAACGGCGCCCAGATCCACTACGGCTGGTTCCAGTACATGAACACGCAGGGCACCCCGCAGGGCGTCCCGGGCGTCAACACGGGCGTCGTTTGCTCGAGCTCCCTGGCGCTCTGGCAGCACGACGCGCTGGGCGATCTGGGCACGTACACCGGGGACGTCGTCCCGCGCACGTACAACAACGCCTCGAACAACGAGCTCTGGAACGCGGCCAACGCCCTCTACAACTCGGTCTACAACGAGTGCTCGAACAGCATGGGCTTCTGGACGCACGTCGGCACGTGCCTGACGTGCGCGGACTGCAACCTCTGCGACGAGGCGGCCGACCAGATGACCAACTGCTTCGCAGCAAACAACTGCGGCTCGAGCGATCACGGCATCTGGACGGGCATCACGGGCGGCTCGGGGAGCGCCGTCGGCATCAGCCCGGACGACATCTCGTGCTGGAACAACCCCGCCAACGGCAGCGGCGCGCCGTGCATCGGCAGCGGCGCGAGCGTCTGGGGCTGGGACGGCAACGAGACCGTGCAGTGGAACAGCGGCGGTAGCCAGTACTCCTGCTGGGATTGACCGTCGCTCGTGCGCCCCCAGCGCCCCCGGCCCGCGGAGGGCCGCTCCTCGATCCTCGATCGGCCCACGCGCGTCGTGGCCGTCGTCCTGCTGCTGTTCGCGGCCGGGCTCCTGCTGTGGAGCGCGCGCAGGAGCGCGGCGAAGAAGGTGGCCGGCGTCGCCGACACGAGCGACGAGCTTCAGGGGGCCGCGCAAGGCTTCGGAGGCGCGCAGGCGGCAGGGGGAAGCCCCTCTCCGGGAGCGCCGGCGCCGCCGCCGAGCGCCCGTCCGCCCGATCCGCCTCCGGTCATCGACGGCGTCACGCTCGAGAAGACCGAGGTGTGCTCCGGCGAAGAGAACCTCGTCACAGTCCACGCGCACACGGTCAACGGGACCGACCCCGCGCTCCACTACGTGATCGACGGCCAGATGGGGCAGTCGGTCCCCGTGAAGCTCTGGCGCAACGACAAGGGCCAGGTCGTCGGCGCCCACACCCTCACGGTCTTCGGCCGGGGCAACGTCGCGACGACGATCCCGCTGCCCGAGTACGAGGTGAAGGACTGCCGGCCGACCTACGTCGCCATGATCAAGCACCGCGTGCGGGCCAATACGTGGGCGGACTTCGACTTCGAAGCGCAGGTCATCGGCGTGCCGCCGACGCCCACCGAGAACGCGCCTCCGCCGGCCAGACCCTTCAAGCCCGTCGCGTACTCCTGGGATTTCGGCGACGGCGCGGGGGTGACGACGCTCGGGCCGCTGGTCGAGCACGGCTACGAGGGGCGCGACCAGGACACGCTCTACTCCTACTACGTCGTGTCGGTGACCGTCCGGGGCGCCAAGGGCGAAGCGGCCACCGGGCGAGTCACGCTGCCGCTCATCAACCCGGCGTACGAGGCGATGGCGCAAAAGGGCCTCGTCCAGCTCCTCATCGCGCTCGATCCCCGCTTCCCCGAGCTCGGCTCCGACGGCAAGGTGACCCAGCACGTGCACCTCTGGCACACGCAGCCCGCGCCGGTCACGATCGAGCACGCGATCCTGGTGAAGTACTACCGGCAGGGCGCCGGGCAGACCCGCCCGCAGGAGGTCGACGTCGGGCAGCTGCTCGGGTCGAGCACGATCCCGCCCGGCAAGGAGGGCATCACTGTGACCGTCACGCTCGACCCCAGCGTCGACGAGGAGGTCTTCTCCAAGACGTGGTCGCTGACCGGCAAGTCCGAGGACGGCCACCCCGTCCTCGGCAGCTTCTCGGTCCTGATCCCGCCCTCGCGTCCGAGCCCCGACGCCGGCGCCACAGTCTTCGACCCCGCGCTCAAGCAGAAGATCATCGCGGCCCGGCAGATCCTCGGCAAGGACGTGGTCACCGACGAGGACCTCTGGCAGCTCGATCGCGAGGGGATGCTCAGGAACCTGCCCAGGCCCACGCCCGACCAGGTCGCGGCGGCCGCTTCGGCGGCGATCGCCGACGCGGTGCAGAAGGGCCCCCCCACGCTGGCCACGCAGCAGGGGCGCGGCGCGCCCGTCCCGACGACCACCGCGGCCCAGGCCGCGCCGCCCGCCACGGCGAAGGGCGCGCCAGCGACTGGCGCGAAGTAGCGTGGTGAGCGTGCACGCGGCCGCGGTCCGGGCGATGGCGATCGGCGCGCTCGCGTGCGCGCTCGTCGCGGGGTGTCGCTCGGCAGGCGGGTGCAAGCCGGGCGACCCGTTCTGCTTCTGCGCGGCGGGCCGGTCCTGCACGCAGGAGTGCCCCGGCGTGCGCGGCTGCGCGCTCCAGTGCGCCAACGACAACGTCTCGTGTCGGCTGGAGGGAGGCGACGGGTGCAGCGCGTCCTGCCAGAACGCCCAGTCGTGCGAGGCGCGCTGCGGCCGCGGCGCGATGGTGGCCTGCCAGCACGTCAGGGTGGCGTGCGTCGCGAGCGTCGGCGACGGCAGCCGCGTGCGCTGCGAGGGCGCCGCGCGCTGCGACGTCACCTGCGCGGCGGGGTGCGACGTCGACTGCCCCGGAGGCCGATGCCGCGTGCGCTGCGCCGATCCGGCCCGGTGCCGCGTGGCGTGCGACACGCCCCTGGTGACGTGCCCCGACGGCTCGCTGGCGTGTGGGACGGGGTGCTGATGCGGGAGGCGCGGCCCGGGGCGTCGGGAGGGGGCGTCGGAGGGGGCGTCGGGCGGCGGTTGACAGGGTCGTACACTCGCCCCTTGCGGCCCCCTGGGCGCGGGGCGACCATTGGGGTTCGATGCGCCCGGCCGACCTGTTCTCCCAGATTCCCCTCTTCCAGGGGCTCTCCGACGAGGATCGCGAGGTGCTCGGCGCGCGCCTGACGGAGAAGACGTTCAAGGCGGGCGACATCGTGTTCGCCCAGGGGGACCGGGGGGCGTCCATGTACGTCGTGCAGTCAGGGGCGGTGCAGATCTACCTCCCGAGCGCCGACAAGGAGACGCCGCCGGTCGTGCTCAAGGATCTGCGGACCGGCGAGTACTTCGGCGAGCTGGCGATCTTCGACGACAAGCCCCGCAGCGCCAGCGTCCGCGCCATGGTCGACACCGTGCTCCTCGAGCTGACGCGCGAGGAGCTGGGCGAGCACCTGGGGCGGTCGAAGACGGCCGCGATGACGATCCTCGCCGAGATGGCCGAGCGCCTCCGCGAGACCAACGCCATGCTCAGCCAGCGCGCGGCGAAGGACGTCGTCAAGGAGTTCGAGGAGAACCTCACCTGGGGACAGCGCCTCGCCGACAAGGTCGCCGACTGGAACGGCAGCTGGGGCTTCATCCTGTTCCTGCTCGGCCTGAGCTTCGCGTGGGCCGGCGCCAACCACTGGCTCCCGTCGCCCTTCGACGAGTACCCCTACCAGTTCTACAATCTGTTCCTCGCCGTCCTCGTTGCCCTCCAGGGGCCCCTCATCGTCATGAGCCAGAACCGGCAATCGGCCAAGGACCGCGCCACCGCGGAGACCGACTTCCGCGTGAACCTCAAGAACGAGGTCGGCATCGAGAGAATGCTGGCCGAGCTCGCGGCCATGCGCGCGGAGACGACCAAGCGCCTCGACGTCGTCGAGCGCGGCGTGCGCGCCGAGCGCGTGCGGCACGAGGTCCCCATGAAGATGCCCGGAGGTCCCCTTGGCGGCTCCTGACGCAGCGATCCGTTTGCGCGTCCTCGTCGCCGAGGACGATGCGGACGTCCGCCTGGCGGTCGTCGACTCGCTGCGCGCGGCGGGGCACGACGTCGTCGCCGTCCGCGACGGAGGAGCGGCGCTCGAGGCGGCGGCGGCGACGGCGTTCGATCTGCTGATCACCGACGTGCGCATCCCCAAGATCGACGGCCTCATGCTCTTCCGCCGCGTCAAGGAGGCGGCCCCGGGCACCGACGTCATCCTCATGACGTCGTTCGGCTCCGTGGCCGACGCCGTCGCGGCGCTCAAGGCGGGCGCGCGCGATTACCTCACCAAGCCGTTCGACGTCGACGAGCTCATCGTGCGGGTCGCTGCCCTCGCCGAGCGGCGCGGCCTGCAGCGCGACCTCGAGGCCGCGCGCGCGCAGCTCGCCGGGGCCACCGAGACGGCCATCCTCGGCGAGTCTCCGGGGATCCGCCGGCTGCTCGACATCATCGCGACGGTCGCCGACAGCGACGCGCCCGTCCTCGTGACGGGCGAGAGCGGGACGGGCAAGGAGCTGGTGGCCCGGCGCATCCACACCCTGAGCTCGCGCCGCAGCGGGCCCTTCGTCGCGGTCAACTGCGCGGCGTTCCCCGAGACCCTGCTCGAGGCCGAGCTGTTCGGCCACGAGCGCGGCGCGTTCACGGGCGCCGTCAAGAAGCGCGACGGGCGCTTCCGCGCCGCCAGCGGGGGCACGCTCCTGCTCGACGAGGCGGCGGAGATCCCGCTGCCCGCGCAGGCTAAGCTCCTGCGCGTGCTGCAGGAGGGCGTCGTTGAGCCGCTCGGCTCCAACACGGCGGTGCGCGTCGACGTCCGCATCGTGTCTGCCACCCACCGCGACCTCAAGCGCCGCATCGCCGAGGGGCTGTTCCGCGAGGACCTCTACTACCGCCTCAACGCCGTCAACCTGCACGTGCCTCCCCTGCGCGAGCGCGGCGGCGATCTCACGCTCCTGGCGAGCGCGTTCCTCCAGCGGTTCACGCCCGCGGGCAAGGCGGTCCCCGACGTCTCGCTCGACGCCTGGCGGGCGCTGTCGGTGTATCCGTTCCCCGGCAACGTGCGCGAGCTCGCCCACGCGATTCAGCACGCGGTGCTGCTGTCGCACGGCGGTACGATCGAGCGCGAGCACCTGCCGGCCGACATCGCCCACGTCGCCGCCGTCACGTCGGCCCAGGGGCAGCCGGAGGTGCGTCCGCTCGCGGCCGTGGTCAAGCAGGCCGAGCGCGAGGCGATCCTGCATGCGCTCGCCGTCGCGCGCGGCAAGCGCATCCGCGCCGCCGAGCTGCTGGGGATCTCGCGCAAGAACCTCTGGGAGAAGCTGCACGCCCACGGGATCGTCGACTCGGACGTCGACGACGGGCGGGAGTGAGCGAGGGCCGCGGTCAGCCTTCGCCGGCGGCCTCGCGCAGCAGCTTGAGGCTCTCGAGCGGCGCCTCGCGGGAGGCCTCCTCCGCCTTGGGAAGCGTGAAGCGGAACACCGACCCCTGGCCCGGCGTCGTCTGGAAGCCGACCGTGCCTCCGTACGCCTCGCAGAACCGCTTCACGGTCGCGAGGCCCAGGCCCAGGCCCGGCTGCGTGACACCCTGCCCTCGCACGTAGGGCATGAAGATCGTGTCCGCGACGGTCGGATCGACGCCGGGCCCCGTGTCCTCGACCTCGAAGGCGACGTGATCGCCGGCGTCGCGGACGCGGATGGCGATCCGCCGCACCTCCGAGTCGCGCATGAACTTGATGGCGTTGCGCACCAGGTTCCCGAGGATGCTCGTGAGCACGCCGCTCGTGCAGCGCACCGCGAGGGGCGGGAGCTCGGGCACCGAGATCTCGGCGCGCTCAGTCGGATCGACCGCGAGCGCCTCCTCGACCACCTCCTCGACGACCTCGCGCACGTCGGCGCGCGCCTCCGGCAGCGGCGCGCCGCCCGACCGGGCGAAGTCGAAGACGTTGTCGACGAGCCCGCGGGCCCGCACCACGCACTGGCGTGCGCGCCCGAGCGCGTTCTGGAGCTTCGTGTCCGTCTCCGCGGCGGGCTTGAACGCCGTCAGGCAGAACGTCAGCGACGACAGCGGGGACAGCAGGTCGTGCGCCACCCGGCGCGCGAACAGCTCGAGCTCGTCGGCGCGCCGCTGCACGAGCTCGGCGTGCCTGGCCTGGAGGCGCGAGAACGTCCGGAAGACCCTCCACATCCAGAGGCCGATGACGGCCGTCATGATCACCGACAGCGTATTGAGGAGCGTGTCGAAGGTGACCGCACGCCGGCGCGTGTCCTGGATGCGCAGGGAGCTCTGGTAGGCCTCCACGGCGTTGAGCCGCACCAGCCGGCGCAGGCTCTGGGCCGCCCCGTTCGCCCTCACACGTACGACATCGTCGGCGGTGGTGCGCGCGCGCTCCCGGTCCCCGGACTCCACGTCGAGGAAGAGCTGCTGGACGGACTCGTCGAGCGCGCGCAGCGCAGGTGGGATTTCCGCGTACTGCTGGCGCTCGTCGGCGAACGACGGGAGCTTGAGGTAGCCCGTCAGCTCCGCGTCGATGAGCTTCCAGCGCCGCTGGAGGTCCAGCCGAGCGGGCGCGCGTTCCTGCGGCGGCAGATCCGCGTAGTCGTCGGTCGCGGCCTCGAGATCGCGGAGCTGGTCGGCCGCCTTGGTCAGGTAGTCAATGCTCGGCAGGGCATTGGTCATCTGCGACTGGGACTCGCCCTCGATCTTGAGGGTGAGCCAGTTGCTGTAGAGGCTCGAGCCGACGAACGCGACGGCGACCGCGATGAAGGCAAGCAGGAGTCGAAGCGTGAACCGGCCTTCGGTGAGCACGTTTGTGCCTCCTGGTAACGATGGTCTCGGAACGGTAACGCGAACGGACGCCAACCGCCCGTCCCCCCTGGGCAGGTCCCGCTTTTTGCCAGGTCCGTGCCCGGCCCACGGCTTGCGTAAGGAGGGGCGCATGCTGGATGTTCTCCTGGTCGACGACGACGACAACCTCCGCGAGAGCCTCGCCACGGCGCTCATCAATGCCGGTCACCAGGTGACCGAGGCCTCCGACGGCGCGCAGGCCGCCGCGCTAGTCGCCTCGCACGTCTTCGATCTCGCCATCTGCGACGTCCAGATGCCCAAGCTCGACGGGCTGACGCTGTTCCGGCACATCCGGAGGGGAGCGCCCGACACGGCCGTGGTGATGATGACGGGCTTCGCGCGCATCCCGGACGTCGTCGACTCGCTCCGTGACGGGGCGCTGGACTTCGTGACCAAGCCCTTCGACCCCGACGACTTCGCCGAGCGCATCGTCACGCCCATCGCCGAGCACCGCTCGCTCCGCAAGAAGTTCGACGCCGCGCGGGCCCAGCTCGTCTCGCGGTCCACGCACGCGCGCCTCGTGGCGGTGTCGAGGCCGATGCGCGCGCTCGCCGACCGCGTGAACGTGCTCGCCGGCAGCGACGCCGCGCTCATCATCACGGGCGACCGGGGCACGGGCAAGGAGCTCGTGGCGCGCACCATCCACTCGCAGAGCGCCCGGAGGGACGGGCCCTTCGTCGTGGCCGACGGGATCCTGGTGCCTGAGATGCTCGCGGCGGACGCCGACGGAGGCGACATGCTCTTCCGGAGCGCCGCGGGGGGTACGCTCGTGCTCGACGGCGTCGAGCAGCTGCCGCGCGCGACGCAGTCGAGGCTCCTGCGCATCATCTCCGAGCCTCACACCCTCGCGCGCCGCGGGCCGCGCTCGGAGCCCCTGGGCGTCCGGCTCGTGACGCTCGCGCGCGAGAGGCTCGCGACGCACGTCGAGGCGGGGCGCCTGCTCGAGCCGCTCTACTACCGCCTCAACGGCGTGCAGCTGCACGTGCCCTCGCTCGAGGACCGCGCGGAGGACTTCTGCCTGCTCGTCGCGGAGCTGCTGGGCGAGCTGCAGCAGCCGACGCGGACGGTGCCGGCGCTCACGGCGGCGGCGTGGAAGGCCCTCGCCGGGCACGCCTTCCCGGGCAACGTCCGCGAGCTTCGCTGGATCCTCGAGCACGCGCTCGCCATGTCGGACGGCCACGCGATCGACGTCCGCCATTTCCCGCAGGAGATCTCGGGCCGCTGAGCCCTGTGGGCCCCGCGCGCTTCGCCGCGGCGTCGTGTCTCGCCTGCGCCGTCGCGGCCGAGGTCCCGTCCGCCCGCGCCGAGGTGCCCGACCCAACGACTCTCCCGTGGTCCAGCCCGGCGACCCGGGCCAGCCCTTCGCGCTCGACGTGCGGTGGACCCTGCGCACGGGGCCACTGACGCTCCGCGGGAGCGCAGGCTTCGAAGCCTTCGGACGCGGACGCGCAGCCCATGCGCCCGCGCGCGCATCGATCGCGGCCCTCCTGCCGTTCGAGGGCTCCGGGCGCTTCGGGTACTGGGGCGTCGAGCTCGACGCCGACGGCGCACGCCCCTGCTCGCGGCGATCGACCTCGTCGCCAACGTCGCGCCTGCCGGCCTGCCATTTCGCTTCGGTCTGGCTCAGCCGCTCGCGGCGTCTTCCTGCGCCTCTTCTACGAGAGCGATCGCGAGATTGAGTTTGCGCAGGGCGCGCCCTGAGCCCCCTGCGCACGGCGTGGAGCATGCTTAGGTTCTCAGCATGACCAGATCCATCCAGTGGGCGGCGGTGACGGCCCTCGTGGTGGCCGCCGCCGGCTGTGCTCGAACGGTGCGTCCCGTCGTCGCCGCCCAGAACCAACCGTGCAACGTTCCGCAACCGGGGCAGATCGACTGTGTCTCCTCGGAGCCCTCTCGCGCCTCGGCCGTCATCCCCGCCCAGCCGGTACCCGCCAAGGTGAAGGACCGCTACGGCACCGAGCTCGCGTCTCAGCACTACCGCGCGCCGCAGGTCGTCGTCCCGCGTGTCGCCACTGAGCTGCGGCCCCAGGCGGTGCCGGTCCCGCGCGAGCACAGGCCGCCGAGCCCTCCGCGCAAGTAGAGCGCTCGGTGGCCTGTGGAGGGGGGCCGGCTGCCCCACGGACCTCCCGAGAAGTGCTATCTCGGGCGGCGCGATGCTCGACATCCAGTTCATCCGCCACAACGCCGATCGGGTCCGCGCGGCCATCAAGAACAAGCGCCTCGAGCTCGAGCTCGACGACCTGCTCGCTGCCGACAAGGAGCGTCGCGAGATTACGACGCTCCTGGAGCAGAAGCGCGCTCGCAAGAACGAGCTATCCGCGCTGATCCCGAAAGCCGGCAAGGACGACCGGCCCCGGCTCGTCGACGAGGCCAAGCAGACGCGCAGCGACATCGAGCAGCTCGAGCCGAGGCTCGCCGAGGTCCAGCGCCGCTTCAACGACCTGATGCTGCGGGTGCCAAGCCTCCCTCGCCCCGAGGTGCCCATCGGCAAGGGAGAGGACGACAACGTCGAGATCCGCCGCGTCGGCACCCCGCGCACCTTCGACTTCACGCCCAGGGATCACGTCGACCTGATGACGTCCCTCGGGCTCATCGACTGGGACGGCCCGCGCAAGTTCGCCGGCGGCCGCTCGTACGCGCTCGTCGGCGACGGCGCGCTGCTCGAGATGGCGATCCTGCGCCTCGCGGTCGACACCCTGATCGATCGCGGCATGATGCTCGTTTCGCCGCCGGTGCTGGTCAAGGAGCGCGCGATGATGGGCACCGGCTACTTCCCGCTCGGCGTCGAGCAGGCGTACGCGGTCCCGGCCGACGAGCTGTTCCTCGTCGGCACGAGCGAGGTCCCGCTGGTGAGCCTGCACTGCGACGACACGCTCGAGCTCGCGGCGCTGCCGATCCGCTACGCCGGCATCTCGCCCTGCTTCCGCCGCGAGGCCGGCGCCCACGGCAAGGACACGCGCGGCATCTACCGCGTGCACCAGTTCATGAAGGTGGAGCAGGTCGTGTTTTGCCCCCCCGACGAGGCCGTGGCCGAGAAGCTCCACTACGAGCTCCTCGGCAACGCGGAGGCGATCCTCGCGAAGCTCGAGATCCCCTACCGCGTCGCCATCGCGTGTACGGGCGAGATCGGCCTCGGGCAGACGCGCAAGCACGAGGTGGAGTCGTGGATGCCGGGCAGGAGCGCGTACAGCGAGACGCACTCGTGCTCGACGCTCGGCGACTTCCAGGCGCGCCGGTCGAACATCCGCGTGCGCCTCGAGGACGGCACGCTCTCGTACCCGTACACGCTCAACAACACGGCCGTCGCCAGCCCCCGCATCCTCATCCCGCTGCTCGAGAACCACCAGAACGCCGACGGGAGCGTGACCCTGCCCGAGGCCCTCGTGCCCTACATGCGTGGCAAGGACAAGCTCCTGCCCCGCTGACGGGGGATCGCATCGCAGGCTTTCCGAGCGGCCCGCGCTGTGGCATCTTCCGTCCCCCCCTGGTGAGGTAGCCAAGTGGTTAGGCAGCGGATTGCAAATCCGTTACACGTGGGTTCGAATCCCATCCTCACCTCAGAATCGTGCGCGCAGCAGTCGTCTCCGCGGCTCTGGCCCTAGCCCTCGCGGGCTGCGATCGCGACGGCGCCGTCGACGCCGTCACCGATCCGGGCCTCGACTCCGCGGTGTGGAGGCAAGACGGCGTGAAGCTCTCGGCGGCCCTGCCGCAGTCCGTCGGGACGTTCAAGCCGAGCGATCCCGTCAACTCGTACGCGACCAGCTACCGCACGGGGCCCGTCGTCGGCGCGAGCTGCACCTACGCCGACGGCCGGCGACAGCTCGTCGTGCGCGTCGAGAGCGGCAACATCCGCGAGCGGGCGGCGACCCTCGCGAAGGGCCGGGCGAACCCCGGCGAGTCGTTCGTCTCGCGCCCGGTGACCGTCCGCGGCCACGCCGCGACGCTGCACTGGAACGAGACCGGGAAGACCGGCGACGTCGTGTACGTTCTGCAGCGGCGCTATGTCGTCCAGCTCCAGCTCGTGCCCGCCCGCAGCGGCGACGAGGTCGTCCAGCTCGCGAGCGCGATGGACGTCGCTCCTCTCGAGGCGCTGGTGCTCGACGGGATCGCCCGGTGACCGCCTTGCGCAGTGTCGGGGCGGTGTGGCATAGGGGCGCCGCTCGCGTGACGGAGGAAGACGCAATGCGTGCGATGGCGCTCGTGACCCTCGGGATCCTCTCGGCCTGCACACGCGGGGGCGGCGACGACGCCGGGGCCCCGTCGGCCTCCGCCGCCGCATCCGTCGCGCCGCCCCCCGCGGCGTCCTCGGCGCCGGGGCTCGCCGCATCCATCCACGCGCCGCCGCAGATCAACGCGCCGATGGCCGAGTCGATCGCGATGACCTACGCGGCCAGGCACTGGCCCAAGTACCACCCGCGCATGGCCTCGGCCTTCCACAGCCAGGGCTACTGGAAGGTGGTCATCGAGTTCAAGGAGCCCGTCGGCGCGAACCTCATCCTCGACCAGACCGGCGCGGTCGTCGACGGCGGGACCTCGACGGGCGAGCGCTAGAGCCCGCCCCTCAGCACTGCAGCACGAGCGCGCCGCGGACGTCGCCGCGCGACAGGCGCGCCAGCGCCAGGTTCGCGTCCTCCAGCGGGAGGACCTCGAGCTCCGTCCGGATCGGCGCCTCGCCCGCGAGCGCCAGGAGCTCGCGCGCGTCGTCGCGCGTGAAGTTCGCCACGCTCCGCAGCGAGCGCTCCCACCAGAGATCCGCGTACGCGAGCTCCGGCACCCGATCGAGGTGGATGGCGTTGATCGCCACCGCGCCGCCGCGATCGAGCGCGCGCAGCGCGGCCACGACGACGCTCCCCGCCGGCGCGAACGTGACGGCCGCGTCGAGCGGCTCGGGCGGGTGCTCGTCGTACCCGCCGACCCACTCGGCCCCCAGCGCGAGGGCGCGCTCCCGCTCCACCGCCGAGCGCGTGCACACGAACACGCGGCACCCCCAGTGCCGCGCGACCTGGATGGCCAGCGTCGCCGACGCGCCGAACCCGTAGAGCCCCAGCCGGCCGCCCGGCTCGATGCCGCTGACACGCAGCGAGCGGAACCCGATGACTCCTCCGCACAGGAGCGGCGCCGCCTCGACGTCGGAGAACCTCGCGGGCAGGCGGAGCGCGAAGTCGGCGCGCACGATCGCGCGCGTGGCGTAGCCCCCGTCGCGATCCCACCCCGTGAAGCGCGCCTGCTCGCAGAGGTTCTCGTGCCCCCCCGCGCAGTGCCGGCATGTTCCGTCCGCGCCCGCGAGCCACGCGACGCCGGCCCGCTCGCCCGGCGACCAGCCCGCGACGCCCGGGCCCAGGGCCTCCACGTGCCCCACGATCTGGTGCCCCGGCACGATCGGCAGCGCGCGCGCCGCGAGGTCACCCTCGCACAGCTGCAGGTCCGTCCGGCACACGGCGCACGCCGACACGCGCAGCGCGATCTCGCCCGGTCCCGGCGCAACGTCGGGGAGGTCCACGGCGCGCAGCGGCCCCGCGTCCGCGCGCCCCGGTCGTACGAGCTGCATCGCGCGCACCGGCGTGCCCTCAGCGGCGCCGCTCGAGCCGCTCCACCCCCGACGCGCCGGCGACGAGCACGACGTCGGCGCGCCCCACGAACAGCCCCGTCTCGACCACGCCCGGGATCGCCCGGAGGCGAACGTCGAGGGCCCCCGGATCGTCGATGGGCGCCACGCGCAGGTCGTAGACCAGGTTGCCCGCGTCGGTCCGCACCGGCGCGCCGTCCCGGGAGCGCAGCACGGGCGTGCCCATCGTCGCCAGGTGCGCGCGCGTCGCGCCGTGCGCGAACGGCAGGACCTCGAGGGGGACGGGCCACCTCTCGCCGAGCCGGGTCGAGAGCTTGCTCGCGTCGACGATGACGACGTTGCGCCTCGAGGCGTAGTTGACGATCTTCTCGCGCGCGTGCGCCGCGCCGCCGCCCTTGATGAGGTCGAGGCCGGCGCTCACCTCGTCGGCGCCGTCGACGTTCACCTCGATGCTCCACGGCCCTTCGTCGGGCAGCAGAGGGATGCCCAGGCTCGCGGCCAGCGCCCGGGTGGACTCCGACGACGCGACGCCCACCAGGCGCCGCCCCGCCCGGACCAGCGCGGCGAGCTCCTCCACGAAGATCCGCGCCGTCGAGCCGCTCCCCAGACCCACGATCCCCTCGCGGGGGAGCTCCTCGAGGGCCGCCCGGGCCGCCTCTCGCTTCGCGTCGTCCATCACGCCCAGGGTGCAACATCACGCGCCGGCGCGCACTTGTTCCTGCCGCCACGGCTCGACCGTTGATCCAGCGCAAGGCCAGGTCGCTTCTTTTGCGCACCGATCCCGTCGGGGAGTGTAGGGTCCGCGCCGGCAATGGGTGGGATAGCCCCTTGCGCGTGCCCGTCCCGGCGCGCGAGAGGCAGCCCGGAGCAAGCAAGTAGGGGAGAACGGGACGTTTTTTCAGTAGTCGAGTCGTTGCCGCGCGCGTCGCGCGTGGGTCTGTAGGGAATCGCTTCACCGGGATCAGGAGCGCTCATGCGAAGGTCAGTCGCCAAAACCGTCCTGTGCATCGTTCCGGCACTCGTTGCCGGAACCGCCGTCCTCGCAGGCTGCGAAGACGGCCCGAATCAGACGTACTCGCCGGCCACCGGCACCCTGTTCAACAACGGGGCGACCGACGGCGCCGCCGGCGTGGTCGAGGCCTCGCTCGACGCCGGGTACGTCAGCCAGACGGCGCTGACGCCGTGCTCGGCCGAGATCCAGCGCTCGCGCTGGGCCACGATGCTCAATGAGCCGATGATCCCGCCGGCGGTCTTCGCCGGCCTCGACCTGCGCGGCTGCGGCGCGCGCTCGCAGGCCGACTACGACAACAAGCCCTGCGAGTGGCCGGGCCTCGCGATCGAGGACGCCGAGAAGCTGCCGACGCTCGACCCGACGACGGGCCAGTACATCGGCGCGAACTGCCAGGGCACGGCCGCCGGCAGCGGCGGCTGCGGCGAGAACCAGAGCGACCAGTGCGGCAACGTCCAGTGGGGCGACAACGGAGAGGTCAACTTCTCCTACGACCTCGCGACGCACCTCATCGACCAGCTCGACATCGGCATCGGCTACCTCGGCATGATGGCGTTCGACGGCGTCATGCAGGGCGATCCGGGTTGCTCCGGCAAGCCCTACGCGACGCCCGCCGGCCAGACGCCGCCCCACTACACGTTCCAGATCGGCTACCCGATCACGAAGAACAGCAACACGTTCCAGATCGACTGGGGCTCGAGCAACTCCGCCGCCATCGCCGAGCTCTACGACGGCATCGCCAAGGCCTTCTACAAGAATGCAGGCTCGGTGTGGCCTGGCTGCAACGCCGCCTCGGCCAACGGCTGCGAGGCCGACGGGACCTGCCTCTACATCGGCAACGACGGGACGGGCACGGGCTACTTCGGCATCCGCCCGATCGCCACGTACATCCAGTTCCACTCGACGCTCCCGCAGCCCTCGGCGAGCATCCCGTTCAACATGTACATCGACTACGCCAAGTTCGTCCCGAACTCGACGCAGAACATGACGCTGACCCTCAACACGCAGGGTCCGTTCACCGATGGCAACATCCCGAACGCGGTCAACCCCGGCACCTGCATCCAGCAGCTCGGCCAGACGTACGCCAGCTACAAGAACAACTGCATCGAGCCGTACGACCCCAACGCCTTGATCAACGGAGTCCCCGGATCGCAGATCAACGCCACCAACTACAACAAGATGATTGGTGGGCACACGCACAACCTCGAGGAGATCACGTTCAATCTGGTCGGCATCAACCAGAACTTCGCGCTCTCCAGCGGCAGCCTCGCCACCCCGCAGCTGCCCGGCGGCACGAACCTCGGCCCGTACGGCGTCGTGCAGGACACCGACCTCCCCTCCGACGGTGACCTCTCCACCGAGTGGTACTTCGACATCCGCGCCTTCGGAAACCCGGCCAACGAGATCACCGGCGGCGCGAACAACCTCTGGGGCACCGCCCTGGTGGCGCGCGAGTTCCAGCGTCTGACCGAGATCGACCTGGCCAGCCTCGTGGGCAAGCTGCCGTCGACGCTCAGCGACTGCATGTTCGATCCGACGGGCGCCGGCGCCCCCAATACCGTGCCGACCCCCCAGCCCGGGCACGTCTGCACCGGCATGGAGCTCATGCTCCTGCCCGGCACCCAGACCTGGCCCACCGACGATCCCGCCATCAACGGCTACCTCGACGGCGCCGTCTTCGGCGCCGAGGGCTCGGCCCTCAAGCCAGGCGACCACTACCTCTCGTTCATGACCAACCCCCTCGGCGTCGGCGAGACGTTCGGCGGGGGCGAGAACCAGGCCGCCTACGGCCCCTGGTGGGACATCAGCGTCGCCTGGGTCACCCGCATCATGGGCAAGGGCGACATCTACAACCTGCCGCAGGCCGCCGCGGATCGCCGCTACTTCTTCAAGTGGTTTGGCGTCGCGATGGTCAAGTACCTGCGCGCGTACGGCGATCTCGTCGCCCAGGGCGTGGCGCCCGATCCCACGACCCTGACGCCGACCCTGGTCGCGGCCGAGCCGATCGACATGGAGACGCTCTTCTTCGACAACGAGTTCGGCAATCAGTTCGACAAGTTCGAGTACATCGACATGACGACCGTCGCGGGCTACGCCGGCAACACGACCGCGGCGGACCCCAACAAGCCCTACCTCGTCACGCCGATGGACTACGAGTACGGCACCGACGTCCGCGTCGCCAACCAGCGCTACTCCAACTGGTACAAGCGTCTCGACCGCGAGGAGCTCGCGCTCTACATGGCGCTGTCGCCGAACAAGAGCGACCCCCCGGCCGCGCACGCGTCCTACGGCGTCAACCTGACGAACATGTACGGCAGCTCGGTGCTCGCGGCCGCAGCCGGCTACAACCCCGCGCTCGCCAGCTACGAGTGCGCGGCAGCCCGGTACATCGCCGGCATCCCCCAGGACGATCCGAACGAGCCGGCCTTCAACAACGCCAAGACCGACTGCGCCGGGACCACCCTCCCGAGCTGGCTCATGGACCCCGTCACCGGCAACAGCGTCATGGACCTCAACGGCAAGATGCAGGCCGAGGATCCCGCGGGCCACTACCAGGCCGTGGCGACCAGCCAGGGCACGCCGCTCAACGACGCCCACACGCTGCTCTACCAGTACCCGGCGGCCTTCGGCGGCAAGACGATCTTCAGCCAGGGCCACAGCGCGATCCAGGTCTGCCCGCCCGGCGCGACCGACTGCTCGGATCCGAGCCAGCCCACCTCGAAGACGAGCATCTCCCTCGAGGCCGCGCAGGCCGTGATCCCGAGCTTCCTCAACCCGTGGGCGGCCTGCACCCAGAGTACCCCGGGCACCAAGAACACCTCGGGTTGTGATCCGACCGACCCGACCTACCTCCACCAGAACATCTACACGCTCGTGCCCTGGATGCCGCAGCAGCCGGGGGTCGGCTTCCCCATCCCGGCCAACGGGACCAGCAACATGTTCGTCGAGACGGACCAGCTGGACTTCACGGGCAACCTCGAGACGTACACCGTCGACTACGTCCCGTACCAGGACGTCGCCCAGACCGGGTGCGCCTACACGGGTGGCACCTGCAACAAGGGCTACAAGTGCCAGGCTGGCGCCTGCGTCGCCCAGGACAACACCATCGAGATCCGCGCCGTCGAGGCGCACGACTTCCTCGGCAACGTGTTCGTCTGCTTCGACCCGACCACGCAGGACGTCCTCCACGTCCGCATGTACACGGCGACGGCCGACATCCTCCAGTGGCTGGCCGCGCACCCCGGCGATCCGGGCTCGGCGACGACCAACACCAACCCGAGCGCGCAGAACGCCTGCAACCTGATCGTCCGCTACAGCCCGTTCGACAACTACCCGGACTTCATCACGTCGCTCACCTACGGCGTCTCGCTGGCCACGAACCAGGGCATGGGCTTCGGCCGCATCGTCGACGCGACGCTCTTCAACCCGCTGTACGAGACGATCACGCAGTAAGGCGTGTGGAGCCACAGGAGAACCCGAGTCATGAAGGGCAACATCATTCGCGCATTCATCGCCACCGGGGCGCTCGCATCGCTCTGCGCCGCCTCCGGGTGCGTGGCCGACCGCCCGTCTCGTAACGGCGTCTTCAACGAGAACCAGTACGTCCGCAAGGACTTCCTCGTTCGCCCCGGCAACGGCGGGACGGACCCGGGCTGGTTCCTGAAGACGACGGTCGTCTCGGCGAGCACGCCGAACCCCCTCGGCCCCAGCCAGGCGCAGCTCTGGCCGGGCGTCGAGGCCCAGTCGTACGTCAACTTCAGCGTGACGTCCGACCGTCTCAACATGAACAACATGATCATGCTGAGCGCGGACCAGACGCCGACCGGGTCGATCAACGCCCAGGGGACGCGCAACCAGGAGACGATCGACTCCTGGCCCGTCACCAACGTCGACCTGAAGTACCGCGTCAACCTCGACGGCGAGAAGACCAACTTCTACGAGGAGAACCAGGAGCTCGACTGGCAGCTCCGCCAGTGGGTCAAGCTCAGCTTCGACAAGAACGACCAGAGCGATCTGGCGACCTACGGGGCGCTGACCAACGAGTTTCTCTCGAAGTGCACGGACGTCTCGAACGTCGCGGCGACCCTTCACCCGGGCTCCTTCTATGTCGACGAGCCGAACAACTACTTCCAGTTCGCCGTCGACGTGACGGTCCCGATCGTCTTCAACTCGCTGCCGTCGACCTCCGTGTCGAGCGACGGCACGACGGTCACCAACACGACCAGCTACGACACGTACTGCTCGAGCCAGTTCGGCTACGACGGCTGGCTCTTCCAGCACCTGGGCCGCACGAACGTGTCGCTCACGGTCATGTACTCGTTCATGCGCGCGAGCGAGGATCCGGCGACGACGTACGACGGCGGCCCGCTCGCCCAGAAGACGTACATGCCGCTCGTGGTCCCCGAGCACGACAACATCCAGCACAAGTACGGCATGCTCTTCGAGCGCCTGCCGGCTCGTGACAACAACTCGGGTCTGCTCGGCTCCCGGCAGCTCGCGATGCGCCACGACCCCAAGGCCCCGACGATCACGTACTACTTCGCGCCGGGCTGGCCGAACCAGTACAAGTGGATCTTCGGTCTCCCCGACAAGGCGGGCTGCACCGACGCCTGCACGTTCTCCGGGAAGATCGCCAACGGCGGCATTGTCGAGCAGACCAACGCGCTGCTGGCGAAGGCCGGCGCGACCGCCAAGGTGGTCGTCAAGGACTACGACGCGGACCTGGCCGACGGCCAGCCGCCACGCGCGGTCGGCGACGTGCGTTACAGCTTCCTGCGCTGGATGTCGGACCTCGACATGGGCCAGGGCTGGCTCGGCGTCGAGCAGTTCTACGCGGATCCACGCTCCGGCCAGGCGCTCTCGGCCTCCATCAACATGGCCGACTTCGGCTGGCAGGACTACGTCCTCGCGCGGATGGACTACTACGAGCAGAGCATCGGCGCGTTCAACTTCGGCGCCAACGGTAGCTGCGTTCTCGGCGCCGCCGGCGAGAAGATCTGCGTGCCGGCGACCTGCACGGTCGGTCAAACGATGCCCCTGGTGCCGCAGGAGATCCAGGCGAACCACAACGGCTCGTCGACGCTCTTCCAGAAGATGCAGCAGTACCTTGGCCGCCCTGTCTCCACCTGGGGCAACCTCGGACCGACGGACTTCATCGTCCAGCACGACCAGAATTTCTACGACGCGTTCAACGCCGTCATCCCGTACCAGGTCTTCGCGGATCCGGGGGCGAACGCCTACGTCATCCCCGAGGGCGGATCGGCGAACTACGGCAGCACGGCGCTGCAGATGGCCGCCGGCGCCCAGGAGGCCCAGTTCCAGGACCTGATGTCGAAGATCGACAAGGGCTGGGCGCCGTTCGATCCGGAGCAGGACCTCGCCACGGGCGGCCAGCAGTCGACGGCCTACCTGGCGCAGCTCCAGCAGCTGACCCTCGCGCACCGCGACTACCAGTACATCAGCCGCTTCGCGCACCCCAACCAGCTGCGCGACGATCTCTCGATGATCAGCCTCCCGGGCATCTTCTCGAAGGACGCGCGCCACTGCACGAGCGCCAACCACTGGGAGACGCGCGACGAGTACGTGAAGAACCTCATCAGCGGCTACTACGCGCTGATCTGGTGGCACGAGTTCGGCCACTCGATGGGCCTCGACCACAACTTCATGGGCTCCGTCGACCGCGCGAACTTCCCGCACTACACGGACGCCGCGGGCGATCACATCGGCCTCTACTCGTCGTCGGTCATGGAGTACAACGACTCCTTCGACCGCGTGTTCTGGGCCGGCTCGTCTGCGAACGGCGGTGTCAAGGGACAGCCAGGCTGGGCGCCGTACGACCAGGCGGCGATCGCGTTCATCTACTCGAACAACGCGACGACGATGAACTCGCTCGACGCGGGCAAGCCCACGGGCGAGGTCGGCGCGAGCGTCTCGGGCCAGAGCGGCATGAGTCTCACCTCCGGCAAGCCGGTGGACAAGACGACCGCGCGCTGGAACGATCCGCTCGGCTACTGCCCCGGCACCGGCACGGCGCCGGTCGCCAACCCGGCCACGGGTGGCACGTGCATGCCGAACCAGGAGATCCAGTTTCTCTGGTGCTCGGACTCGAACACGAAGTACTCGCCCTTCTGCCGCACGTTCGACGTCGGCACGACCCCGAGCGAGATCATCGCGAACGAGATCGACGCCTACGAGTGGGAGTACCTGTGGCGCAACTTCCCCCAGTACCACCAGTACTTCTCGTTCGCGGGCTACGGCAACGGCCCGGCCCAGTTCTTCACCGAGGGCCGTCGCTTCCTGTCCTCGTGGGCGTACGACTGGAGCCAGGGTGAGCTGAGCGACAACTTCCGCCGCCTCAACGTGAACCCCCCGGCGGGCATCCCCGAGGCGACGTACTACGACGACCTGTCGACGCAGTTCAACCTGGACATCTCCACGGCGAACCAGCTGTACGCCGCCACGTCGCAGGGAATCATCCAGCAGTCGTCCGGGCAGCGTCCGTTCATCACCAAGACGGACCCGTTCTTCGGCGACACGATCCAGCAGGGTATCGCGATCGACAAGAACCTCTCGCTGCAGGCGTTCACCGCCCTCTGGCAGGTCGACAACTACGACCAGAACCAGGCGGCGGGCGCGTACCTGGCTCCGTTCAGCTTCGGCGACCCGAGCTACGGCGCGGTGGCGGAGGCGGCGTGTCTGTCGATGATCGGCGGGCAGTACAACATGTTCCTCTACGCCATCCCGCTCGGCGTCCAGCAGTTCGCCCAGGCGACCCACAGCGCGTACTTCCAGGAGTACGCGACGGGCAGCCGCCCCGAGATGAAGGACTGGATCGGTGGGTACACCTTCACCCGCTACCCGGACTTCCTCGACTTCTTCCGCCGCCTCGCGGTGCAGTACAACACGGTCGACGCGACCGGAAAGCCGCTCTGCGGGATCGACCCCAGCACGGGCCTGCCGAACGACACGGTCGCGAGCTGCACCTACGACCCGACGATCCCGGCGATCCCGGAGGACCCCGAGGCGGGCTACCACTCGGATCCGTTCCAGCAGTTCATCGGCCCCGACTACCGTCGGTGGATCTGGGTATATCTGCAGGACATGAACACCTGGATCGTGGCTGACCGCGACCGCAACGTGGCCACGTACATCATGATGTACAACTACACGACCGACATCATCTACGGGCAGGACGACGGCAACACCGGGCCGGCGTACGCGGTCGAGCTGCCGCTGAAGTACTTCCTCGACTACTACAAGCAGGCCGGCAACTAGGCCTTCCGGCGCAACCCTCCGCGCGCGGCCGGTCCCTCGGGATCGCGCCGCGCGTGGTGTTTTGTGGGGTTGCACCCGGAGGCGGGCGGGGGCACCGTAAGAACCCACGGAGCTCCGGGATGTTGCCTACGATCCGCCCTGTCCTCATCGTCTCCTTCCTCGGCGCCGCGCTCGCCGGGGCGCTCGCCGCGCCGGGCTGCAGCTCGTCGGGCGGCTCGGCCGCGACGTGCGAGTCGAACCCGTGGCAGTGCGCCGCGGGGACCACGTGCTGGCCGTCGTGCGGGTGCCCCAAGGGGACGCCCAGCTGCACGAAGGACAACTGCACGATCCAGTTCGCCTGCGTGCCGGACAGGGCGGGGACGCCGGCGGGCGCGAGCTGTTCGCTCACGATCGGCACGGCCGCGTGCGGCGACTACCAGACGTGCGTCTCGTTCGCCGAGGGTGGCGCCGGCGGGGGCGAGTGCCACGCGTACTGCGACTCGACCCACGGGTGCCCGCAGGACGAGACGTGCCAGGAGCTCACCGTGTCCAACGGCGCGTCGAGCGTCGTCGAGCACGCGTGCGTGGCGCCGCCGGCGGAGATCGACGCCTCGCTGATGATCGACGGGGGCGCGGGCAGCAGCAGCGGTGGCATGAGCGGCGACGGCGCGGTGGTGGACGCCGGGTTCTACGACGGCACCGGATACCAGATGTAGGCGTGTGGAGGCTATCGGAGCGCGGCGAGGCGCTTCTCGAGCGCGTCGCGGAGCCGGGAGTATCCGCCGGTGAGCGAGACCGTCCTCGAGTACGCGAGCCCGTCCCCGAGCGCGCGCCGGGCTGCGGCCCGGTCGCCGCGCGCCTCGTGGATGTCGGCCTGGAGGGCGAAGAGCCGCAGCTTGCGCGGCCCGTACGCTCGGTCCAGGGCCCGGCCCACGGCGGCGAGCGCGTCGTCGTATCGCTTCATCGCGAGGTAGGCGGTCGCGAGGCGGGCCGGCGGGTTGTAGTCGGACGGGAAGTCGCGCTCGCTCTGCTCGAGCATCGGCACGGCCAGGTCCGGCCTGCCGATCGCGCGGTACGCCAGCAGCCGGTGGGCGTCGAAGACGGCGCGCGCCCTCGGATCCGCCGCGCGGGCGGCCTGATCGTCGAGGAAGGCGGACCACGCCGCCGCCGTGCGCGCCGCCTCCTCCTTGCGCCCGAGCGTCTCGAGCGCGTCGACGACGTAGTCGTAGAGGTCCGAGCGGTCGTCGGCCAGGATGGGCACGGACCGGTCCCCCGCGACGCGCTGCCCGCGCGTCACGAGGTCGCCGAGTCGGGCGCGCTCGGGCGCCCCGGGCGGCAGGTCGCCCGCGCAGCCCAGCGCCGCGCGCAGCACGTCGGCGAGGGCCG
>JAJYCT010000050.1 GCA_021778125.1 Myxococcales bacterium
GGCGTCCTTGCCGTGCATGAGCATGACGGCGACGCCGATGGCGCCGACGACGACGAGGACGCCCGCGCCGATGGCACCGAAGATGAGGCCCCGGCTCCTGGCCGCGGGCCCCGCGCCCATGCCGGCCGCCAGGTCCGGGGACGCCGCGGGCGCGTACTCCTCGATCGGCGGCGCCGCCAGGACGGGCGCGCCGAGCGACGGCGCGAACGCGCCTCCGCCGCCGAGGTTCATGATGTCGTCGACCCGGCTGCGCTTCTTGTCCTCGCCGAGGCCGATCTGGTTGCCGAGCTGGCGGATGTCGATGAGGCCCGACGCCTCCGACGTCGCGGGCATGGACTTGCCCGGGCCCCCGCCGCCGGGCGCGCCCGTCAGCGCGTTGAGCGAGAAGAGGACGCTGTTCTCGTTGCGCGCGCCCGTGAGCCTGCCGTCGTCGACGTGCGCCTGAGGCATGCCCGCCGGGGCGCTCGTCATCACGTCCTCCTCGCCGCCCGCCGCCGCCGCGCTGCCGAACAGGTCGGCCCCGGCGCGACCGCCGGCGCGCCGCGCCGCCACGGGGGCCGCGTCGGTGAAGACCGGATCGGCCGCCATGGCGCCCATCGGCGCGCCGGCCGCGGGACGCGGAGCCGCGTACGCCGTGGCGGCGTCGGCGCCGGCGTCGTGGAGCGACGACGGCGCCTGCTGGATGCGCGTCGCGCCCCCGTCGTCGTCGTCAGCCCCGCCACCGGCGACGCCCGCCAGGGCGGCCTGCAGCTGCGGGATCTCGCGGATCGGCAGCCAGTCGGCCATGCCGTCCTTCCAGCAGAACGTCTCGGCGTTCACGACGCCCGCGGCGTAGGCGGCCGCGATCTCGGCGTCGGTCAGGGTGCGCTGATCTCCCTCGGCGACGTTCACCGTCCACGGCTCGCCGCCCGGCAGCTGTCCGCCGGCCGCCCCGGCCTCGTTACTGTTGACGACGATGGTCGCGCCGCACTTCTTGCAGCGGATCTTGACCGTCTTGCCCGAGACCTTCTCGTCCGCGATCGTGTACTTGGCCGCGCACGCCTGGCACGTGATCTTCATCCAGTCCCGTCCTCGTCGTCGATGGTAGCGCGGAGGCGTCCGAACGTCCGCTTCCGCGTGGTCCCCCGCGGGTGCGAGGTTGTAAGGCCGAGGTCAGGTCGTCCTGGCCAGAAATCGGGCCAGGAGGTCTTCCTCCGACGCGGGCGCCTCGCCTGCGGCGCCGGCGGCCCGGAGCTTCTTGCGGACCTCCGAGCCGAGGTGCTCGGCGAACGTGCCGACGGGGGTGCCCAGCCAGCCCGGATCGACGTCGTAGGCGGCCTCGCCCAGCAGCATCGACGTCTCGACGAGCTCGGCACCCTTGGCCTCGAGGTGCGCGCGCGTCTTGACGCGCCCGACCAGCTGCGCGGCGTCGCCGCCCCCGCTGACCTCGCGCAGGACGTGGACGCCCTCCTCGAGCCGGTAGCGGCGTCCCTCGTCGAGGAGCGTGAGCTCGCCGGCGTGCAGGTCGACGGCGCCGGCCACGATCCACTGGTCGAGCGTGGCCTGGGGGAAGAAGACGCGGTTTTGCATGCGCGGGCCGGGCACAGAGAGTATCACCCTCGCCCACGTGGATGGGCGTACTCGAGACGGTCGCGCACATCGTGGAGCTCGGCGCGACGCCCGGCGCGGCGAGCCCGGCGGGGCGGCTGCGCGCGGACTTCCAGGCGCGCACGGGGGCCTTCTCGCCGGACGATCCCTGGTACGAGGAGCGCATCCGCGCCTTCTGGACCGACGCGGTGACGAGCGGCCGCCTGGGCCACGACGTGGAGCGCGATCTCGACGAGGGCGAGCGGCGCCTGCTGCCGGCGCTCGATCGCGCGCACCGGGGCCTGTTCCGGGCCGAGGGCGACGCGCTGGTGGACGTGTGGAGCGGCGCCGAGCTGCTCGTGGGCGTGCTCGACGAGGCGTCGCGCGCCGAGGTGGGGGCCTCGTCGGGGCAGGTCTTCGACGCGCGCGTCGTGGGGCGGTCCGACCCCTTCGAGCTCGTGCTGCTGCCGGGCGCCGTCTTCCACCCGCGCGACGCCACCGCGTGCATCGAGCCAGTGCTCGCCGCGGCGCGCGAGCGGGCGCTGTCGACGACCGACACGCTCGACGCGCTGCTGCGCATGCAGCGCACGCTGCGCAAGCTCTCGCGCGTGAAGGCCGCGTACGCGTACCGCCCCGAGGCCCTGTCGCCCGAGGCGCCCGCGATCCCGCACCCGGCCGTGCGCAGGACGCCGAAGAGCCCTATGTAGGGCTCCGATGCCCGCCCCGCCCCCCTTCGAGGCGCGCCTGGTCTCGGCGCGGACGCTCGGCCCGAGCGTGCGCGAGCTCACCTTCGAGCGCGTCGACGGGCAGCCCGCCGGCTTCCAGCCCGGGCAGTGGTTCAACGCGATCCTTCCGGTCGGCCCGGGGGAGCCGATCTCGCGCTCGTACTCGATCGCCTCCGAGCCCGACGGCTCGCCGCGCTTCGCGCTCGCGGTGACGCACGTGAGGGGCGGGCCGGCCTCGACGTGGCTGCACGAGCTCACCGTGGGCGCTGCGCTGCGGTTCGTCGGTCCGTTCGGCTTCTTCACGCGCCCCGCGGTGGGCGGGCCGCCGTCGCTGATGATCGCGACGGGCACGGGCGTGACGCCGCTGCGGAGCATGGTGCGCGCGGCGGTCCTGGCAGGCTCGCAGGCGCCGATGTGGATCCTGCTCGGGGTGCGCCACGAGGAGGACCTGCTCTATCGCGACGAGTTCGATGCCCTCGCGCGCGAGCACGCCTGCGTGCGCTTCGAGCCCACGCTCTCGCAGGGCAGCGCGGCGTGGACGGGGCGGAGGGGGTACGTCCAGACGCACGTGCGCGAGCTATGGGAGGCGCTGCGCGCGACGGGCGCCGGCGAGCCGCACGCGTACGTGTGCGGGCTGGAGCGGATGGTGGGCTCGGTGCGGGCGATGATGAAGACGGAGCTGGGGGCGCCGCGGCAGCAGGTGCACGGCGAGAGGTACGACTGACGCGTCGACCGCGCACCCGCGTGACGGCGAGGAGCCGACCTACTTCTGGGTCCCCGTGCCGGCGTCGCGGCAGCAGCGGAACCCCGTCTCGTAGAACCGGAACTCCGGCCCGTGCGCGCTGTTGGTGGAGCGGCACGTGGGCTTGCCGCCGCCGTAGCAGCCGGACCAGTAGCAGCCGGCGAGCAGGTACGGCCAGTCGCTGGGGTGCTCGCGGGTGCGCACGACCCACTCCTCGACGTTGCCCGTCAGGTCGTAGACGCCGCCCTTGCTCACGCACCTGCGCCGCGAGCCGCTGGGCGCCCCCTGGTAGAGCTCCTTGGCGTGCGCCTGCGCGTCGGAGGCGGGCCACCGCCCGAGCACCTGCTCGTCGACCTGCCGCCACGGCTTGTCGTCGTTGCACCGGCCGTCGACGTGCTCGGCGCCGTAGGGGTAGGCGCGGTGCTCGTCGCTCTCGCACGCGCCGCGCCACTCGTCTTCGGTGCAGAGGCGCTTGCGGTGGGCCTCGCACCACGCGGCGGCGTCGTCGGCCGACTGCATCGCGAGCGGCCGGGCGCCCTTGCGGTTGGGCGCCTCGAAGCGGTCGATGCAGAAGGCCTCCACGCGGACCATGCCCGCGGGGCAGCCGCTGCGCCGCCTTCGCGCGCGCGCGTCGGCCTCGCCGCTCTCGCCGAGGAGGACGGCGACGCAGGCGACGGCGAGGACGGGGGACAGGAAGCGGACCGCGCGCACCGGGTGCGCGTGCTCTAGCACCGAGCGCGGCGAGCGCCCAGGCGCGCGGGCTAGTATCCCTTGCGCGCCACCGCGAGATCGCCGGGCTCGATCTCCAGCTTGGAGGCCGTCACCAGGCAGGCGGCCGAGTCCTTCTTGACCCACACGACGCGTAGCTCGCCGATGACCTCGTCCGGGTAGTTCTTCTCGTCGGCGCGCGAGCCGGGCGTCTGCTCGATCGGCGGCGCCGGGCGCTCGTCGTCGGGCGAGACGCGGTAGCCGGCCGAGGGCGTCACGAGCGACTGCCGCCACGCGTCGCCGCGCCGCAGGATGAAGAGGCGGTTGCCGGGCACGAGGCCCGCGCTCTCGCCCTTGTCGATGAAGACGACGGCGTTCTGCCCCCAGAACTCCTGCGGGTGGACGCTCGCGAGCACGTGCGCCTGCACCTCGGCCTCGTTGCGCTTGGGCGGGACGATCGTGAAGCGCCGCGCGAGCGGCCCCACGCGGGCGCCGCGCTCGATGACGCCGATCGACTCGACGATCTGGGCGCGGGCGATGCGGTCCTGCGCGTTCCAGTCGTCGACGCGCGCGGTGCCGTTGATCTGGACGATCGTCCCGGCGCGCATCGACTTGATCGGCTTGAAGACCGTCAGCTCCTGGCCAAGGCGCACGTCGTGCCCCTTGTCGACGTGCAGGTACACCTCGTCGCCGTCGGTGAGGAACATCTTGTCCTCGGAGGCGCCCGTGATGTCGCCCCACACCTCGTCGCCCGAGTCGCGGATCCAGCCCTGGTCGCGCAGGAACACGGTGCCGGGCGGCACCTGCCGCCGGCGCGTGTCGAGGCGCTGCCCGCCGCCCTGCGTCCCCGACGCCGCGGCCGGCCCGCCTCCGCCCTGGCCGCCCGCCCCGGGCGGGCCCGCGGTCTTCAGGCGGATCTCGTCGCCCGGGTAGATCCAGTGGGGGTTCCGGATCTGCGGGTTATACGACCAGATGCGCGGCCACTGGTACGGGTTCTCGAAGTACTGGTCGCAGATGCCCCAGAGCGTGTCGCCACGCCGCACGACGTGCGATCCGGGGACCTCGCCGCCGGAGAGGCCGACGTGGGCGGGCCCGACGAAGATCGGGCCGTTCTCGTCGCCGTGGGCCGTGCCGCCTCCGCCGCTCGGGCGGCCGAGGTCGAACGTGTCCTGCTCGTCGCCGGTGATCGGGCGAGCGCTCGACTCGGTGGCGTTGCCTCCGCCGATCGTCCCGTTGGGCGAGGTCGTGTTGGGGCCGAAGCTCGTCGTCGTCCCACCGGGCACCGGGACGTACGTCGAGCCCGGCGAGAACGGAGTCATGGGGGGCGGCGCCGACGTCGGCGCGGGGGAGGTCTGGGCGGAGGCCGCCGCGGGGGCGAGCACGACCAGGCCGGAGACGATGGCGAGAGCGCGCGTCATCGAGGTTCCTCGGAGGCTGGCCCACGCGGCGTCGCCGACGGGACCGTGACGGGGGGAATGCGATGCGCGGCATCGCTCTGAGGATAGGTCTGCGCGAGGCGGTCGAAGGCCTCCTTGGCCTTCGCCGGATTGCCGAGCTTCACCTGCGACAGGCCGAGCTTGAGCAGCGCGTCGGGCGCCTTGTTTCCCGCCGGGAAGCGGGCGACCACGCCCTCGAACTGCTCGGCGGCGCGCAGGAAGTCGCCGCGCGCGTAGAAGCACTCGCCGCGCCAGAACAGCGCGTTGTCGGCGTACGGGTGGTCCGGGTACTTGACGAGGAAGGCGGCGAGGGACTCGAGGGCGCGGTCGTACTGCTTGCCGCCGACGAGCGCGAGGGCGGCGTCGTAGTCGCGCTTGGCCTGGGGATCGAGCGCGGCGGGGCGTGCGTCGCCGGCCGGAGCGGGCGCCGAGTCGTCGAGCACCGTGGGCTCTCCCCCGCCCCGCGACGATCCGACGACGCGGATGGTCGGCCGCGGGCTCGGGTCCTCGGTGTCGCCGGCCTCGTCCGGCGGCGCCGCGTCGTCGCCCAGGCGCACGGCCGGCGCCGGAGGCTGGGCGGACGCCGGCAGGCGCGGCGGCACCTTCGAGAAGTGCGGATCGGACACGTCCGGCGCGAGCATCTTCTTGTTGGACTCGTCGCGATCGACCTGCAAATGGTCGATCTCGTTGGCCATCTCCGTCAGGTGCCGCTCCTCGCCGTCGTGGTTGCACCCGCTCGTGAGCAGCGCACCGCTCGCGAGCAGCGCGAGCAGCGCCGGCCACGCCAGCGCAGGGAGCGGTCGAGAGCGGCGACTCATCGGGCTTTGGAGCCAAGCGTATGGCGCGCGGCGCGCTCGGGCCAATTTGTGGCACCCCCGCAAGTCGACCCTGTCCTTTACGGAGCCGTCGTTCTGGGGGAGGATTCGACCCCTCGCCCCCCCCGTGGAAACCGAAGTTGCCGCCGCCCCTCCGCAAGCTCGACCTCCGCAAGACGCTGTTTCTCTTGCCGAACATGATCACGCTCTCGAGCGTGTTCTGCGGCTTCGACTCGATCCGCATCAGCGCGACCGCGCAGGGCGACGACGACTACTACCGGGCGTCGCTGCTGCTCGTATTCGCGCTCTTCTTCGACATGCTCGACGGCCGTGTCGCGCGCCTGACGAAGACCCAGAGCGCGTTCGGCCTGCAGATCGACTCGCTGGCCGACGTCATCTCGTTCGGCGTCGCGCCGGCGCTGCTCGTCTACCGCTGGTCGCTCTGGCAGCGTCCCACGGCGGGGCTGGTCGCGAGCTTTCTCTTCGTGGGCGCAGGCGCGGTGCGCCTGGCGCGGTTCAACGTGCTGTCGATGGGCGAGCGGGGCGCGCCGACCAAGCCGGGCAAGTACATCGTCGGCCTCACGGTCCCGGGCGCCGCCGGCATCCTCATCTCGCTCGTGCTCGCCAACCACGCGATGGGCGACGCGCTGCGTCTGCAGGGCCCGGCCTATGCGTGGGGCATGATCGCCCTGACGATCTTCCTCAGCCTGCTGATGGTCTCGACCATCAAGTTCCGCAGCTTCAAGGACCTGCGCCTCAACGGCCGCACGCTGCTGCTCGTCGCGTTCGCCGTCGGCTCGAGCGCCGTCGTGAGCCTGCAGACGCGCCCCGCCTTCGTCCTCGTGTGGCTCCTGTCCTGCTACGTGGTCATCGGGCTGGTCGAGAGCGTGCTCGGCCTCACGCGACGGTCGGCGCGGCGGCGCCAGGCGCGCACCCCGAGCACGCCGCCCCTGCGCTGAGGGCTTCTGGTAGCTTCGTGGTTGCACCGGGGGCCCCACGTGAGCGACGACGACCAGATCCAGAGAGTCGAGCGGCTGCTGGCCGTCACCCAGCAGCTGACCCACATCGGGAGCTGGCAGTGGGACCTCGCCACGAACGTCGTCACCTGGTCCGACGAGCTTTTCCGCATCTACGGCTACGAGCCCCGCTCGCGCGAGATCACGTTCGAGTTCTTCCTGTCGTGCCTCGTGCCCGACGATCGCGCGCGCGTGCAGGGTGAGGTCGGGGCGGCGCTCGAGCGCGGGGAGCCATTCGCCTACGTCGAGCGCGTCGTGCGGCCCGACGGAAGCGTGCGGGTCCTCGACACCGTGGGAGAGCCCACGCGCGACGCCGCCGGCCACGTCACGGGCCTCATCGGCACCTGCCGCGACGTGACCGAGGAGCGCAGGCGCGACGAGCAGATCCAGCTCTACGGGGACATCGTGCGCAACATGCAGATCGGCATCGCCGTGTGGGAGGTCGGCGCCCCGGACGACATGAAGAGCATCCGGCTCGTGGCGTACAACCCCGCCGCCGAGCGCGTGTCGCGCCGGTCGCTCGAGGGGACGATCGGCAAGAGCCTCTTCGAGGTGCTGCCGTACTCCGAGGGCGGGTTCTTGCCCGGGCTCATCGCCGAGGTCGCGCGGGACGGCGTCGTCCGCGAGGGCGCGCTGGATCGCGGCCGCAACCCCGAGCAGCCCGATCGCACCCTCGCCGTCAAGTCCTTCCCGCTGCCCGGAGGCCGCGTGGGCATCGCGGTCGAGGACACGACGGAGAAGACGAAGATGGTGCGCCTGCAGGCCGCCGAGCACAGAATGCTCGAGCGCCTCGCCGCGGGCGCGCCGCTCCCGGAGGCGCTCGGCACGCTCGTGTCCGCGGTCGAGGAGCACCTCGGAGGGTGCCGCGGGGCGATCCTACAGCTCGATCCCGAGGGCCGCTACGTGCACTACGTCGCGGCGCCGAACGTCCCGCCCGCGTTCGTCACGGGCATCGAGGGGCAGCCGGTCGGCCCCACCAGCGGCTCCTCGGGGACGGCGATGCACCGCCGCGCGCCGGTGTACACGATCGACACCGAGACCGACCCCGGCTGGGGCGACTACCGGGAGCTCGCGCGCAAGAACGCGATCCGCGCGTGCTGGTCGACGCCCATCCTCGCGACCGACGGCCGCGTCCTGGGCGCCCTGGCGATCTACCACCCCAGCGCGCGCGCCCCGTCCCCCGGGGACATCGCGGCGATGGATCGGGCCACGCGGCTGGCAGGCCTCGCGATCGAGCGGCGCCAGCTAGAGGACCAGCTCCGCGAGCTGTCGGCGCACGTCGAGTCGATCCGCGAGGACGAGCGCGCGACCATCGCGCGCGAGATCCACGACGACCTGGGACAGGCCCTCACCGCGCTCAAGCTCGACATCGCGTGGCTCTCGCGCCGCCTCGCGGGCGCCTCGAGCCGCGACGACGTGACGATGCCCGAGAAGCTCCGGGCGATGTCGGACATGACCGACGAGGTCATCGAGCGGGTGCGTCGGATCTCGTCGGAACTGCGGCCCGGCGTCCTCGACGACCTGGGCCTGCTCGCCGCGCTCGAGTGGCAGGGGCAGGAGTTCGAGCAGCGCACGGAGGTGACGTGCGCGATCCGCTCCAACGTCGGCGACGAGCAGCTGGGGCCGGCGCTGTCGACCGGCATCTTCCGCATCTTCCAGGAGGCCCTCACCAACGTCGCACGCCACGCGCGCGCGCACCACGTCGACGTCACGCTCGAGCGGGGCGCGGGGGAGCTCTTGCTCGTCGTACGCGACGATGGCGTGGGCATCGCGCCCGAAGCGACGCGCAGCCTCCGGTCGCTCGGCCTGCTCGGCATGCGCGAGCGCGCCAGGCGCCTGGGGGGCGCCGCCGTCGTGCAGGCGGCGCAGGGAGGCGGTACCGTCGTGGAGGTGCGCGTGCCGCTCGCGCAGGCCACCTCATGATCAAGGTCCTCGTCGCCGACGATCATGCCATCGTGCGCCGCGGCCTCAAGCAGATCCTGGCGGACACCCAGGACATCATGGTCGCCGGCGAGGCAGGCACCGCTGCGGACGTCACGCGCCTGCTGCGCGAGGAGCGCTGGACGGTGGTCGTCCTCGACATCAGCCTCCCGGGAGCAACGGGGCTCGAGCTGCTCGCGGACGTGAAGCGCGAGTGGCCCGACCTGCCGGTGCTCATCCTCACCGCCTACCCGGAGGACCAGTACGCCGTACGCGCCATCCGCGCCGGCGCGTCGGGGTTCCTCACGAAGGAGAGCGCGCCCGAGAGGCTCATCGAGGCGGTCCGCAAGGTGGCTGGCGGCGGGCGGTACGTGAGCGCGGAGCTGGCCGAGACGCTCGCGTCGGTCCTCGCGGGCGAGGCCAAGGGAGCCCCGCACGAGCGGCTCTCGGACCGCGAGTTCGAGATCTTCAAGATGCTCTCGTCGGGCAAGACCGTCTCCGAGGTCGCCGTCGAGCTGGCCCTCAGCGTGAAGACGGTGAGCACGCACCGGGCGCGCATCCTCAAGAAGATGGAGATGCGGACGAACGCCGAGCTGACCCATTACGCGATGCGCAACCGGCTCGTCGAGTAGGACGGACACGGACAGGCGCCGTCCGAGAGTCCTACGCCGAATGGAGTGTCTCGCTGATCCATCCCCGCGCGCGGGGCCCGTACGCTGCCCCGGGTGAAGGTGCTGCTGGTCGACGATTCGGTCGCCGTGCGGTCGCGGCTGGCTGCCCTGCTGCGCGAGCTGCCGGGCGTGGAGCCCGCCGAGGCGGCGGACGGCGAGGCCGCCCTCGCGCACCTGGGCGACCACGAGACGGACGTGGTGGTGCTCGATCTGCACATGCCCGGCCGTGGCGGCCTCGAGGTGCTCCCGGAGATCAAGGCGCGGCCGCACCCGCCCATGGTCATCGTGCTCACCAATCACCCGACCGAGTTGCATCGCGCGCAGTGCCTCGCACAGGGAGCCGACCTGTTCCTCGACAAGGCGCGCGAGTTCGGCCGTCTGCTCGACGTCATCGTCCGTCCTACGACCCCGCGGGCCTAGTCCGACGCCGGTGCGCGCGAGGGTCCGACGCGCAAAAGCGCGGACGGCCGATGGGGCGGATCGACCGCGCGGCCTAGCGTGTGGATCATGCGAGCCGATTGGACCGAGCAGCGGCTTTATCACCTTATCTTCGAGCACTCGACCGAGGCCACGGTGGTCGTCGACGACGACGGCCGCGTGCTCCTCGCGAACCGCGCCGCGCGCAGCCTGCGCGGCGTCGAAATGGAGCAGCTCTTCCGGTGGTCTGCCGAACGCGGGGCCGACCTCGTCTCGTTCCGCGCGCAGCTGCGCGTGGGCGGCCGCGCCACCGGCGAGGTCCAGGTGCGCGGGCCCGACCGCAAGGTGCGCCACGTCGCCCTCGAGGGGCGCGCCCACGGGCCGCTGTACGTCGTGACGGTGCGCGACGTCACCGAGCGCCGCGCCGAAGCGGAGGAGGTGCGGCACCTGCGGCGCCTCGAGGCGCTCGGCTTCATGACCGCGAGCGTCGTGCACGACTTCAACAACGTGCTGACTGCGATGGTCTGCTCGGCGTCGCTGCTCGCCCGGGCGCTGCCCGCCGAGGACGAGGCCCCTGCGGCACTGGCGCGTGGCATCCTCGACGCGGGTGACCGCGCGGCGGGGCTCGTGCGGCGGCTGTTGCGCACGCTCCGGCGCGAGGCCACGCCCCCCGAGCGCGTCAACCTCAACACCGTCATCGAGGAGGCGCGCGGCCTCGTCGAGCTCGTCGTCGGCAAGTCGATCGCGGTGAACCTGAACCTCGACGCCGCACTGGGCGACACGCTCCTCGAGCGCGAGCGGCTCGACCACCTCCTGCTCAACCTCGCCGCCAACGCCCGCGACGCGATGCCCCGGGGGGGCACGCTGACGATCTCCACGGCGAACCTGCCCATGGTCGAGGAGGGCGCCCACCCGGCGGTGCACGACGGCGCCTACGTCGCGCTCGTCGTCTCCGACACGGGCGCAGGAATGAGCCCCGAGGCCCTCGAACGGGTCTTCGAGCGCTTCTTCACCACGAAGGAGGCGGGGCGGGGTACCGGGCTAGGGCTCGCGTCGGCGCAGTGCTTCGTCACGCAGAGCGGCGGGGTGCTCTCGGTCCGGAGCGCGCCGGGCCAGGGCACGTCGGTCGTCATCTACCTGCCGCGCGCCGCCCCGGCGCCCGCCGTCTCGGGCGCGCGCGACTCGCTGCCCGAGCCGGCCGGCGGGGGCGAGGCGATCGTGGTCGTCGAGAGCGATGACCACGTGCGCCTCGCGATCCGCTCCGCCCTGTCGGAGCGCGGGTACCGGGTCCTCGACGCGCCCACCGGCGAGCTCGCGCTCCGCCAGTCGGCACTCGCCAACCTGCGCATCGACCTCGTCCTCGCCGACGTGGGGGCCCCCGGCCTGACCGGGGCCGAGGTGGCGCAGCAGCTACAGGCACGCGGGCACGCCCCGCGCCTGCTGCTCATGTCGGGGCTGGCCGATCGGGACCTCGACGACCGCGGCGTCGACAGCGACACCGTCCTGCGCAAGGCCTTCACGACCGAGGCGCTCGCCCGCGCCGTCCGGCAGGCGCTCGGCGACGGGGCCAGGGCGCCGGAGGCGACGGCGGCGAGCTGACCTCTCGGGGTGCTCGACGACCTGTACCTGCTGCGGGACCGCGGGCGGGCCGCAGCGGCCCGCGGCGACGCGGCGGCGCAGGGCCGGATGGTCGAGGCGGCGCGCGCGATGGAGGAAGCCGGCTTCGTCGCGTCGGCCGCGATCTGCCGGGAGAAGGCGAAGGAGTGGTGCTCCGCGCGCACCCTCTGGGCACGCCCGCCGATCGCGCGGCGGCGCTGGCGGCGCTCAAGGATGCCCGGAGCGGGCGCCTCGTGGAGCTGGCGCGGGGCGCGCTGCCGGCAGCGAGCCTCCCGCTCGCGGCGAGCCTCCGCGAGGTGCTCGCGACCCGAGGACTGGCGGCCCCCTGAGGCTCGCAGCCCCCCGGCGTCACCCGGCGGGGCGGATCGTCACGACGGCGGGATCGGCCGGCGGCGGCGTCGCCAGGGTGAGCGAGCCGCCCTGCGTCGTCGCCTGGCATCCGCCGCAGTCGACGCGGTAGCCATGGGGGTAGAGGCGCGCCGGCACCGAGAGCACCGTCGGCGCCGTGACCTCACCGGCCGGGTGATACGAGAGCCGGAACGTGGACGTCGTCGCGTCGAACGACCACGCGACGGGATCGCCGGCGACACGCTCCGGATACGGCCGGACGAGGGTGTCGACGAGCGGCTGCGCCTCGCTGCCGTCGGGCGCCAGCATCCCGTAGCCTCCCTCGGTGTAGTCCCAGTACATGGAGCTGGCCGCCGCGGCGCCCGCCGCGTCGTACTGGGCCGTCATGTACTGCACCACGCCGGGCGCGTCCTGCGGCGAGCCGTACTCGCCGATCCAGAGCGCCCCCCCCAGGCTTCGCGCCTCGTCGGCGAGCGCCGCGACGTTCGCCAGGAGCGCCGTGCGGTGCGACGGATCGAAGCCCTGCCCCGACTCGGCGCTCGTGTCGTACGAGTGCGGCGCGTAGGCGAAGTTCGCGAACGACGGCGTCGTCAGGTGCGTGGTCCCGCCGAGGTTGCGCGAGGCCGAGGGCTCGAGGAACGCCACCCACGAGGGCGCCTCGGCGCGGACCACGGGCACGATCTTCTCGTAGAACGGCTGGAGCAGGTCGGGCTCGAACCGGAGGATCGAATGCGAGCCCCAGTACGGCTCGTTGAAGATGTCGAAGCCGACGACGTTGTCGTACCCGGCGAGCCTGTGGGCGACGCGGCGCCAGGCCTCGGCGTAGTGCGCCTGCGTGTCGGCGCCGCGCCAGAACGCGTCGTAGCAGGCGGTGACACCGGGCTCGAGGTTCTCCAGGGCCCAGGGGCTCGTGAGGGTGAAGCCCGCGTAGTTCGAGGCGGCGCAGCTCCACAGCGGCGCGCCGTCTCCGCCGCCGGACGCGAACCCTTCGCCGTAGACGTCCTGGTGCATATCGAGCACCACCGCGAGGTTCGCCTGCCGCGCCCAGCCGATCCGCTCGGCGACCGCGTCGAGGTACGCGTCGTCGTACTGTCCCTCGTGAGGCTCGACGGCCGCCCACAGGACGAGAAACCGGACGGCGTTCATGCCCCACGCGTCGCGCATGCGGGCGAAGTCGGCGGGCCCCTGGAAGTCGAACCAGGGCGCGTGCTTGTTCTTGCCCGACACGTTCGCGCCCCGCAGCACGACGGCGCGCCCATCCCGGTCGCGCAGGAACCCGCCTCGCACGCTCCAGGCCGGGAGCTCGCTCCCCGCGTCGGTGCACGAGAGCGCCGCGGTCGCGACCAGGAGCCACGCGACGCGCACGTCAGTCTCCCCCGCCCTTCGCGCCCGGCACGACCAGCTGCCGCAACCGCACGATGCTGTCGGCCTCCCCGAGGACGATGAGCGTCGTCCCCTCGCCGATGACGTAGTCCGGCTCGGGGTTGTAGGTGAAGGCGCGGTCGCTGCCTCGCACGGCGACGACCAGCGCCCGCGTCTCGCGGCGGATCGGCGTGTCCTTGAGCGCGAGGCCGACGAACATCGAGCCGCGCTCGATCACCACCTCCTCGAGCCGGAGGTTCTTGTCGCGATCGCGCACCATCTGGTCCAGAAACTCGTGGACCTTGGGGCGAATGAGCTCGCCGGCGAGGCGGTGCGCGCCGATCATCGTGGGGTTCACGGTCGCCGAGGCGCCGGCCTTGAGGATCTTGGCGCCGGCCTCGTCCTCGACCACCTTGCTCACGATGCGCGCCGCGGCGTTGAGGCTGCGCGCGCTCAGCGTGACGTAGAGGTTGTCCTTGTCGTGCGTCAGAGCGGCGACGACGCCCTTGGCGCGCGCGACCCCGGCCGCGACCAGGACGTGGTCCAGCGTCGCGTCGCCGTGCACGTAGAGCATCTTGCCCCCCGCGGCGTCCGCCGCGAGCTGCCGGAGGACGGCCTCGCTGCGGTCGATGACGACGAAGGGCGCGCGGATGGCGTGCAGCTCGGCCACGACGTGCTTGCCCGTGTTGCCCGCGCCGGCGACGACGATGTGCCCCGAGAGCCGTTCGATGTCCTTCTGCATTCTCCGCCTCCGAAGGGCCTCGCCGATGACGCCCTCGACGAGGATGGCCGTGAGGTTCGACTGCATGTACGCCAGCACCCCGACGCCGCTGACGATGAGCCCGACGGTCAGCACCCGGGCCCCGGGGACCTGGCGCATGTGCGACAGCTCTCCGAACCCGACCGTGGAGATCGTGACGACGGTCATGTACGCGCAATCGCTGGGCGTCCAGCGGCCCCTGCCGAGCACGTAAAAGCCCGCCGTGCCGACGGCGACCAGCATCGCGAACACGCCCACGGCGGCGAGGAGTCGACGGAAGGACGCGCCCACGCTCGAGGCAGACTACCGTTTGACGACCGCCGCGGCTGCACTAAGGTTGCCGCGCCTCCGAAAGGAACCTGCCTTCTGCGATGTGGAAGAAGATCCGCGCGTTCCTGTTCGGCGCTCCGAAGGACGTTCACTCCGAGAAGACGTTCCACAGCATCTCCCTCGTGGCGATGCTCGCGTGGGTGGGCCTCGGGGCCGACGGGCTGTCGTCGTCGTCCTACGGGCCGGACGCGGCGTTCCGCGAGATCATGACGCCCGGGCACGACTACTCGTCGCTCGCCGTCTTCCTCGCCGTGGGCACGGCGCTCACCGTCTTCGTCATCTCGTACGCGTACTCGCGCATCATCGAGCAGTTCCCGTCGGGCGGCGGCGGATACGTCGTCGCGACGAAGCTCCTCGGCCCGAAGTTCGGCGTCGTGAGCGGGTCGGCCCTCCTGGTCGACTACGTGCTGACGATCACGACGTCGATCGCCGCCGGGGGCGACGCGGTCTTCTACCTCATCCCGCGCGGCTGGTTCGGCCGGGCGGCCCTCGCCATCTCGCCCGAGGACATCGGCACGTGGCTCGACCCCGTGCAGCGCACCAAGGTCACCATCGAGATCGCGTCGATCGGCCTGCTGATGATCCTCAACATCCGCGGCGTGAAAGAGTCCGTCGCGGCCATCACGCCGATCTTCGCGGCGTTCGTCCTCACGCACGCGGTCCTGCTCGTGATCGCGATCGGCGGTCACCTCGGCGACGTCGGCGCGGTCACGCAGCAGACGCAGCACAACCTGCACAGCACGATCGGTTCGCTTGGCGCGGTCGGCGCCCTCGCACTCTTCGTGCGCGCGTACTCGCTTGGCGGCGGCACCTACACCGGCATCGAGGCCGTCTCCAACGGCGTGCCGATCATGCGCGAACCCAGGACGCGGACGGCCAAGCGGACGATGGCCCTCATGGCGACGTCGCTCTCGATCACCGCGGGCGGCATCGTCCTCGCGTACCTGCTGGTGCACGTCGCGCCCGACTTCAGCGACCCCACCAAGCCGATGAACGCCATCCTGCTCGACAAGGTGGCGGGCCCCTGGCGCCTCGGGAACTGGCGCGCCGGCTACTGGTTCGTCCTCGTCGCGCTGTGCAGCGAGGCGGGCCTCCTCTTCATCGCCGCGCAGGCGGGCTTCGTCGACGGCCCGCGCGTCATGGCGAACATGGCCGTCGACTCGTGGCTCCCGCACCGCTTCGCGGCGCTCTCCGAGCGCCTGAGCATGCAGAACGGCGTCATGCTGATGGGCTTCACGTCGATCGCGGCCCTGCTCTATACGCACGGCAACGTCGAGAAGCTCGTGGTCATGTACTCGATCAACGTGTTCGTGACCTTCTCGCTGTCCAACCTGGGGATGGCGCGCTTCTGGGTCCGGCACCGGAGCGAGCACGCGGACTGGATGCGGCACCTGCCGGTGCACGTCATCGGCCTTACGCTGTGCGTGATCATCCTCATCGTCACGAGCGTCGTGAAGTTCGCGGTCGGCGGGTGGCTGACGCTCGCGGTCACCGGGCTGCTGGTCACCGTCTGTTTCTGGATCAAGAAGCACTACGATCGCGTGGTCGCCGCCATCCGGAGGCTCGATCTCGAGCTCGCCGATCCCCTGGAGGAGGCCTCCACGGCGCCCAAGCCCAGCGTCGCGAACCTCGACGAGGCGGCGGCGTCGTCGCGCATCGACCGCAAGCACCCGGTGGCCGTGCTCTTCGTCGGCGGCTACGGGGGCCTCGGCCGCCACGCGCTTCTGACGCTGCTGCGGATGTTCCCGGGGCACTTCAAGGGCATCGTCTTCTGCTCGGTGGCCGTGATCGACTCGGGTGTCTTCAAGGGGATCGACGAGGTCCACGCGCTCGAGAAGCGCACGCACGAGGCGCTGTCCAAGTACGTCCAGTACGCGGGCTGGCTCGGGCTGCCGGCGGAGAGCACGTTCGCGACGGGCATCGAGGTCGCCGTCGAGGCCGAGAAGATCGCGACCGAGTTGATCCAGAAGTACCCCAAGGGGCTGTTCGTGGCGGGCCAGCTCATCTTCGACGAGGACACGTTCGCCACGCGCCTGCTGCACAACGAGACGGCCTTCATGATCCAGCGGCGCCTGCAGCACGCGGGCGTGCCGATGATCGTTCTGCCGGTGCGCCTCAATCTGAAAGAAGGGCCGCGCCTGGCGGCGCCGAGCCTCACCGAGGAGCGAGCGGCATAGGAGTTTCGCGCGGGAGACGCGAGATCGGGGCGCGCCGGGCGCCGGCGCTGGCAGCCCGACAGGGGTGCCGCGTGACGGACGGCCCCCCACGTGGTGGGAGCTTCTCGCGCGCAGATCATGGCCTCGCGTCCGTGCTGCAGTATCTTTATGCACGGGGTCGTCACGCCCCGGCGCGCGGCAGGTCTCCGCGCGTCGCCCTGGAGGAGCCCATGAAGATCCGTTTGGTGTCGGGACTCGCGGCGGGGGCCGTCCTTCTCTTCGCAGGAGCCGCATTCTCCGGCGGCGTCTCGACCCACGCGGCGACGCTCGTGGACTTCGACGAGACGACGAGCGAGCTGTGGGCGCTGCCGAGCGGTCAGCCGCTGACGTCGTATCTGAACGAGGCGCGAACGCAGTACCTGCCGGCCAACCTCACGGCGTACGAGCCCCCGGATCCGTGCCTGCCCCCGGCGGCGACGTGGAACCTGACGTTCCTGTACGACGCGCGGCACCACACGACGAGCACGTTCATGTACACGGCGCTGCTCAAGGTGATGTCCCAGTTCGCGTGCGGCGCGCGCGTGACAGCGCTCACCAGCGGTACTCCACAGCCCCTCGTCGCCGTCGCGCCATCGAAGTAGCCTGAGGGAATGCGGATACGCGACGCGCGAGCCCTCGCTCTCGAGGCCGTCGCGCGCGGCTGGATGTCGCCCGCCGAGCTGTGGGAGCTCGCGGCTCGGTGGGCGCGCAGCGGCGAGGTGCAGTCGGGCGAGGCCCTGTTCGAGGGCTCCTCGCTCGACCCGCTGCGCCTGGCGTCGCTCGTGGCCGACGCCACCAAGCAGGCCGAGACGATCCCCTACTCGACCGACGCCGGGGATCTCCGCAAGCGCGAGACACAGCCGAGGCGCAGCGAGCGCCCGGCGTCGCCGTCGCAGCCGCCCGGACCCCGCTACAAGATCGGCGAGCTGCTCGGGGCCGGCGGCGTCGGCCTGGTCACGAGCGCGCTGGACCGGACGATCGGGCGCACGGTCGCGGTCAAGACGCTCAAGCAGGGCAAGGAGTCCGAGCCGAACGCGTCGCGCCGGTTCATCGACGAGGCGCACGTCACCGCGCAGCTCGAGCACCCGAACATCGTGCCCGTCTACGACATGGGCTGGCTGCCCGACGGGCAGCCCTACTACACGATGCGGATCGTCAAGCGGCAGTCGCTGCGCGACGTGCTCGCGCGCGCCGACCTCAAGGCGCAGTGGCCGCTGGTGCGCCTGCTCGGCGCGTTCCTGCAGGTGTCGCGCGCCCTCGCGTACGCCCACGCGCGCGGCATCCTTCATCAGGACATCAAACCCGAGAACGTGCTCCTCGGCGACTTCGGCGAGGTCTACCTCGCCGACTGGGGGCTCGCCAAACCCATGCGCGACGGCGGGCTCGAGATCCCCTCGCGCCGCGGGAGCGTGCCGCCACCCAGCGGCGGCGGGGTGTCGTCGCAGACCTCCGGAACCCCCGGGTACATCGCGCCCGAGGTCCTGCGCCACGAGCCGGACGTCGACGAACGGTCGGATCTGTTCGCCCTCGGCGTCGTGCTCTACGAGCTCTTGACCGGCACCCACCCGTTCGACGTCGGGGCGGGGGCGGGCGCGATGATCCTGGCCACGATCGACCGCACGCCGAAGCGGCCGCGCGATCTCGCGCCCGGGTGCCCGCTGCTGCTCGAGGACCTCTGCCTGAAGATGCTGTCGAAGGACCGCGCCGAGCGGCCCCGCTCGGCCGACCTCGTCGCCGAGGAGATCGAGGCGTTCCTCGAGGGCGCCAAGGAGCGCGAGCGGCGAAGGGCCGAGGCGGCGACGCTGTGCGAGCGCGCCAAGGAGCCCATCCTGCGCTATCAGCACCTCGAGACCGAGCGGCAGCGCCTGAGCGAGCTGTCACGCCAGACGCTCAAGCAGGTCAAGGGCTGGGAGCCCGTCGAGCGCAAGCGCGCGGGATGGTCGCTCGAGGACCGCGCCGCCGAGGCCGAGCGCGAGGGCGAGCGCGCGCTCGCGGAGGCGATCGAGCTCTACACCAAGGCGCTCGGCTACGACGCGGAGTGCGCCGAGGCCCACCAGGGCCTGGCCGAGCTGTACTGGGGTCGCGCGCGCCAGGCCGAGTCCGAGCGCCGGCCTGCGGTGCAGATCTACTTCGAGGCGCTCGTCACCGACCACGACCAGGGCAAGTATGCAGCGATGCTTCGCGCGGAGGCGACGCTGTCGATCACGACCAACCCGGCCGGCGCGCACGTCATCGTCCACCGCTACGTCGAGCGCGAGCGCGTCCTCGTGCCGAGCGACGAGCGGTACGTGGGCCGGACGCCCCTCCGCGACGTCCGCCTGGGGCCCGGGAGCTACCTGCTCGTCATCAAGGCGGCCGGCTACCCCGACGTCCGCTACCCCGTACTGCTCGCGCGCGGGGGCCACCACCACGCCGAGGTGAACCTCTACACGAGCGAAGAGATCAGCGACGGCTTCGTCTACGTGCCAGGCGGCGGCGCGGTCCTGGGCGGCGACCTCGACGCGATCGAGCCGCTCCCGCGGCAGGAGGTCTCCGTCGGCGACTTCGCCGTCGCCCGGTTCCCGGTGACGATGCGCGAGTACTGCGCGTTCCTCGATGACCTGGACCGCAGCGACCCCCGCCTGGCCGACAAGCGGGCGCCGCGCGACGTCACCGGCGACCTGCGCACGCGCGCACGCCGCGGAGCCGAGGGGCGCTGGGAGCCCGACCCGCAGATCATCGAGGGCGAGGCCCGCAAGATGTTCCCCGCCGGCGAGGGCCACGAGTGGAACGTGCCGGTGTACGCGGTCGACTGGTTCGACGCCGTCGCCTACTGCCGCTGGCTGACCGCGCGGGGAACGGCCGCGCGCCTGCCGACGGAGGCCGAGTGGGAGAAGGCGGCTCGCGGCGCCGACGGGCGCTTCTTCCCGTGGGGCGACCGGTTCGATCCGACGTTCTGCCACACGCGCGAGTCGAGGCCGCACGCGCAGCAGCCCGAGCCCGTCGGGACGTTCCCGACTGACGAGTCGCCCTACGGCGTGCGCGATCTCGCCGGGGGCATGCGCCAGTGGGTGGGCGACGCGTTCGGCGAGCACGGCGCCCAGGACCTCGCCGCGGAGCCCGAGCCCGCGGCGGGCACACCGCGCGGCGAGTCCGGCCTCCGGCGCGTACGCGGCGGGTGCTGGAGCGCGGAGCCCAAGTGGTCGCGCGCCGCGACGCGCGGGCTGGGACACTTCGCCCTCACGCGCGGCACCGGGCTGGGCTTCCGCGTGGCCAAGAGCCTCACGCGCCGCGAGCGGTGACCGTCACGCCGGCGCCAGGGCACGCCGCCGGAAGATCGCGTACGCCGGCAGCCCGAGCGCCACGAGGCCGAGGCCCGCGCAGGCGTCGACCGGATCGCCGACGAAGATGTAGAGCAGGAAGAACGTCGCGCCCACCAGGTACACGGCCGGCGTCACCGGATAGCCCCATGTGCGGTACGGCCGGGGCGCGTCGGCGCGCGTGCGCCGGAGCACGACGAGCCCCGCAACCGTCAGGGCGTTGAACGCGAGCGACGCGAACGTCACGTACGTGAGCAGGCGGTCGTAGCTGCCCGAGAGCGCGAGCACCCCCGACCAGATCCCCTGCAGCACGAGCGCGCCGCGCGGCGTCTGCCGCACCGGGTCCACCTTCCCCGCGGCGCGGAAGAACAGGCCGTCGCGCGCCATCGCGAACAGCACGCGCGCGCCCCCGAGGATCAAGCCGTTCACGCACCCAAACGTGGAGACCAGGATCGCCACGGACACGAGCGTCACCCCCACGCCGCCCATCAGCGCGCCGGCGACGTCGGCGGCGACGCGGTTCTCGACGACCGCCGCCATCCGGCCCATCGGCAAGACGTAGAGGTAGACGACGCACGCGGCCGCGTACGCGAGCGTCGTGACGACGGTCCCGGCGACGAGCGCCCGCGGCAGGCTCCGCTCCGGCTCGCGCACCTCCTCGGCGACGAACGTCACGGTGTTCCACGCGTCGTAGGCAAAGAGCGCCTTGGACATGGCGACGCCCATGGCGGCGAGGAGCCCCATCTGCAGCCCCTTGGCGCCGAGCTCCGCGCCGAGCAGCGGCGAAAAGTGCGAGAAGGAGCCCTTGCCGCTCGTAAGGCCCACGAGCACCAGGAGCCCGATGGCGGCGACCTTGAGGACCGTGAAGACGTTCTGCACGAGGGCGCCCTCGCGCACCCCGCGCGCGTTGACCCACGTGAGCAGCGCGATGACCGCCACGGCGACGAGCTGCGCGCGCGACAACGTGACCCCTCCCGCGGCGAGCACGACGTCGTTCTCGCCGACGTGCAGCCCGACTCCGCCCAGGAACTTCGCGAAGGCGATCGCCACGGCCGCGTTGAAGCCCGTCTGGATGACCAGAAACAGCGTCCAGCCGTACAGGAACGCGATGACTCTCCCGAACGCCTCGCGCAGGAAGACGTACTGGCCGCCCGCGTGCGGCATCATCGCGCACAGCTCGGCGTAGGAGAGCGCGCCGAGCAGCGTGAGCACCCCCCCGACGAGCCAGAGCCCGAGCCACACGCCCGGCGCGGCCACGTAGCCCGCCATGATCGACGGCGCGATGAAGATGCCCGACCCGATCATCGACCCGACGATGATCATCGTCGCCGAGAACGTACCGAGCCGCCGGTCGAGGGTGGACACCGTGGACACCGTGCCCATCGTACACACGCGGCCGTCAGCGCACGGTGAACGAGTCCGCGAGCACGCGCTGCGCGTCGCGCTCGGCGGCGCCTGGGTCGAGCAGGTCGAGACGCTCGCCGCCGCGCCGCACGCGCCAGAGCCCCACGTAGATCTTGTACGTCTTGCCCGGCGCGTCCTCCGGCACCCAGAGGGGCATCACGTCGCGCAGCGTCTTGCCCGCGGGAGCGTCCTCGAGGTCGAGCACCGACGAGAGCAGCACGTGATCGCCGTTCATGCCCGCGCCGTCGGGCAGCTCGACGTGCATGAAGATCCCGAGGCCCTTGTCGATCACCGCGTCGCGCCGCCAGTCGAGCTCGAGCACGAGATCGGTGCCGGCGGCCGGGTGCGTGGTCGACAGCGACGCCGCCTCGAGCGTCACGCCGCCGGCGAAGCGGGCGCCGAGCGCCTTCGCTCCGGGCGGGGGCGCGTCGACGACGACCGGCCGCCCGTCCATCGCGCGCAGCGGCTCGTGGCTCACCGGCTCGTGCGTCAGCGCGAGCAACGCCACCAGAGGCACGACCGGGGCGACCGCGGCCACGCCCAGCGCGACCCCTTCGCGCCCCGACACGACCGGACGGCGCCGCGTGCGCCAGACGACGAGGATCACCCCGGCGAGCGCGACGAGCGACACCAGCGCACCGCCGAACGCCGACCGCGGCCGAAAGCGCAGCGTGAGGGACCGCTTGCCCGCCGGAAGCTCGACGGCCAGCAGCCCGCCCTCGCTCACGACGTCGCCGGCGCTGGAGCGCCAGCCGGAGTGCCAGTTCTGGTTGACGACGACGGTCGCGGGCCGCGATAGGTCGACGTCGAGCTCGAGGACGTCGGGCGACCACGCCCGCTCGTGCACGCTCCCGGCGCCCGCCTCGAGGACGCGCTCCTCCTGGGCCAGATCGCCGCGCAGCAGGGGCGACTCGGGGACCGGGTAGGCCTCCCAGCACGACAGCGAGCCACGCTGCAGCGGCTCGTAGTAGGCGAGCCCCCAGCGGTTGCCGCGCGCCTGGTGGAACGGCGGCGGCGGCTCGATCGCGACGGGCGGCGCGGCGAGCGTCCTGCCGTCCGCGTGCAGCGCGTGCTGGCGCGCCAGGGGTCCCACGTCGAGCAGCAGGGCCGCCGCCGATAGCAGCAGCGCGCCCCGGCTCCAGAACCGCCTCCGGGACGAGGCGCGGACGCGGGGGGCGCGCGCGAGCAGCTCGGCGCGCGTCACCCCGAGCGCCGCGAGCGTCGCCAGGGCGAGCGTGAAGGGCAAGAGGAACCGCTCGGGGTAGCGGAGGGTGGAGTAGAGCGGCAGCTCGCGCAGCAGGGCGAAGGCCGAGGGGCGCACCGCATACCCCCCGGCGAGCCACCCCCACATTGCGGCGCCGACCGCGAGCGACGCCGCGCGGCGCGACGCGAGCCCGAGCGCCACCGGGAGCATCACGAGCGCCCCGACGAAGAACTCGCCGTCGTGGGTCTTCTCGTGGGGTCCGGTGAAGAGCATGCGCGCCAGCGCGTCGCCCGCGTTGCCCGGCGTGCCCCCGATGATGCGCGGCGCCTCGGCCAGCGTGTCGACGATGGGCCAGAGGCGCACGGCCGCGAGCCCGGCCGCGAGCAGCGCCGCCGAGAGCGCCGTCCCCAGCCCCGGGAGCAGCCCCTCGCGCGCGCGTGGCCTCTGCGCGGCCCGGGCGAGCCGCTCGCCCACCTCGAAGGCGCCCCAGAGCGCCGCGATCGGCGCGGCATACGTGCCGCCCATGCCGACGCACCACGCCATCGCCCCCGCCGCGACGAGCGCCGCGCGCGCGGCG
>JAJYCT010000399.1 GCA_021778125.1 Myxococcales bacterium
CGCTCTTGGCGTTCACCCGCACCTCGGTCACGCCCGCCTGCGCGAGCGCCCGGGCGTACGCGGCGTACGCGAGGCGCAGCCCGTTGGTCTGCACGACGACGCGCTCGTAGCCGAGGTCGCGGGCGCAGCGCACGAGCGGCAAGAGATCGTCGCGGAGCGTCGGCTCGCCGCCGCCGAGCCACACGCCGCGCATCCCGGCCGCGAAGTGCCCGCGCAGCAGCGCCGCGGCCCGGGGCGTGGCGAGCGTGTCGCCCGACCCGTCGCACGCCTTGCAGCCCACGCAGCGCAGGTTGCACCGGTAGTCCAGGCTGAGCTCGAGCGTCCGTCGCGTCACGTCCGGTCAGGGTATCGTAGGCGCGTGCCGGCGCTCTCGCCGCCCCGCGACCTCACGCTCCCCGAGCCCGGCTCGACGACCGCGCGCGACGTGCTGTCGCGCGCCATCGGGCGCTGCCTGCGCGATCTGGGCCCCGCGCTGCGCGCGCACGCCGCCTCCGCCCCCGACGACGTGGCGGCCCTGGAGCGGGCGCTGCGCGCCGTGCCCCCGGGCGCGCTGGCGGCGATCCTTCGCCGGCCGCACCCGAGCGTGCTGGTCCGCGCGCTGCGCGCCACGCCGCCGGGCGAGGGCGGCGAGGCGCTCGCCGCGCTCCTGGCGACGCTGTCGCACGATCTGCACGCCCTCGGTGCGATCGGCGCGCCGCTACCGCTGCGCCGGTTGCCGCCGCGCGTGGTGTCGCTGGTCACACGCGAGGTCGCGGAGCTGCCGGCCGGCACCGTGAGCCGCCCGTTCCACGTCGTCGAGGGCGACACGGTGCTGGCCCTCGCGGACGGTAACCCCCTCGCCATGGTCGAGGCCCACCCCGACAAGCAGGGCAACGCGATCGACCTGGGCGGCCAGCCGGTCGACGCGTGGCTCGCGTCACTGCGCGCGTCGCTGGGGGTCGTGGCGCGCACGCTGCCGGAGGTGCGCGAGGAGATGCGCCTCTTCGTGCAGGCCATCGTGCCGGTGGGCGCCTTCGAGGAGCGGCACCTGTCGGCCTCGTACCGCGAGGCGGTCGGCACGGTCTACCTGTCGCTGCACCCGCGCCTGATGACGATGGTCGAGGCGCTCGTGCACGAGTTCTCGCACAACAAGCTCAACGCGCTGCTCGAGCTCGACGACGTGCTCGAGAACGCGTTCGAGCCGCTCCACCGCTCGCCCGTCCGCCCCGATCCGCGCCCGCTGCACGGCGTCCTCCTGGCCGTGCACGCCTTCGTCCCCGTCGCGCGCCTGCACCAGCTCCTGCTCGAGGCGGGCGATCCGCTGGCCGACGAGGCGCGCTTCCGGCAGGTCGTGCGCATCAACCGGGAGGGGACCGAGGTCCTGCGCGCCCACGCGCGGGCCACCCCGGTGGGGCAGGCGCTCCTCGAAGAGCTCTACCGGTGGGACCGTCACTTCGCCTCGGGCGCGTGACCGGCTAAGCTGCTGCGGATGTCGCCCGCCGCCGAGGTCCCGCCCGACGTCCTGCGCGCCACGGTGTCCGGGCGCACGCTGTCCGCGATCGTCGCCGAGGGGGCCTACCCGCTCGCGGCCCTCTACGGCGCCGCGTACGTGTTCCTCGACCGCTGCTGGGTCCTGCTCGACCGGCCGTCGCCCGCCGAGGTGCGCGTCTCGCTCACCTACAAGACCGAGCCGCCCGAGGGGGCGCTCGACGCGCTCGCGGGCGAGCTGGCCGAGGAGCTCGTGTCGTGCGCGTGGCGCGCCGGGGTCGCCGGCGAGACCCGGAGCATGATCGAGCAGGCGACGTCGCGGGCCCACTCGGGCGCCGACGCGGGCCCCTCGCTCGACGACCTGACCCGCTACGAGTTCGGCGACGACGCGACGGCCGACCCGCTGGGCCTGGCGATGAGCTGGGAGGAGGCGCACGCCACGGCCCAGGGCGCGGCGCCCGCCCCCGAGAAGAAAGAGGGAGAGTGACATGCAGCTGGTCCAACTGCGCAAGCACCTCTCTCCCACGTTCGCGATGCCGTTCCGGCACCGGGCGGTCGGCGGCAAGGTCCTGGTGACGGGCACCGAGGGCAACTTCGCGCTGCTCTCGCCCGAGGAGTTCGAGGCCTTCGCCCGCGGCGCGGTCGAGGAGGGGACGCCGCTCTACGCGCGCCTGGCCGAGCGCAACTTCGTCCGCGCCGAGTTCGACGAGCGCCGGATGGTCGAGCGCCTCCGGGCGCGCAAGCGCTTCCTGTCGTGGGGCCCGAACCTGCACATCGTGGTGGTGACGCTGCGGTGCAACGAGACGTGCGTCTACTGCCACGCGTCGCGCGCGGACATGGGGGCGACGCACACCGACATGACGCGCGAGGTGGCCGACCGCACCGTCGACCAGATCTTCGCGACGACGAGCCCCGACGTGACCATCGAGTTCCAGGGCGGCGAGCCGCTCGTGGCCTTCGACGGGATCAAGCACATCGTCGAGCGCGCCCGCGAGAAGAACAAGGCGGCGGGCAAGCGGCTCGAGTTCACGATGGTCTCGAACCTGTCGCTCATGGACGACGAGAAGCTCGCGTGGCTCGTCGAGAACAAGGTGCAGATCTGCACGAGCGTCGACGGGCCGGCGCACCTGCACGACCAGCAGCGCAAGCTCGTCGGCGGCAGCGCGCACGCGCAGGCCACGAGGTGGATCCGCCGCGTCAACGAGGCCTACGCCGCGATGGGGCTCGACCCGACGCTCTACCACGTCGAGGCGCTGCTCACGACGACGCGCGACGCGCTGCCGCGGTGGAAGGAGATCGTCGACACGTACGTCGAGCTCGGGTGCCGCGCGCTCTTCCTGCGCCCGGTCGATCCGTTCGGCTTCGCCGACAAGACCGCGCCGCGCGTCGAGTACCCCCGGCGCGAGTACCTGGACTTCTACCGCAGCGCCGTCGACTACATGGTGCAGCTCAATCGGGGCGGCACCGAGATCCTCGAGCGCTTCGCCGCCATCTTCCTCACCAAGATCCTGGGCGGCGAGGACCCCAACTTCCTCGACGTGCGCTCGCCCTGCGGGGCCGCCATCGGGCAGGTCGCCTACAACTACGACGGCAAGATCTTCACCTGCGACGAGGGGCGCATGCTCCACGAGATGGGCGACGACACCTTCCTCGTGGGCGAGGTGGCGGCCGCCGCGGAGGGGGAGGGCAGCGCCGAGGGCGCCGTCCGGGCGCGCTACCGCGAGATCATGGGCCACGAGACCGTGCGGGCCATGGCGATCGCGAGCAACCTCGACGCCCAGCCGGACTGCGTCAACTGCACCTACCAGCCCTACTGCGGCGTATGTCCGGTCCACAACCACAAGACCCAGGGGTCGATCTTCGGCCGGATGCGCGAGAGCAGCTTGTGCGCGGTGCACAAAGGGATCCAAGATTACCTGTTCGAGCGGATCGGCTCGGGCGACGCAGGCGTGCTCCAGGTCTTCCAGCGGTGGACGACCGTTCGAGACCGGACACACTTCCTTCAGACGTGCGCGACGTAGTGGGATCAGGAGGGCAGCATGGGCGCCGACGGTGACAACGACGACATCCCCGAGTTCAAGCGGAGCGCCGCCGGCACGCTGACGCCCGAGCAGCGGGACATCTCGGACACCGCGAAGGACCTCGCGGACCAGGGGGCGCCCGACGTCCCGCTCGACCCCACGGCAGGCGCCACGACGGCGCAGCACTGCTCGCACGGCAGCCACGGGAGCCACGGCTCGCACGGCAGCCACGGCAGTCACGGCTCGCACGGCAGCCACGGCTCGCACGGCAGCCACGGCAGCCACGGCAGCTGGTAGCCGCCCGCGCGCCTGTCAGTCCGCCTCCGCGCGCACGCGGCGCACGATCTCGTCGGCGGGCACGAACACCGGATAGAGCTCCGCCAGGTCGTAGTGCTCGCCGAGCTCGAACAGGCCGCCGCAGATGCCGTCGAGCGTGCAGGCGCGGCACGCCTCGCTCTTGGCGTGGACGAAGTCGGTCTGCCGGACGGTGCCCTTCTCGTCGAGGAAGTGCACGATCCGCTCCTCGCCCTTGATGATCTTGCGCGTCTCGGTCGAGCAGTGGGCGAACTCGGTCATGTAGCAGAGCGGCACCCGCTCGACGCGGAAGGTGCGCCCGCCCTTGTGCAGGAAGCGCATCGCGCGCGCGAGCGACAGCTCGAAGTCGGCCAGGCGGTGCGCCGTGTCGCGGTTGGTCTCGGCGCGGCCCATCGACGGGTCGAGGTTGTTCCACACGAAGTGCCGGATGAACGGGAAGCGCCCCACGAAGAAGCGCACGTTCTCGTCGAGGTGATCGGCGTTGAGCTTGTTGATGACCGTGTTGACGTTCACGGTCGCGCCCGCCGCGCCCAGGTGCTCGAGCGCGCCCATCGCCAGGTCGAAGCTGCCGCGGACGCCGGTGATGAAGTCCTCGAGCTCGGGCCGGCACGAGTGGACGCTCACGTGGAAGTGCGAGAGGCCGGCCTCGACGTACGCCCCGGCGAGGCCCGGCGTCGCGAGCCTGGAGCCGTTGGTGATCATGCGCACGTGCAGGCCGCGCGCGACGGCGTGGCGCGTGACGTCGGCCACGATGGGCGAGAGCGACGGCTCGCCGCCCGTCAGGATGATGCCGAAGTAGCCGCGCTCGGCGAAGTCGTCGACGGCCCGCCTGGCCGTGTCGAGGTCGAGCATCCAGCCCGTCGCGGGGTTGGAGCAGAAGCGGCAGTACTGGTTGCAGTGGCGAACGAGCTGCAGGTAGCCGATGTTCGCCACGGCCGGAGCATAGCCCAGGCGGCGCGTCAGGCCTTGGGCGGCTCGTCGGCGTCGAACAGCGCGGGCAGGATGGCGCGCAGGGCGTCGCCCGTCTGTCTGGGCGAGCTCGCGGGCACCTCGGCGCGGGCCGGCGAGGGGCGCCCGAGCAGCGGCAGCGCCACGCGCGCCCTCTCGGGGGGCG
>JAJYCT010000400.1 GCA_021778125.1 Myxococcales bacterium
CACCAGGCGCATGCGTTCCAGCCCGGAGACCACTTGCACTAGGTCCGAGCGCGGACCCGTCACGAGAGACACCTGTACGTCGGGCGTTTGGCATGCGACGAAGAAGAGGGCCGCCGACATCGACTTGGTACCACCCGTGTAATCAAAAATGCACAGGCCGTCGCCTACAGACCGCGCCACACGGTCCTCGATGGCCAAGATCGCGCCCGCCGGGTCGTCGGAAGGCACCTCCAACACCTCCCACGCGCCTTCGGGCAGTCGAGCTACGGCAGGGAGCGAGGGGTTCTTGGTCTCTACCTCGGCCCGTGACCCCGGCGCTCCGGTTGCAACGTCGGTACCGCTGCAAACGAAGACGACCCTGTCTGGTCCGTGCTCGCGGATCGCCGTGAGGATCGGATCGCGGGTACCACCCACGGTGCAAAAGAGAGTCTTCATGCGGATTGTCAGTCGTAGTTGCCTTTGAAGAGGCGACGCAGCACGCCAAGAGCCCCGCGACCTCGACCCTCGGTAGCCAGGCTCTTCGCCTCGTCCAGTTCCTCCAGCGCTCGACGCGCATTCTCGATGAGTCTCGCCCGGTGGTCTGCACTAAGTTCGTCGGCGACGTTCACGCCTGACCACGGATCGCGCACGGTGATCGGAGACCTGTCTGGTTCCCCAAGGAGGGCCAAGCGCTGCCCCGCATGCGCCGTTGCCAGTCGGTCAAAGAACGCCCTCACGAGGCCACTGAGCCCAGCGTGCGCGCCGGCCCACTCGCTCAGCAGCAGCTCTACGGCGTAGGAGGGGATCTGCATGGCCTTGCCGCGAGCACGGCGCCAACCTTTCACGAGCCGGATGGCCTTCTTGACGTGAGCGTTCTCGCCCTCGGCGCGCGTCAAGCGACCCTTGAGCAGGTAAGGCCGCGTCTCCATCCACTCGTCGGTCGCCCGGTTGGGAATCAGGAAGCATCCGTGCTGCTGCGTCCGAAGCGCTGGCACTAGATCGACGCGGAGTCGCGTGCCGGGGTACTTCACGCCCACGCTGTGCTCCTGCGAGCGCACCTCGATCGTACCCTGGGCGACGAGACCGCCGCGCCGTTCCCGGATCATGCGAGCGAGTCGCGCCACGGTATCCCGGGCGGACCGCTCCGTCCCGTCCAGCTTGTTGAGCGCGGTAGGGTTAAGCACGACCAGGTAGTCGATGTCCTTGAAGCCGACGATCGCGGTGTCCCGGGCGTGAGAACCGTGGGGCACCTCGTCCACCACCTCGAACATCCACGCATCTTCCTTCCGGTGAAGGTCGGCGATGAGGGTCCTCGCGCGCCGCTCGGCTTCGACCACTCGATCCGCTTCCGGGCGAAGCTCTTCCTCCATGTCTTCTAGAAGATCGCTGAGGTTAACCATCTGGTGTCCTAGGGCGCCGCATTCCTCACGAAGGTGCCCTCTGCCTCGCTCCACCTCGCGCCTTGCTCGCTTCCACACCCCGTCCCGGCTGCTCGCCCCGCACCCTCTCCAGCAGCTCGTGGGCCGTCTCGTACGTCCGGCCCTCCGTCCTCGCCAGCTCCGCCTCGGTCGGAACCAGCTCGCCGGAGAACGCCTTCGAGAGGATGGCCTGGGAGAGCTTGTTGGCTCGGGAGGCGGCGGACTGGACGCGGTGCTCGATGGTGTCGGCAAGGGCGAAGAGGCGGTGAACGGCTTGGACGATCGCCTGCTGCTCGGCAAGGGGTGGGAGTGGCATGGGCGTCTGTCGGGCCGAGCCGATGTTGTAGTGACCCTGCGCGATCCCGACCTTTACTTCGTCAATGTGCGCGCGCGCGGATGCCGAGTTGATGAAGATCGCGCCGTAGTGCGGCTCCAAGGCCCGGCTCGGCCTCATCACTACGAGGTCCGCGCAGTTCGCTTCGCCTAGCTCCTGCGGAACGACGCATGCTTCACCGGCATTGCCCGAACGCACGACGACGAGATCTCCCGGCTTGAGTGCAGACTTGGAAAGCCGCCTGTGGAATGCCTGGGTTACGAACTTCAGTCCCTCACGATCGAAACGGAATGGTCTCACGTTCTGAGAGCGAAGGAACGGGACTCCGTCGGGTACGTATTCGTTCGCCATCGGCCCGACGTGGCCGACCGTGATGTCGTCGCACACGTCGTCGAAAAGCACCCAAGTCCAAGCATCGGGTAGCGCGCGAAGACCATCAGGGATGGTGCCCTGCTCAAGGTTCTTCGGCGTGGTTGGCCTTCGGTTACCATTCTTGGATGCGCGTTCGACCGCTCGGTCGTGGTCCCGCTTCCGCTCCATGTAAAGGTCGCCGAGCAGGACCGCCGCCGCCTCGACGCGTGGGTTCTCTTCCCTCCACTCCCTTGTCAGCTCTCCCGAACACGCCGCCGCGAGCACCGCCTGCCGGAACCTCTTGAGGATCAGCGGCACCCGTTCGAGCCGGCCCATCGCCCGTTTCACCTGTTCGAGCAGAACCTCGACCTTCTCGACGATGCGGCGTTGCTCGGAAGGAGGAGGTAGACGCAGGGGGAGGTCACGTAGCTGCTTCGTAGTGATCCTGGGTCGAGTCGCGCCATGGATGTCCTCAATGAGACCGTCCCGTGTGGCGTTTGCACCGAGCTGGTAGACGACGAACCTCCGGTTGGCGAGGTCGCCCTGGGTCCGCACCGTAAAGCAGTCGGCCTTCGCGATGGCTTTGGTGGGAAGGCGTGGCAGGAGGCAGACCCGCACCGCGCCATCGACGAAAGAGCCGACAATGATGTCGCCCTCGGCAACCGCGTGCTTCGCCAGCTCCCGGTACTTCGCCTCCGAGATGTAGGTTTCCTTGTCCTCCACGAAGCGAAGGTTCGCCACGTTCTCCAAGCGCAGGACGCGAACACCTCGGTCCGTGTAGTCGCTCGTTTTGAGGTTCGAGCCGAATGGACCGTCGAAGAGGCCGTTCGGCTCCAACACGTCGCGTAGCGCTACCTGGGTCCACCCTTCGGGAAGCTCGTCGGTCATGCCGACGCCCGCGCCTTCGGCTTCGACTCCACGCCGTTCCCTTCCAGGAGCGCTAGCACCTGGTTCAACTCGCCGACCGCCGCTTCCAGCTCCGCGATGGCTTCTGTGGCCAGCTCCTCGGGCTCGGGAAGGTCGTCGGCGTCTTCCAGTGACTCCTCCTTGAGCCACTTGAACCCGTCGAGCTTGAACTCCTTCTCCTTCACCTCGGAGATGTGGAAGTCGTGCCAGCGGTCCTCCTTCGAGTCCGAACGCTTTCTCTTGGCCTTGCCGTTGGGGTCCGCGCCGAAGCACTTCTCGAATTCGGCGAAGTGCGCCGCCGCGAGCGGACGGTCCTTCTTGGTGATCCCCGGGACGTTGGTGCGCGCGTCGTAGATCCAGACCTTCTCGGTCGCGTAGCCCTTGGTGAAGAAGATCACGTTCGCTTTCACGCCCTGGCTGTACGGGGTGAACGTCCCTCGCGGAAGGCGCAGCACCGTGTGGAGGTCGCAGTCCTCGGCGAGAATCTTCATGATCTCGCCGGCCTGGTCGGCGAAAAGCACGTTGTCGGGCAGGACGACGGCCGCGCGCCCGCCTGGCCTCAGGATCGTGAGGACGTGCTGGACGAAGTTGAGCTGCTTGTTCGAGGTCGAGACCGTGAAGTCTTCGCGCTCAGGCGCCTGCCCCGCACCCTTCGTGCCAAACGGGGGGTTCGTGAGAACGATGTCGTAGCGCTCGCCCGAGGGCGGGTCGGCGATCGAGTCCCCGAGTCGGATGTGGGGCTCGATGCCGTGGAGGTACAGGTTCATGAGCGCCATTCGCCGCGGGCGGGGCACCAGCTCCTCGCCGAAGTACGTCTTCGTCCGCACCCGCTTGGCCACGTCGCGATCGAAGGCCCCCTTGGTCTCGTCACGGAGCCACTCGTAGGCGCAGACGAGGAACCCACCGCTGCCGACGGCCGGGTCGCAGATCGTGAAGTCCGGCTTGACCCTGGGGTCGGGCTTCATGCAACGACAGATCGCTTGGATGAGGATGCGCGGGGTGAAGTACTGCCCGGCTCCCTTCTTCCCCTCGGCGGCGGCTTTCTCCAACAGCCCCTCGTACGCGGCGGCCTTCACGTCCACGTTGAGCGAGGTCCACTCGGTCTCGTCGACGAGCGAGACGAGCTTCTTCAGGTTCACCGGGTTGTTGAAACGATTCTGCGCGCCCGCGTAGATGTCGCCGAGGATGCCTTGGGCTTGCCCGAGCGCGCGGAGGATGTCGATGTAGTGATCGGTGAGGCCCGTCCCGCTCTGCTGCTCCAGGGTCGGCCAGGAGCAATCGACGACCTCGGGCCTCCCCTTTTTGCCGGTGACCTCGATGGCGGAGAGGTCGATCCCTCGCTCGTCCGCCATTTTCAAGAAGAGCAGGTAGGTGATCTGTTCGATGTAGTCGGCGTAGTCGATGCCGTCGTGGCGAAGCGTGTGGCAGAAGCCCCAGAGCTTCTGGACGACATCGACGTTGCTCGCGGTGTTCATGCTGCGATGGCCTCGTTCAGCTCGTGGATGAGCGCGTCGAGCTTCGTATCACCGAACGCGCGGCGGGCGGCTCCCCAACCGCCAACGTCAGCGAAGACCGGGATCAGCTCGAAGTCCTCGCGCTCGATGGAGAGGTTCTGCCGCAGGTGCTCGCGTATGCGGTCGAGCCACTTCTGCTGCTCGGGCGTGAACATCTTGCCCGCCGTGACCCTGGCGAAGGCTGCATCGACCCGCTCGCCTGCCGTGAGCAAGGGGGCTTCGTCCTTGGCTGCGTGCTTCACCATCGAGATGATGTCCACCAGGGACTTCCGGTAACGGATCGCGTGCGCCCGCTGAAGGTTCTCCTCCGTAAAGCGGAGCGGGTTCGTCCGCAGCTTGTCCCGCAGCTCCCTGAGCGCCGACGCCGTCCAGTCGCGCGGGCGGTCCAGGAGAATGCGGACGGCA
>JAJYCT010000051.1 GCA_021778125.1 Myxococcales bacterium
TCGGCTCCAGCGCGCGCTCCATCAGGGCACGCGCCATCACCGCCACCGGATGAGCCCTCGCGAACTTCTCGAACACGCTGGAGAGAACCATCCCTCGCTCTTGCACCAGCCTCGATCAGATGGATAGAGCCTCGCGCCCCGTCGCTCCAAGATCGATCTCACACAGTGAGACATGGAGCTGATGGACCCACGCCGCAGGCACCTTGAAAGGGCTGGGGCATCGCAGTGGAGCTGAACGCAAGGAAGATCCTGTCGCCTAGCGCTGGCAAGCGCGGGATCGGCCTTTGGTCACCGTCGGCGTTGCACAGCATGATCCGCAACGAGCGCTACCGAGGCGTCGCGGTCTACGGCCGCTTCAGGAAGACGTACAAGAAGGGCACGAAGATTCGCGTCCGCAGGAAGGCCGAGGAGACGGTCCGAGTAGCGGTAGAGGTGCCGGTACTTCGCGTCGTGCCCGAGGAACTTTGGAGGCGCGTCCACGATCGCATCGCGAGCCATCGTCACCGGCCCTGGGTCCGCGCTCCTGGACCGAAGCCGAAGCACCTGCTCGCGGGTTTGGCGGTGTGCAGCGAGTGTGGCGGTCGAATCAAGGCTCACCGCGTGAAGCACGGCAGCGAGTACGTGAAGGCGTACCTCTGCGCCCGCTGGCACGAGCTGTCGGCATGCGAGAATAATCTCAAGCGCCCGATCGATGAGATCGAGGGCGACCTCCTCGACGAGATCCAGCGGCGCGTGCTCGACGAGCACTTCGTATCCGTTGTCCTCCGGGAGGCTCGTCGTCGTCTGACGGAGCGCGCCAGGATTGCAGAAGACGACGAGGGGCCGAAGCTCAAGGCCGAGGCCGACAAGCTGAGGGACGAGATCAAGAACCTCGCTGAGGCCGTCGCGTCGGGTGGCTCGTCGATCCCGGCGCTCGTGGAGACGATGCGGGAACGGCAAGCTCGCCTGGTCGCGCTCGAAGCCCGGCTGGCCACGCTGCTCATGGCACCGCGCGCGCTCCAAGCAGAGGTGAAGCGCGTCGAGAAGGACATCCTGGCCGCCCTCGGGGACCTGCGGAGGGTCTTCGCCGAGCAGCCAGCCGACTGGCGCCGGTTCTTGGAGAACTTCCTCGACGGAAAGCTCACGCTCACGCCGATGAAGACCTGGAAGGGGAACCGTTACAGGATCGACGGCAACGCGACGCTCGGGGGAGTCGTCAGCCTGCCGGCCGATCCTGATTCATTGCGTCCCCAGCGGGAGTCGAACCCGCGTTAGCGACGTGAAAAGCCGCGGTCCTGGGCCTCTAGACGATGGGGACGAAGCCGAAGAGCGGGGGTAGTTAGCCGCGCTGCCCCCGACTTGTCCAGTCCGCACGAGGCCCCGGGGCGGCCGTCGGTGACCCGCCACGGGGGGCCGTGGGCGAGTCGCGCGTGAAGCCGTCCGCGATCGGCTTCTTCTTCATCGCGCTGGGGGCCGCGTCCGTAACGTCGCCCTCGGTCGGCGACGCAGGTGACCACGCCGCCTTCACGCGGAGCTCCGTCGGTGCTCCTGACGCGCAGTCAAAGCCCCCCGTGGAACCTCCCGAACGCGCGCGCGCCCATGATCGCCATGAGCAGCACGCCCAACCCGAGGACGAGCACGTGCCTGGTTCGGCGCAGCTCGAACGTCCCGACGCGACACACGAGCAGGTAGCCCACCGCGAGGTTGAAGACCCCCCAGAGCACGTTCACCGTTGAAGACGAGAGCCCCTCCCCTGGGGGAGAGGCGAACGGGCTCTGGAACGGGCTCCCCGAGATCCCGTTCACGAAGTGCGGGACGGCGTTCGCCAGGAAGGCGCCGCCGAAGAAGTACGCGACGTAGTGGAACCAGCGCATCATGGCCTCCGCCGAGCGAGGGACCTCCCGAGCAGCCGGCGCTCAGGGGCCCTTCCGCCCGACCGTGACGAGCACGTGGCCTGCCAACCGCAACGGCCGCCGCTGGCCGACGACGGTGAAGCCGCCCTGCTCGAAGAGCCTCCAGATGGAGCCGCTCGCGTGGAAGCGCCTCATGACCGGGCGCAGGAGCAACGGGGGCCGGATGTCTGCCAGGACGAAGAGCCCGCCCGGCCGGAGAACCTGCGCGACCTGCCGCACACCGCCGAGCTGGTCGGCCCAGTGGTGGAACGACAAGGTGGTGAACGCGAGGTCCACGGTGCCGGCGTCGAGGGGAAGGATCGCGGCATCGGCGACCTCGAACCGGAAGCGAGAGTCGCCGGGGTGCTTGCGCCGGCCCTCGTCGATCATCGCCGAGGAGAGGTCCACCCCGACGAGCTGCGCGTCGGGCCACTTCCCGGCCGCGCGCTCCAGCAACCTTCCCGTCCCGCAGCCGATGTCGAGCACGGCGCTCGGGTGGGCCCCGGCCTCGACGGCCGCGTTCAGGACGGCGATGTGCGTGGGCGAGAAGACGAGGGGCTGCCCGAGGCTCCTGTCGTAGCGCGAAGCCCATCGGTCGAAGTGCTCTCGATCGTGCACGGTCGCGAGTCTCGGACCGAACTCCGGGTACGTCAAGGCGGGCCTACGGCACGCGCGCGGCCGCGTCCAGCGCACCGCGCATCTCCGCGGCCGTCTGGAACCGCTCGTCCGGCTCGCGCGCCAGCGCTCTCGCCACGAACGCCGCGAGATCGCCGGACACCTCGGGGCGCCACCGGCGTACGTCGGGCGCGTCCTCCGTGCAGATGTCGAGCAGGATCTGCTCGTAGGCCTCGCCGACGTGCGGGGGCCGGCCCGCGAGGCACTCGAAGAGGATCGCGCCGACCGCGTACAGGTCGGTCCGCGCGTCGACGTCGCGCGAGGCGCGCACCTGCTCGGGCGACATGTAGAGCGGCGTGCCGAGCACGATGCCCCGGCGCGTGAGCGGCAGCGGCCGGGTGCCCCCGACGGCGCGCTCGATGCGCGACATGCCGAAGTCGACGATCTTGGCGACCGCGTCGCCGGCCGCCCCGGGGACGACCATCACGTTGTCGGGCTTGAGATCGCGGTGCACGACGCCCTGCGCGTGGGCGGCCTCGAGCCCCCGGAGGAGCTGGTCGGCGACGCGCAGCGCCTCGTCGACGGGCAGCGTGCGCTCGCGCCGGAGGCGCTTGCCGAGGTCGTCGCCCTGCAGCAGCTCCATCACCAGGTACGGCGAGCCGTCCTCGGTGCCCCCGTCGAGCACGCGCACGATGTGCTCGCTCGACGCCGCGCTCGCAGCGCGCCCCTCGCGGGCAAAGCGGCCCGCCACGGTGGGATCCTTCGACCACTCGCGGTCGAGGATCTTCACGGCGAAGCGTTCGCCCCCGGCGAGGGCCACGGCCTCGTAGACCACACCCATCCCGCCGCGCCCGAGCACGCGCAGCACGAGGTACCGGCCCCCCAGGGTGCGGCCAGCCCACGCTCCCGGCTCGGAGGCGGTGGTCATCGGCGGCCCCGCAGGACGGAGGAGCCGGAGCTAGCTCACGCGCCGAGCTTGTGCACCTGCGACGCGAGACGCGACACGGTGCGGGAGGCGGCCTTCGCCTCGACGACGCCCTTGCTGGACGCGCGGTCGAGCTCGACGGTGGCCTTGAGGAGCGCGGCCTTCGCGGCCTTGGGGTCCTTCGCCGCGATCGCCTCGCGCACGGCCTTGACGTGCGTACGGACGGCGCTCTTCACCGCGCGGTTACGAAGGGTGCGCTTGACGCGCTGACGGTTGCGCTTCTCGGAAGATGCGTGATTGGCCACGGGAAACCTCGGGGAGGGCGCAATCTACGGGGAAGCGCGCCGATGTCAAGGAGGGAGGGGGGCTCACCGGGGCTCACCGCGGTAGCACGATGCGGAAGGCGGCTCCCCCGAGCTCGCCCGTGGCGACCTCGATCGAGCCGTGGTGGGCCTCGGCGATGCCGCGGGCGATGGCCAGGCCGAGGCCCGCCCCGCCCGCCGCGCGGCCCCGGGAGCCCTGCTTGTACCGGTCGAAGACGCTCGCCCGCTCGGCCTCGGGGATGCCGGGGCCGGTGTCGGCGATCTCGAAGGTCACCGCGCCCTGCTCGCGCCAGACCTTGAGGCGCACCCGACCCCCCTTGGGGGTGAACTTGAGGGCGTTGGCCACCAGGTTGTCGAGCGCCTGGCGGAGCTTCTGGGGATCGGCCCGCACCTCGAGGTCGAGCGAGCCGTCGAAGACGAGCGTCACGCGACGCCGGGCGGCCACGGGGGTGAACACCGAGAGCAGGGGCTCGACGATGACGCGCACGCCGACGGGGCGCGGCTCGACGAAGAAGACGCCCGCCTCGAGGCGGCTCGCGACGAGCACGCCGTCGACGAGGCGGGCCATCTCGGCGCACATGGTGCGGATCTGGGCCACGGTGGCCTGGCGCTCGGCGCCCGAGAGATCCTCGGACTGCAGGACCTCGGCGATGAGGGCGAGCGACGAGAGCGGGTGGCGCAGGTCGTGGACGAGCATCGCGATGTGGTCGCGCCGCTGCGACTCGATCATGCGCTTGAGCCGGAAGCTCTCGAGCGCGGCGCGCACCCGGGCCAGAAGCTCGCGCGAGTCGATCGGCTTGGTCAGGTAGGCGTCCGCCCCCTCCTTGAGGCCCTCCTCGATCGCGTGGGGCTCGCGCCGGGCGGCCGTCAGCATCAGCACGGCGGGGCCACCGCCCCGGCGCGCCCGCAGGCGCCGCAGGACCTCGACGCCGTTCATGCCCGGCATCGAGACGTCGAGCAGCACCAGCTCCGGCTCGCGCTCGTCGACCTGGCGCAGCGCCTCGGCGCCGCTCTGCGCCGTGCGCACGCGGTGCCCGTCGTCGGTGAGGACGGCCTCGTACAGGGCCAGCGCGTCGGGGAAGTCGTCGACGATGAGGACGTCGCCGGCGGCATCGCCCAGCGAGGACAGGGAGCTGCGGTCGGCCGGGGCGGTCACGGCAGGGGCCCCGCGCTGCTCATCGGCGGCGGGATGCTGGCCGAGGGCTCGGGGACCGAGACGGTGGTGGCGCGCGGCAGCACGAACGTGAAGGTCGAGCCCTGCCCCTGGACCGACCGCGCCTCGATCTCGCCGCCGAGCGCGCGCGCCAGGCGACGCGACAGCGCGAGGCCCATGCCCGTGCCCTCGTAGCGGCGGCCGTCGCCCATCTCGAGCTGGTGGAAGTCCTGGAACAGCTCCGTCATCGCCCCCGCGGGGATGCCGATGCCGGTGTCGCGCACGGAGATCTGGACGTCGGAGCTGGAGACGCGCACGCTCAGCACGACCTCGCCGCGCTCGGTGAACTTGATCGCGTTGGAGAGCAGGTTGAGCAGGATCTGGCGCACGCGCTGCGCGTCGGTGGCCGTCTCGACCGGGGCGTCGCCGATGTCGGCCACGAGGCGCAGCTCCTTGGCGCCGCGCAGGCTGTCGACCTCGGCGAGGCACGCGCGCGCGAGCTGCCCGACGTCGACCCGCGCGAGGCGCACGTCGACGCGGCCCGCCTCGGCCTTGGCGAGATCGAGCACGTCGTTGATGAGGTCGAGCAGGTGCTGGCCGTTGCGCTTGATGCGCTCGAGCGACTCGCGGGCGCGCGGCGAGAGTTGCTCCTTGGGGGAGGTCAGCAGCAGATCGGCGAACCCGAGGATGGCCGACAGCGGCGTGCGCAGCTCGTGGCTCATCGACGCGAGGAACTCGGTCTTGACCCTGTTTGCGCGCGTGAGCCGCTCCCCCTGCTCGGCGAGCGCCACGCTCTTCTCGCGCAGCCGGTCGTGGGTCCAGGCGTTGTGCAGGGCCACGGCGAGCTGGCGCGCGGCGTCGCGCACGCCCTCCATCGCCTCGTCGGTGGTCGCGCGCACGCCCGCGAGCACGAGCGCCCCGGCGCTCTCGTCGCCGAGCGCGATCGGGTAGCCGAGGACCCAGCGCAGCGGCGCGCGACCGACGCCGAGGTCGAGCCTGGGAAGCGGCTCGGCGAGCCCCGCGGCGTCGAGGAGCACCGGCTCGCGGTGCAGCAGGACGGCCCGCGGGAGCCCGTCGGGGCCGAACGCCCGGTGCTCGATCGCGCGCCCGTCGGTGGCCGTCGCCTGCACCGGCACGAGGCGGTCGGCGTCGTCGAGCAGGTAGACGACGCCGACCTGGGCGGCGGCGAGGCGCACGAGCGACTGCATGCCGCTGGCGGCGAGGGCCTGGACGTCGAGCGTCTTGAGCTCGCGCACGAACTCGGCGTACGCCCTGGCGCGCTCGTCGCGCCGCGCCAGGTCGGCGTTGGCGCGCGTGAGGTCGGCCACGGCTCGCTCGCGGTCCGCGAGCGTGGCGCGGAGGCTCGCGTCCTTGTCGAGCAGGAGGGCGTTCATCTTCGAGAGGCTGGTCGCGACCGCGCCGAGCTCGTCGCGCCGGGGGGGCAGGGCGGGGAGGGGCTCCAGACGGCCGGTCGCGGCGAGGGCCTCCTCGAGCTGGCGCGTCGTGCCCGCGATGTCGAGCGCGATCCAGGCGCCGCTGACGAGCGCGATCACGATCGCGAGCAGGAGGACGGTGAACGTCAGGCGCCGCGACGTGTCGGCGAGCGCGAAGGCCTCGTCCTCGCGCGTGTCGGCGTCGTCGAGGGCGTGCTTGCGCAGGTCCGAGAGGATGCCGCGCATCTCGTCGGTCAGCTCCTTGCCCTCGTCGGCCACCTGCGGATCGGGGATCAGGCCCCGCTCGCGCGCCTTGATCTGAGGCTCGCTCACGTTCTGGATCCACTCGTGGACCAGGCGGTCGAAGGCGGCGACGCGCTCGTCCTCCATGCCGTTCTCGGCGATGCCCTTGGCCTCGGCGAGCACGCCCTCGAGGTCGCGGCGCGCCGACTCGTAGGGGTCGAGGAACGAGGCGTTGTTGGTGAGCAGGAAGCCGCGCTTGCCGGTCTCGAGATCCGCCATCAGGCGCAGGAGCTGCTCGGCGCGGTCGGCGAGCTTGAGGTCGTGCTGGACGAGGCGCTCGAACTTCTGGTCCAGCTCCTCGTGCGCGGCGTTCGCGCGGTACAGGCCCACCCCGAGCACTCCGACGACGAGCAGAGAGCTGAGCAGGATCCGCCAGAAGAGGGCGCTCGCGAGTATGCGCACCGCGCGAGGATTGTGGCACGGCCCAGCCGGCGGCGCCGCATTTCCGCGGGCAGGGAGGGCCGGGTCAGGCCTCGCGGCCCACCCACGCCCCGGCGCAGGCGAGCACCCAGGCGATGGGCGAGATCGCGAGCGCGAAGACCAGCGTGAACGGGGCGGCGAAGCCGAGCGCGACGAGCGTCACCAGCAGCGCCAGCACGCAGGCGAGCGCGGGCTCGAGCAGCGTCCGCACGCCCGACGCGCGCGCGACCAGCCATCCGCTCGTGGGGAACGACGCGAGCAGGCCGACGCCCAGGAGCAGCGCGGGCGCCGCGTCGCTGACGGCGTGCTCGTCGACGAGGGACAGGTCGATGTGCATCGCGTGCGCGGCGCCCACCCCCGCCCCCAGGCCCACGACCATCGCCCCGATGGTGACCATGGCGCCGAGCAGGATCCAGCGCACCTTGAGGGGCTCGTCGGCCCGGCGCAGGGCCGAGCGCACGGCCGAGAGGCTGGGGGGCTGCGCCATGGCCGAGAGGCGCGACAGGCGGCTGCTCGACGACGGCGGGAGGAAGGACTCCCCGCGCGTGCGCAGGTCGCGCGCGAGCAGCCAGGTGACCAGCCCCATGACGGCGAGCAGAGGCGTGACGCCGAGCAGCGCGCCCGGACCGCGCCCGTACACGAAGTGCGCGTAGAGGCCGTGGAGGGCGATGGCCGCGAGGAAGGCCGGCGGGAACACGGGGAGGCGCGTCTTGCTGGCCTTGGCGCGCCCGAGCGCGTAGCCCCACAGGCACGCGAAGAAGACGTGCGCGGGCAGAGACAGCAAGGTGCGCGCGATCCAGATCCAGCCGGTGGGGTGCGCGTGCAGGACGTACCCGTCCTCGACGGCCGCGAAGCCGAGCGCCGACGCGGAGGCGTAGACGACGCCGTCGTACGGCTCGTCGAAGTGCCTGGAGAGGAACGCCGGCCAGGCCGCGGCGACCTTGCCCGCCTCCTGCGCCGGGGCCACGACGAAGAAGAGGAACACGAGCGCGCCGGTCTCCCCGGCGGCCGAGACGCGGACGTCGAGGCCGGTGAGCGCCGCCGCGCGGCCCACGATGAGCAGCGCGAGCAGCGCCGCGAGCGAGCCCAGGACGAACGTCGTCACCACGAGCCACCGGGGCTCGCGGCGCGCGTCGCTGCGGTGCACCAGGACCGCGAAGAACGCGGCCGGGACCACCGCCCCCAGCAGCCAGCGCAGCGTCGACGCGAGCACGCGTCTTCGCCGCGCTAGAAGTGGATGCCCAGGTGGGCGGTCGGCGTGATCTGGATGCCCGCGCTCGAGCCCGTGTCCTTGTAGAGGGGCTGGCTCTGGATGGTCTGTTGCTGGGCCGGGGTGAGGCCGGCCGGCAGCGGCGCCGGCGGGCGCTGCATGAACAGGAACTGCGCGTCGACGTCGGCGCCGATCGACACGGCGTGCGCCAGGTAGAAGTCGATGCCGACCATCGGGCCCACGTTGAAGCCGTGGATCGCGACGTTCGTGTTGCCCGTCGCGTTCTGCACGGTGCTCGAGTTCAGCTCCCCGATCCAGTTGTAGCCGCCGCGCACGCCGAAGTACGGGTCGATGTGCCACACGCGCATGTGGAAGGCGGCCTCGGCCCCGACCTCCCAGAGGTTGCCCATGTCGAGCATGAGGTCGTGCGCGCGCAGGCCGAAGGTGAAGAAGAGAAGGCGGGCGCCGACCCCTCCGCCGACCACCGGGCCCGACGACGCCGTCTTCTGCATGCCCAGGTTCGACGCGCTGAACGAGGCGAGGTCGGTGTACGCGTAGCCCGCGTCGGCGTTGAACCACAGCCACTCCAGCCCGAGCCCGCTGTCCGCGCTCTCGTCGTCGCCTCCCTGGGAAGGCGCGGGGCCCGGCGCGCCCGGGTAGCCGGGCGGGGCGGCGCCCTCCGCCGGGGCTCCCTGGCTCATCGGTGGCGGTGGCTCGAGGCCCTGGGCGCTCGCGGGCGAGGCCAGCCCGATGACGATGGCGGCGGATCCGAGGCAAGCAAGGGGTCGCGTCATGCTCTCTCCGGGGCCCCCGGGCCCCGGGGGGCGCGAGGGCTCGTGGCAGATGGGACACTGGACCATCGGCGCTCCAGCATAGCGCAGGCCCGGCCCGGTCGATCTCTGGCGGAGCTACTCGGCGCCGGCCTCGGCCGACGGGGCCTCCGCGGGAGGGGGGGGCGGCGGCGGGACGTCCGCGGGGGCGGGCACCTCGACCCGCTCGCAGGCGCGATCGAGCAGCTCCACGATGTCGAGCTGCTGGATCTGGTCCTCGAGGTTCTTGCTCTTGATGCCGTCGGTCAGCATCGTCATGCAGTACGGGCAGGCGCTCGCGATCGTCTTGGCGCCCGTGTCGAGCAGCTGCAGCGTGCGCTTGACGCTCACGCGGTCGGTGTTCTGCTCCTCCATGAACATCTGCGCGCCGCCGGCGCCGCAGCAGAGGCCGCGCTGCTTGGTCCAGTACTCGGGCTCGACGAGCTCGACGCCCGGGATCCGCCGCAGGATCTCGCGGGGGGGATCGTAGACCCCGTTGTACCGGCCGAGGTAGCAGCTGTCGTGGTACACGACGCGGCCCTTGACCTCGTTCCTGGGCACGAGCTTGCCCTCGGCCACGAGCCCGAGCAGGAAGTCGGTGTGGTGGATGACCTCGACGTGCAGGCCGAAGTCCGGGTACTCGTTGCGCAGCGAGTTGAAGCAGTGCGGGCAGGTGGTGATGATCTTCTTGATGCCGCCCTGCTCCTTGTAGCCGTTGATCGTGGCGGTGTTCGCCTCGGCCAGCGTGGCGAAGAGGATCTCGTTGCCGGCGCGGCGGGCGGGATCGCCCGTGCAGCTCTCCTCGGTGCCGAGGATCGCGAAGTCGACCCCGGCCTGCTTGAGCAGCCGCGCCGTCGAGCGCGCGATCTTCTTGGCGCGGTCGTCGTAGCTCGCCGAGCAGCCCACCCAGAAGAGCACCTCGGCGGTCGGCTTCTCGGCCATCGTCGCGACGCCGAGCCCGTCGCTCCACGCGGCGCGATCCATGCGCGACAGGTTCCACGGGTTGCCGTTGCTCTCGATCGCCTGGAACGGCCGGGCGAGCTCCTGGGGGAACTCGCTGCGCACCATGACGAGGTTTCTGCGCAGGTCGACGATCTTGTCGACGTACGAGATGAGGACCGGGCACTGCTCCTCGCACGCGCGGCACGTCGTGCACGCCCAGACGACGTCGGGGTGGATGACGTCGGAGATGAGGTTGACCGGCTTGAGGGCGTGGCCGCCCGTGGCCGCGGCCGCGGGGACGCCGGCCGCGGCGCCCTCGGCCTTGTTCTCTTCCTTGTCGCCGTGCGCGCCGTGCACGACCTCGGCCTCGCGCGCGTAGAGGTGGTCGCGCAGCGCGAGGGTGAGGTGCTTGGGGCTGAGGATCTTGCCGGTGCGGTGCGCCGGGCAGTTGTCCGAGCAGCGGCCGCACTCGGTGCACGTGTAGAAGTCGAGCAGCGCCTTCCACGAGAAGTGCTCGATGCGGGCCACGCCGAGCGGCACCGAGAGCGGATCGGCGGCCTCCGCGGCGGCGCCGAACTTCTCGGCGAGCTTCTCGGCGTTCTCGGCCATCGGCTCGAGGCGGCCGGCGGGCTCGAGGCGGCGCGTGAAGACGTTGGGGATCGCGGTGATGACGTGGAAGTGCTTCGAGTGCGGCAGGAGGTTCAGGAACAGCAGGACGAGCGCGGAGTGCGTCCAGAACCCGATGTGCGAGACGACCACGAGCGTCGCGGGCGACAGCCGGTTGAGCAGCACCGCCCACGCCGACCCCGCCGGCGACGGCCAGAACGACCAGTCGCCCTCGAAGCGCTCGCCGCCGAGCGGCGCGGTGATCGTCGCGATCGCCGCGCACTGCTTGGCCGTCCCGGCGTGGATCGTGGCGTCGCAGAACGCCACCTTCTGCGCCGCGAGCGACGACGAGGCGCCGTCGTAGATCATGTCGGCGATCATCATCGTGAAGATGATCGCGACGATGAGCAGACCCTCGAGCGACAGCGTCATGCGCTGGGGCTTGGCCAGCAGGCGGTAGTAGAAGAAGACGAGCGTTCCGGCGACGACGCCCGTGGCGACGATGTCCTTGGCGAACTCGTAGACGAGGCCCAGCGGCTGCGACGGCCCGAGCACCCAGAGGTTGAACGGCGCGTAGAAGCCGCGGCCCCACAGGATGAGCGTGCGCAGCAGCAGCACGACGAAGCCCGTGAAGATGAGCTTGTGCGCGAAGCCAGCCGGATTGTAGTAGTCCATCTTCTCCTGGCGGAACGCGTATCGCCAGGTGCCGCGCAGGCGGGCCCCCAGGTGGTCGAGGCGGCTCGCGGGCCCCCCGATCTGCAGGAGCAGCCAGCGCCGGCTCGCCGACCAGGCGAACATCGCGAGCGCCGCGAACAGGAGGGTGAGCATCGCGGTAGGGCTCATCGCTGCACCTTCTATCGGTCGTGGCGGGACGCGTCAAACGGCGCTTGGTGCGGCTGAACAATCCGGTGCCCTCGCCGGTCGAACCCAGGCACGACGGACGGAGGGAGAAGAGCCGTGAGCACGGCGCGAGGGATGAGGCCCCGATTGCCCTCCGGTAGGCCCCGGCCGCTCGCTGCGCACACAACCCCACCGCTCGTGGGCCCATGCGCGCTCGCGATGTCGAGTAGGATACCCGGCCCAGTGGGGACCTCGAGCCGCGTGGACTTCTACCGCCTGCCCCGCCCGGTGCAGGATCGGTTCGCCGCCGCGACGCGCCGCACGGCGCCGCCCGCGCCGCTGCTGTTCCGTCCCGCGCCGCGAGGGCCGGTGTGGGCGCTGCTCGGCAGCAGCGGGGCCCTGGCGCTCCTCGCGCTGCTCGTGCTGTCGGTCGGCTGGGGGAGCGTCGGCAGCCGCGTCGCGCTGCACGGACCGGTGATGGTCGGGCTCGACGTCGCGCTCTTCGCAGGCGCCGCCTACGGCGTCCTGCACGCGATGGCGCGGCTGCGGGCCCTGGAGGCGCTGCCGTTCCGGGCGGGGACGTACGTCTTCCCGGGGTGCGTCGTCGAGGCCATGGGGCCCGTGCTGCGCGTGTGGCCCGCGGCCGAGGCCGAGGCGATCGAGCGAGCGCCCGGGGGCGCGGCCGGGCTCGCGTTGCGCATGCGGGGCGGCGAGAGCGTCGTCGTGGCCGCCGCCGGCGTCGACGAGGGCGAGCGCGCCGAGCGCGCCCTGGCCGCGGCGCGCCCGGCCCTGCTCAAGGCCGTCGCCGAGGGCGACGCGCACACGCTCGCGAATCTCGACCCCCTGCACGACAGCGCGCTCTCGAACCCCATCGGGCCCACCGAGCCGATGGCGTACGCCGTGCCCGCCTGGACGCGCGTCGACTGGGGGATCGCGCTCGTCATCGGCGCCGCGCTTGGCCTCGTCGTGGCCGAGGCGCGCAACGCGCTGAGCGACGAGGCGATGTTCGCCCGCGTGGTCGCCGCCGGGGACGCGCAGTCGCTGGAGGCCTACCTCGCGCAGAGGGGACGACACGCGCCCGAGGTGCGCGACGTGCTCCTGCCGCGCGTCGAGCTCGCGGCCGCCGAGGCCAGCGGGAGCGTCGCCGCCGTGCGCGACTTCGCCCGGGCGCACCCGGGCTCGAAGATCCAGGTCGAGATCGACGCGGCCCTGCGCCGCCGGATGCTCGTGGAGCTCGACAAGGCGCGGAAGGTCGGCACCGTGGCCGCGCTCGACGCGTTCGCGCAGAGCTACCCCGACAGCGGCGTCGGGCCCGAGCTCCGGGCCGCGCGCCACGCCCTCTACGCGCAGGCGCTCGAGACGTACCGAGCGAAGGCCTCCGAGGACCCTGCCGCCAGCGCGTTCGTGGAGCGGCTGCTCGCGTTCGCCGAGAAGAGCGGCAAGGCGGCGTGCGAGGTGCGCTTCCGGCAACAGCCCTCGCAGACGTTCGACGATGCCGAGCAGGCGATGAAGAAGAACCCCCGCTACCCGGGGCCCGACGCGCTGCCGTCGCACTACTTCACGACCGACGCGCTGCGCGCCCGCGAGCAGCGCGTCGCGCAGGAGCTCGTGGCGCGCTTCTCCGCGGCGTTTCCCGCGGACGTGCTCGCGCTGCGCGCCGGCGCGCCGCTCGACCCCGGCGCGGCCCTGCCGTCGGACGTGCCCACCCTGGTCGTCACGTACGCCCCCGAGTGGTCGCACGCGAACACGATCTCGACGCGCCCCCCGACGCTGTTCGCCGGAGTGAACATCTCGTTCGAGGCGACCTTCGTGCTGCCCGAGGGCGCGCCGCTGACGGTGCGGACCAAGGCGTGGCGCGGCGCCGAGCTGTGGAAGATGAAGGCCGACGGTATGACGCGCGAGGACTTCGAGCAGAAGGTCTACGACGCGATGATCGACGGCGCGTTCGACCAGCTCTCGAAGAAGCTCGACGACACCTTCTTCTGAGCGACTACGGCGCGAGCCAGGCGAGCGGCTCGGTCATCCGGTCGTCCAGGTCGGCGGGGAGCTCGTGGCCGCCCGGGCCCAGGCTCACGTAGCGCGCCGGCAGGCCCTCGGCCTCGAGGCGCCCGGCCAGCGCCCGCAGCGACGGCGCCGTCAGGTCCTTGTCGCCCGCGCCGAGCACGACGCGCCGGACGCCAGCGGCGCGCAGCTTCGCCGCGTCGAGCTCGAGGCGCATCGACAGCAGCACGAGCCCCGTCCACCGGCCTGGCTCGTGCAGCGCGATCTCGGCCGCGAAGTAGGCGCCGTTCGAGTAGCCGAGAAGCGTGCCGTCGCCCGAGCGATCGAGCTTGCCCGGCGCGAGCGCCGCCGCCGCGTCGAGCGCTGCGCGCACCTGCGGCGCCACGCTCGCGTACGTGCCCGCCCACATGCGGCCCTCGCCCAGGGGCGCGTTGCCGCGCGGGCACACGAGGAAGCCGCGCGCCGCGGCCGCGTGCTGGAGGCGGGGGCACGAGTCCTCGGGGCTCGCCCACATGCCGTGCAGGTACACGAGCGCGGGGCGCGGCGCGCTCGCGTCGGCCGGGGCGTAGGCCACGCCCCACGCGCCGTGCGCGCGCAGCGCGAAGACGAGGGGAGCGACGAGCAGCGGCGAGAGGATCACGGGACGTCGAAGGACAGCGTCTTTTTCGCATCATCCCCCGGCGACAGGTCCACGTCGAACCCGACGATGCGGTCGCCCAGGCGCGCCCCGAAGCGCACGCGGACGGGGGTGCTCTCGCCGTGCGGGTCGACCAGACGGAGGGTCACCTCGTAGTGCCCGCGGGGCGGCGCGAGGCCGTCGAAGGACACGTCCTCCTCGTTCTGCCCGCGACAGCCCTCGTCCGAGGGGCAGTCGCGGTCGAGGTGGAACCCCCCCGGGAGCGTCGCCCCGTGGTGGGGAGGGATGCACTCGCCCGAGGGCGCGCACACCTCGAGGTTCACGTCGGCCGCCGCCGCCGGCCACGCGATCACGAACTGCAGCAGTCCGGTGGCGACGCCGCACCCCTCGTCGATGACCCCGTTGCAGTTGTCATCGACCGCGTTGAAACAAAGCTCCGGGCCCGTCGGCGTGCACGCCTGCTCGAGCGTCACGCCCGCAGGGGGCTTCACGTTGGCGACGTCGACGCGCGCCGTCGGAGCCTTCGCGGGCGCGGCAGGGCCGCATCCGCAGAGGAGGAGAGCCCACAAGAAGACGAAGAGACGGGGAGGACTTCCCTGGCTCGACACCAAAAAGCTCCCGTCTCCCCGTGACCTCGATCAGTGCACGACGTTCACGCCGCCCCTGGCCTGCGCGCTGGGCGACTCGGGCACCGACTCGGCCGACGCCTTCGGGTACATGACCTCGAAGAACGCCTGACGCGCCAGCTCGCCGAGCGGCGCCGGCTCGCCGCGAAGAGCCATCAGCACGCCCTTCTCCTTGAGGAACTTGAGGATCGCGATCGCCTCGTCGCGCTTGACGGCGTTGCTGCCCTTCGCGTCGGCGAGCAGCTTCATGCGAAGCTGCACGAACGTCAGCGAGTGCGGCCCGTTGTCGAACGGCAGCGAGCCGGCGACGTTGCGCCCGAGGATGACGCGCGGCCAGTCCTGCAGCTGGTCGTGCACCTTCACGTGACCGATCGCCCCCGCGTTGGCCACCCAGCGCGCGATGTCGCCGTGCTCGTAGTTGCGGTCGCTGAAGTACCCGAAGAGGGTCTTGTTGTAGATGTCCTTGAGCTCCTCGATCGCCTCGACGGGCACGTCCGCGTCGTTGTAGGTGGCGATCGCGCGCGCCGCGGTGTCGGCGTCGGCGCCCAGGATGAGCGCGAGCGAGGCGTCGGCCTTGAGGGCCGGGTCCTTCAGCTTGTCGAAGATCTGCGGCACCATGGCCTGCGTGATGCCGCCCATGCCGATCGCGCGGGCGATCTGGTGGCGGACCTCCATGTCCGGGGTCGTCATGCCCAGCAGGTCGACCAGGCCCGCGGTCGCCTCGGGCACCGGGCGGTGGATGAGCGTCTCCAGGTAGCACTGCCGGATGAAGTTCGACTTCGGGTCGGTCTTGGTGTTGTCGTGGACCTTCTTGACGACGTCCTTCATCTGGTCGTCGGTCGCCACCCACGACAGCGCGAAGCAGGCCTCGGTGCGTGCCTCGCCGTGCTCCATCGGCTCCTCGGCGAACTTCCAGAGGTCGTCGTAGGCCTTCGGGTCGCCCCACTGCGCGAACCCGTCGGCCGCGCCGTAGCCCAGCGCGCGCAGCGTCAGGCCGAGGATCGTCAGGCCGCCCTGCATGAGCGACTCCATCGACACGTCGAGCTTCTTGTTGCGGCGGTGCAGCTGCTTCTCGAGGATCTGCCAGCCGCGCCCCGGGTCCTTGGTCCAGCCGAGGTACCGCAGCGCGCTCTGCGCCGTGGCCCACGTCTCGGGGAACGGCGGCTGCGCGCCCTCGTTCGGGAGCTTCTCCTTGGGATCCGCCCAGCGCTCGAGCAGCGGGATCGCCTTGGTCGAGCCGACGGCGGCGAGGAAGCGCATGCCGTTGGCGTGCGGCTGCGGCTTGTTGTCGGGGTCGACCCAGAAGAGGACGCCCGGCTCGGCCACCTTGAGCAGGTAGTCGCGCTTCTCCGGGTGCACGACGGCCAGGTCGGCCAGCATGCGCGCCGCGTAGACGCGCTCGTTGTCGTCGCGCCGCAGCTCGGGCCAGTCGATGTCGTTGTAGAGCTTGAGCGGGTCCTGCTGCATGCGCCACCCGAGGACCTCGGCGGCGCGCACGTCGCCGATCTCGGCCATGCGCATCGCCGCCTCGTACTTCCAGTGCGGCTTGGGGTTGCTCTGGATGTACGCGTAGAGCGCGTCGCCACCGCGCGGATCCTCAAGCGCGGCGATCATGTCGAAGATCTGCTTGGTCTGGAACTTCTCGGTCTCCGGCGTCGTGTGCTGCACGGTCTTGAGCGCGAGCACCAGGCCGTTGGTGCCGATGCCGTCGCGCAGGGCCTCCAGGAACTTCTCGCGCGAGGCCTTGTCGGCCTTGGAGAGCGCGTCGACCAGCGGCTGCGTCGCGGCGTCGTTGCCGATCTTGCCGAGGCCGACGGCGGCCTCGCGCGCGACCTCGACGCTCTTGTCCTGCACGAGCTTGATGAGCGCCGCCGTCCACTTCGCGTCGGCGTTCTTCGAGAGCGTGGTCGCCACGAGCTGGCGCACGCTGTCGCTCGGGTCGCCTGCCATGGTGGCCCACTTGTCGATCGGCACCAGGGCGGCGAGCTGCTCGGCGTCGAACGCGGGGAAGCCGTCGAGGCGCGTGATCGACGCCAGGTGGCCCTGCCGGTACTCGTCCATGATCCCGTCGAAGGAGCTCGGCTCCTTGAGCACGACCAGCGCCCAGGCGATCTGCGGCTTGTCGCTGCTGTCGCCCTCGCCGAACGCCTTGACCAGCGCGGGCTTCGCGCTGTCGGCCGCGGGCGACCCGAAGGTCACCAGGCCCATCGCCGCCGTGCCGCGTACGGTGTGATCGACGGACGCGAGCCCCTTGATCATCGCCGGGATGACCTGCGGGTCCTTGTACCAGGACAGGCGCACGAAGGCCTCTTGCTGCAGGCGGGGCTCGCCCTCGGTGTCGGCCCACTTGCGCCAGCGCGGGATCTGCTCGTCCTTGGGCAGGCGCTGGATGTCGAGGATCTCCTTGTTGATCGCCTCCTTGCTCAGCGACGTCGCCTCGCCGTGAAGGCTCAGGACGATGGCGACGGCTGCGCCCACGACGAGCAGCAGGCCGACGATGATGGCGATGGGCTTGACGGCGCCGCGCTTGAAGTTGCCGTCGTCGGCGGGGAAGGCGTTGTTCATGGGGATCCCTCGGGCGAGGGCGCACGATACCGCAAGGCGGGGAGGGCTGTCCCCCTCGCCGTGGGCGGCTCTCCGGTCCGCCCTCGAGCCGGCGTCGGTCATGCCCGCGGAGCGCCGTGGCGCGTAGGTTTCGCTCGTGCTGGTCGAGGCCTCCGGATCCGACGACGACCGCCTGCTGGCCGAGGTGGATCGGTTCGCGCGCCGCGCGATCGAGCCTCGCACCGCGCGTCCGGAGGCCCCCGCCGACGAGGCCGCGTTCGGCGCGATCCTCGCCGAGGCCGACGCTCTCGGGCTGGCGGCGGACGCCTCCGCCGCGAGCGGCCTCGCGCCGTGGGACGAGCTCGATCGGGCTCTGCCGCCGGCGCGGACGCTCGCCGTGCTGGTGCGCCTGGCCCGTGCGAACACGTCCGTGGCGCTCGCCGTCCACGCACGCGCGCTGGCCCGCGCGCTGCTCCGTCGCGGCGAGGTCCACCCCGCGCCCGCGCGCCCGACGCTCGCGCTCCAGGGGCGTCTGGGCCTGGGGCGCGGCGCGCTCGCGGCCGTCCTCGCGTCGGCGGAGCTCGGCGACGACGATCGGGCGATGCTCGCCGACGTCTACGCGCCCGGCGCCGCGCGCGTGCTGCCGCTCGATCCCTCGATGGACGCCCTGGTGACGCTTGCGTTCGACGGGCGCGGGCTGGGCTTTCAGCTGCACGATCGCGCGGCGCTCGCGATCGCGGTCGACGCGCACCCGCACGGGCTCGACGAGCTCTCCACGGCGACGGTCTCGCCGCGGGCGGAGGCGAGGCTGCGCCTGCCGGTGAGCGCCGGCGACGTCGCCTCCGCGATCGCCGCCGATCAGCTCGCGCTCGTCGCCGTCGCGCTCGGCGCCGTCGAGCGGGCCCACGGGCTCGCGCGCGCGTTCGCGGCGCAGCGCCGGCAGGGGGGACGCGTCATCGACCGGCACGACGCGGTGCAGCTCCTGCTCGCCCGGAGCCGCGCGACGATCGAGAGCGTGCTCGGCGCGCTCGAGGGCTGCGCGGCTCGCCCTCTCTCGCCATCTCGCTTCGGCGCCGCGCTCGGCGTGCGCGCGACCTCGATGCCCGCGCTCGCCGGGGCCGCCCACGCGGCGATGCAGGTGTTCGGCGGCCTCGGGTACATGCGCGAGACGGGCGTCGAGCGCGTCGCGCGCGACGTCAACGCGCTGCGCGCGATGGCCGGAGCGCCGGGCGAGCTCGCGCTCGTGCTCGCCGCGTGGGAGCGCCTCCATGAATGACGGCGACGCCCGGCGTCCGGTCGCGATCGAGGGGCACGTGCCGGCCTCGAGCCCGCTCTCGCCCCGCAGCGCCTTCGAGCGGCTGGCCCCCTGGATCCGGCCGCTCGTGCGCTACGCGCCGACCGACGCGTGGGAGCTCGACACGCGCACGCTGCCGCGCGCGCTCGCGGCCTACCGGCGCAAGGTGCGCGCCTTCGCGGAGCGCCACGTCCACCCCGTGGCGCTCGCGGTCGACGCCGAGCCGCACCGGCCTCCCGGCGAGCTGGGCCCCGATGCCCGCGCGGTGCTCCAGGCCGCAGGCCGCGGGGGGCTCCTCGCCGACACGCTCCCGCGGCCGCTCGGCGCCGCGGATCCGCGCCTCTTCGTCGAGCCGCTCGCGATGCTCGCCGCGCTCAAGACCGAGGAGCTCGCCGCGGTCGACGGCGGGCTGATGCTGCTCGTGTGCGCGCACGCGCTCGGTGTCGCGCCGGTGCTGCTCTCGGGCGATCTCGCGGCGATCCGGCGCTTCCTCCTCCCGGCGTTCCGCCGGGGCCTCGCGGGCGAGCCGCACGTGTTCGCGTTCGCGATCACCGAGCCCGCGGCCGGCTCGGATGTCGAGGACGGTCACGGCGCCGAGCAGCTCCGCCCGGGCACGGTCGCGCGCGCGCTCGACGGGGGCGGCTACCTCGTGCGCGGTCGCAAGTGCTTCATCAGCGGCGGCGACGTCGCGCGCGACGTCGTCGTGTTCGCGGCGCTCGAGGGGGAGGGGATCGCCTCGTGGACGGCCTTCCTCGTCGACGCGAGCGCCCCCGGGTTCCGCGTCGCGCGCACCGAGCACAAGATGGGCATGCGCGCGTCGGGGGCGGCCGACCTCGAGCTCGACGACGTCTTCGTCCCGCCCGAGCGCGTGATCGGCGGGCTCCGCGGTGGGTGGGCGCTCAACCGCGCGACGCTCAACATGTCGCGCCTGCCGGTCGCGGCGATGGGCGTCGGCTTCGCGCGCGCCGCGACCGACGCCGCGATCGAGTTCGCGTGCACGCAGACGCTGGCCGGCAAGCCGCTCGTCGCGTACCAGGACGTGCAGCTCACGATCGCCGACATGCTCGCCGAGACCCAGGCGGGGCGCGCGATGGTGTGGGCGGCCGCCCGGCGCACGCAGGCCGTTCAGCGCGAGGCCTCGGCCGCGAAGGTCCTCTGCACCGACGTCGGGCTGCGCGTATGCACGCGCGCGATGGACCTGCTGGGCAACCACGCGCTCGCGCACGGCGCTCGCGTCGAGAAGGCGTGGCGGGACGCGCGCCTCACCCAGATTTTCGAGGGCACCAACCAGATCAACCGGCTCGCGGTCGTCGAGGACCTGCAGGAACGCCTCCTCGCGACGATCGCGCGCCTGAACCCCGAGGGGGCGAGCCGATGAGCAAGGCCGATTTCTTCCGCGTCCACCGCACCGTCCACCGGACCTCGGCGGGGCTCGTGGACCTTCCGATCCTCTACGAGGACGCGAGCAACGTGCTCGCGCTCTTCGAGGCGGACCTGCGCGGCGCCACGGCGCTCCTCGAGTCGACGGGGCTCGAGCCGGGCATCGTGCAGGGGAACCGGGCGCTCGTCGGCCTGTCGTTCTACGAGTACCGGCGCACGACCGTCGGCGCGTACAACGAGGTCGGCACGGCCATCCTCGCCCGTCGGCCTGGCGAGCGCGGGCTTCTCCCCGGCCTCGCCGAGCTGCTCGTCGAGCCGCGCCGTCGCCACGTCGGCGCGTGGGTCGTCGATCTGCCGGTCACGACGGAGGCCGCCGACGCCGCCGGGCGGGAGCTCTGGGGCTACCCGAAGTTCGTGACGCCGATCGACTTCGCGCTCGTCGGGCGCTCCTTCCGCAGCGTCGTGCACGATCCCGGGGGCGGACCGCCGATCTGCGAGATCGCGGGCAGCATGGGGCCGGGGGTCCCGGTGCCCGCTCTCTCGGTCCTGACGTTCTCCCGGCTCGGCGACGCCCTGGTGCGCACGCCCATCGACGTCCGCGCGCCGACGCGGGCGCACGCGCGCGGGGACGTCACCCTGCACGTCGGCTCGTCGTCGCACCGGATGGCTGCGCACCTGCGCACGCTCGGCGTCGACGGCGCGCGGCCGAAGGCGCTGCTCGTCACCGCGCGGCTCCAGGCCCTGCTGCACGCCGGCTCGCGCGCGCGCGGTTGAGCGCCTCACGCGCCCCGGTACATCGGCGAGCAGCCCGCAGAACGTCTCGGCGTCGTGCAGCATTTCTTGCGTTCCGGGCCGGAGCTACGATCTCGCGCGATGCGCGCGACGACCGCCCTGCTGCCTCTCGTGCTCGCCTGCACCCCGGCGCGTCCCCCGGCCGCGCCGTCCGCTGCGCCCGCCGCGTCCGCGCCGCCGTCTCGCCTCGCGCCCTTGCTCGCGTCCGTCGACGCCGCGCGTCTCCGGCGCGACGTGGACACGCTCAGCGCCTTCGGCACGCGCCACACGCTCTCGGACGGGTCGCACGCCACTCGCGGCATCGGCGCCGCGCGCCGGTGGATCCTCGCCGAGATGCAGCACGCGGGAGAGGGCACGGCGCTGCGCGCCGAGCTCGAGGTCCACACGCAGAGCGCCGACGGCAAGCGCGTCCCGCACGACGTGGAGCTCGACGACGTGGTGGCGGTCCTTCCGGGCGCGATGCCCGAGGCCGCCGCGCGCCGCTACGTCGTCGTCGGCCACTACGACTCGCGCACCGCGGACGTGATGGACGCGGCGGGCGACGCGCCCGGCGCCAACGACGACGCGTCGGGGACGGCGGTCGTCCTCGAGCTCGCGCGCGTGATGGCCAGGCAGCGCTTCGACGCGACGCTCGTCTTCCTCGCGACCGCCGGCGAGGAGCAGGGCCTCTACGGGGCGGCGCTCCACGCGCGCGCGGCGAAGGACGCGGGCCTCGACGTGCGCGCGGTCCTCAACGACGACATCGTCGGCGATCCGACGGATCTCGCGGGCGCGCCCCACCCGGGCGAGATCCGCGTCTTCTCCGAGGGCCTGCCCGCGGCGGCCGACGGCGCGGCGATCGCCGAGATCCGCAAGCTCGCCGCCGAGAGCGACTCGCCCTCGCGCGAGCTCGCGCGCTTCGTCGCCGACGTCGCGGCCGAGGAGCACACCGCCGTGCAGCCGCACCTCGTCTTCCGCGCCGACCGCTTCCTGCGCGGCGGCGACCACCTCGCGTTCGCGGCGCTCGGCGTCCCCGCCGTCCGCTTCACGACACCGTTCGAGCACTACGACCGCCAGCACACGCCCGCCGACGTCCCGGCGCACGTCGACGCGTCGTACCTCGCGGACGTGGCCCGCCTGCAGGCCGCCGTCCTCGCCCGGCTGGCCAACGCGCCCGCGCCGCCCGAAGGCGCGCGCCTGGTCACCGCGGAGCTCGCGAACGACACGCTGGTACGGTGGAGCGCGTGCAAGGAGCCGGACGTCGCGGGCTACGAGGTCGTGTGGCGCGACACGACCAGCCCGACCTGGCAGCGCGTCGCGGACGTCGGGCGCGCGCTCGAGGCGCGCATCCCGCTGAGCAAGGACGACCGCTTCTTCGGCGTGCGCGCGTACGATCGCGACGGCAACCGGAGCCCCGTCGCGTTCGCGAAGGCCGCGGCGCAGTGAGGGACCTACTCCGACGGGCCGGCTTCGCCCCCGGGCCCTCCTTTCGCTACAGTCAGGGGATGATGCGAGGTCGAGCGGGAATGGTCACGTGGCTCGCCGCCGTCGGCTGCGGCGCGCTGCCCCTTGTGACCGCGACACCGCCTGCGCGCGCGCAATCCGACGACGGGCAGGCCGTGCCCGTCGACGTGCCTCCGGGCGACGAGTACGCCGACACCGATCCGAGCGCGCTCACCGACTTCCGGTCCACGCTCGATCCTCACGGCGCCTGGGTCGACGATCCGACGTACGGCACCGCGTGGACGCCCAGTCAGGACGAGGTGGGCGCCGACTTCGCGCCCTACGACACGGCGGGGCAGTGGGACTACGTCGACGGCGACTACTCCTGGGTGAGCGACTACGACTGGGGCTGGGTGTGCTTTCACTATGGCCGCTGGGTCCACGCCGGCGGCCTATGGCTGTGGATCCCCGGGCGCGAGTACGCCCCGGCGTGGGTGCAGTGGCTCGTGGCGGGGGACCCAACCTATCTCGGCTGGGGGCCGACGCCTCCCGCCTGGGGATGGAGCGGCGGGGTCGCGGTGGGGCTCGGGTTCGCGGCCTCCGAGCCGTGGACGTTCGCGAGCGGCGGCGGCGTGTTCGGACCGGGGCTCTCTTCGCGCGTCGTCACGGGAAGCGGGGCCGCCGCGCTCGCGAGCCGCAGCCGACCGTACATGCGTGCGCAGGCGGGGGTCGCGGGGAGAGCGTCCTTGCAGCCGGTGATGCACGGGCCGCCTCCGGCGCTGCTCGGCGTCGACGTGAGGCTCATCCCGCACACGCGAGCGAACGCGCGCGAGCAGAGGGCCCGGCAGCTCGCGCATCCGTCGACCGCGCAGCCGCTCGGCGCCCACGCGCCGGCGCCGCATGTGCTGCGCTTGCCCGCGCGCCG
>JAJYCT010000052.1 GCA_021778125.1 Myxococcales bacterium
AGGCGGGCGGCGAGCGAGTCGACCGCGGCGCTCGAGCCGGAGGCGCGCGCCGACAGCTCGATGCGCAGCGAGCGGCGCTCGGCCTCGTTGCCCTGCAGCTGCGCCTCCAGGGCCGCCACGCGCGCGTCGTCGCGATCGAGCTCGGCCTGGACGACGGCGCCGCTGCTGACGAGCTTCTTCGCGCGATCGCGCTCGTCGCGCGCGGCGTGCAGGTCCGCCTCGATGGCGCGCGCCTGCGCGTCGAGGGCCGCGAGCTGCGGCGCCCCCGCGCTCGCCTGCTGGGAGGCGGCCCAGGCCTCGGCCTGCCCGCGGGCCAGGTCGTACTTGAGCGCCGGGGAGTCGACGCGGGCGAGCAGGTCGCCCCTCTTGACGGTCGCGCCCTCGCGCACCTTGAGGTCGATCGTCCCCGTCGCCCGGGCCTTGAGGACCACCCGGTCGGCGGCCTCGACGCTCCCGGTGGCGTACACGGCGTCGACCGCCGTCCCGCGCACGACCGGCGTCGCCGTCACGGGCTTCGGCTCGAGCGCGAGCACCGCGCCGCTCGCCAGGGCCGCCGCGAGCAGGAGGCCAACCACGGCGCGCGCCACGCGGCTCCTGGGCTTGCGCCGGAACTGCGGCCGGGGCGGGGGCGTGGTCGCCGGGACCAGCGTCGCCGGCGGCGTGGAGGAGGGAGCTCTGTGGGCGGACGCGGTCATCGTGGGAGCCTCGCGGCAGGCCCTCCGGAGACGGGGGCCCGAAGTCATGGGGCCTGCCGTGCTCCGGCAGCAAGTGTACCGGCGCCCGTCACGGGGCGCGAGGTGTACTGGCTCGCGGCGTCGTACGGCTTCTGGTAAGCACGCGGCATGAAGCGATTCGCCGTGCTCCTCCTCGCCGCGTCCGCCTGTGGGGGCGCCACGCCCTCTGCCGCTCCTGCGTCCGCGCCCGCGTCCGCCGCACCCGCGACGCCCGCGAAGGCCCCCGGCGACGCGAAGATCGGCGATCGCACGACGTGCCCGGTGTCCGGCGAGCCGTTCGTGGTGACCGAGACCTCGCCGCACGCCGAGTACGCCGGCAAGACCTACTACTTCTGCTGCCCGCACTGCGCCGAGAAGTTCAAGGCGGAGCCGGCCAAGTTCACGGGCGCGTCGGGGACATGAGGCTCCGGTCGCCCCCGCTCGGCTCAGTACCGCACCGTCACCTTGCCGACCTTCTTGCTCCGGTCCCACTGCAGTTCGCCCACCGCGTGCTCGATGCACGACTCGATGGCCGGATCGGGCGGTGCGGTCGTCGCCCGCACGTCGGTCGCTCGCCCCATCTGGACGCTGGCCTTGAGGGTCACCCTCATGTCCGCGGGCGCTCCGCAGGCAGCGAGGAAGGTCACGCCGTAGAGGGGGGCGCTCAGCTGCGCGCTCGAGAGGGGGGCGGTCTGGACCTTCGCCGGTCGCGCGTCGACGGCGGCGTCGGCGGGGCCGGCGTCGGCCCGGGGCCCGGAAGGGCCGGACGGGAAGAGGGCGGACGGCGCGGGCAAGGACGAGGCGAGGGCGCTGATCTGCTTCGCCGCCCACGGCAGATGGCCGGTCGCCGTCAGGCCGACCCCCGCGGCGAGGCCCGTCCCGAGCGCGAGGAGGACGAGCGTGCCGGTGCGCATCGGTGCGAGGGGGATTGTACAGGGCCGACCCGCGTCCGGGGGCCACGGCGGCGGGGACGTTCGCTGGCATCGTGCGGTCGGCGCTGCACGCCGGCCTCGAGGCCCGCGTGATTCGCGCCTCTTCCCGGTCGGCGCGCGGGGTGTTGCAGTGGGGCGCCCATGATCTCCCGGCTCCTCCTCGCCTCGGTCGCGTTCCTGGTCCTCGCCGGCTGCGGAGGCGGCTCGACGTCGGCCCCTGGCGGGGGCCCCGGCTCGGGCACCGGCGCCAGCGTCGACCAGGCGGTGACCGACGCCGCCGAGGCCTACTGCACGCGCCTGCAGGCGTGCGCCCCCGCGTACGCGACGTACGGCTTCGGCGCCCTCGCGACGTGCGAGGCGAGGTTCAAGATGCAGCTCGTCGCGGACCTGGGCGTCCCCGGGACGAGCGAGACGGTGGCCCAGGTGGAGGCGTGCGCGCAGGTGCTCGGCCCGATGAGCTGCCCGGACCTGCTCGGGCGCAAGATGCCGTCCGCGTGCCTTCCGCAGCCCGGCACGCTGGCCGACGGCGTCGCGTGCCTGGCCGACGGCCAGTGCAAGGGCACGCGCTGCCGGGTGCCGACCGACGCGCTCTGCGGCGCGTGCACGTCGCCCGCAGCCGCCGGGGCCGCGTGCGACACCGACGGCGACTGCCAGCCCGCCATGGCGTGCGTGGGCCGCGCCTGCACCCCGTACGGCACCGCGGGCTCGACCTGCAGCGCGACGCAGCCCTGCCGGCCCGATCTCGGGTGCGCCGGCGGGACGTGCGGCACGCCGAGCGCCGCGGGGACCGCCTGCCAGGCATCCACCGAGTGCGACCAGCTCCACGGCGTCTTCTGCAACCCCGTGAGCAAGCAGTGCCAGACCGTCGCGTTCGCGCCCGCGGGCGGCGCCTGCGGCCTGGTGAGCGGCAACCTCGTCGTGTGCACCGGCCCGGGCTCCTTCTGCAGCGGGGCCACCCGGGCGCCGTACGCGGGCACGTGCACGGCGTTCGCCACCGACGGCGCGAGCTGCGACGCGGACGCGGGCCCCCTGTGCGACTTCGGGGCGGCCTGCGTTGGCGGGACCTGCGAGGTCCCGGGGCCGACCGGCTGTCGGTGAGCGCTGCCCGGGCGCGCTCCGGCCTGCCGCGATGACACCGGTCATCGCCCGACCGCGACGGCCCTCGTACGAAGAGGGATGTTCGATTTCGTTCTGAGCGACGCGCAGCGACGCGTCCGCGACGAGGCGCGCGAGTTCGTCAAGACGGTCCCGCGGCAGCTCGTCCTCGACATGGACCAGGACAAGGTCGACTTCCCGCGCGACTTCCTGCGCGAGGCGGGGCGCCGCAACCTGCTCGGCTGTCGCTATCCGCGCGCGCTCGGAGGGCGCGACCTCGACTGGGTCGCGACCGCCGCGGTCATGGAGGAGATCGGCGCCCTCGGGTACATCTTCGCGTGCGTGTTCGGCGTCGGCGCCGAGCTCGTGTGCGACGCGATCGCCCTCCACGGGTCCGACGCTCAGAAGGAGCGCTACCTGCGCCCGCTTCTGCGCGGCGAGCTCTTCGCCGCTGAGTGCCTGACCGAGCCGCGCGGCGGCTCCGATTTCTTCGGCACCACGACGGTGGCCGAGGACAGGGGCGACCACTTCCTCGTGAACGGCCAGAAGCGCTTCATCGTCGGCGGCACCGCCGCGGACTACTTCCTCGTCTACGCGCGCACCGATCCGAAGGCCGAGCCCCAGAAGGGGATCTCGTGCCTGCTCGTCGACCGCTCTCCGGGCGTGGAGACGAGCTACCTGTACGGGCTGATGGGCTGCCGCGGCGGCGGCGCGAGCCGCGTCGTGTTCAAGGACGTGCGCGTGCCCAAGGAGAACGTGCTCGGCCGCCTCGACGGCGGCGCGGCCGTGTTCGACACGATGATGGTCCCCGAGCGGCTCGGGACGGCGGCCATGACCGTGGGCGCGGCGCGCCCCGCGCTCGAGATCGCCACACGCTACACGACCAAGCGCAAGGCGTTCGGCCAGCCGATCAACCGCTTCCAGGGCGTGAGCTTCCAGGTCGCCGAGGCGGCGACGCTCCTCGACGCGTCGCGCGCCATGGTCTACTCGACCTGTCTCGCGGCCGACGCGAAGATCGGCCCGGGCCCGCTCCGGCGGCTCGTCTCGGAGACGAAGAAGTTCGTTACCGAGTCGTGCCAGCGCGTGGTGCACGACTCGATGCAGGTGATGGGCGGCATCGGATACACGAACGTCTACCCGGTCGAGCGCATCCACCGGGATCTGCGGCTCGCGAGCATCTGGACCGGCACCAACGAGGTGATGTCGATGATCGCCGCGAGCGAGTGGTACCGCGAGTCGAAGGAGCGCGACGCCGCGCGCCTCTCGCGCGACGCCGAGCCGGACGCGGCACAGGCCGACGCGACCGAGGAGAAGGTGTTCGGGTGACGCGGGCCTCCCTCCCGACGACCGCGGTGGCCCTTCCAGTGGCATTGAACACCGGGGCGTCAGGTACGCCGAGTGCTTGTGAGGGGGGGCGTCATGAGTCGATCTTCGGACGCCGAGCCGCGAGAGGGCGCGGAGCGGGTGGGACGCACCCTGCGCCAGAAGTGGCACCTCGACGCGCTGATCGACGTCGGCGGCATGGCCGCCGTGTACGCGGCGACGCACCGCAACGGCATGCGCGGCGCGGTGAAGATCCTGCACGCCGAGATCGCGCGCTGCGAGGATCTCGCCAGGCGCTTCCGGCGCGAGGGGTACATCGCCAACAAGATCGGGCACCCCGGAGCCCTGCGCGTGATCGACGACGACGTCGACGACGACGGCCGCCCGTTCCTGGTGATGGAGCTGCTCGAGGGGGCGACGCTGTACGAATGGGCGGCGGCCCGGGGCGGCAGGCTCCCGGCCGAGCAGGTGCTGCTGGTGACCGATCAGCTGCTCGACGTGCTCGTCGCGGCGCACGAGCGGGGGATCATCCACCGCGACGTGAAGCCCGAGAACCTCTTTCTCACCAGGGACGGGCACGTCAAGGTCCTCGACTTCGGTATTGCTCGCCTGTCCGAGGCCAAGGAGCCCTCTCCCTCGACCACCTCGGCCGGTGTGCCCATGGGGTCGCCGGGGTTCATGTCGCCCGAGCAGGCGCGAGGACGCTGGGATCTGGTCGATGTCCAGAGCGACGTGTGGTCGGTGGGCGCGACGATGTTCACGCTGCTTTCGGGCGAGTACGTGCACGTCGAGGACACGCTCCCCGAGCTGCTCGCAGCGACCTTCACCAAGCCGGCTCGCTCTCTGGCGACCGTCCTGCCGGACGCGCCGCCGGCCCTCGTCGCGCTGGTGGACCGCGCGCTCCGGACGCGGCTGGCCGACCGGTGGCCCGATGCTCGCTCCATGCAGGAGGCGCTGCGAGCGACGCTCCCCGGGGTGCGCGTCGCCCGCGTCGGAGGCGCGGCGCCGGCGCTGTCAGGGCACGAACGCGTCCCCTCGAGAGAGGTCGCCACCAGGCGCCGGCCGCGTGCGCGGGCGCCGTGGGTCGCGCGGGCCCTCGGTCTCGCCTGCGTGGCGGTGGCGATCGGCGTCTCGGCCAGGGCGCGCGACGAGCGCCCGGCCGCTGGCACGCCGCCCGCAGCTTCGTCCGCGGTGATCCGTACCCCCGCACCGTTCGCGGTGTCCACCCCGGTGGCGAGCGACCGCGCGCCCGACCCGGCGCGCCTCGAGCCTGACGGGGTGATGTGTCCGCCGCCACGTCGCGCGTCCACGAGCACGACGCCGCGGGCGGCAGGCCCGTCCACGAACCCTCTCCGGACCATGTTCGACAGGCGCCACTGAGTGGCCCCAGGCGACCGACCATGCGCCCCCACCACCTCCTCCTCCCGCTCGCGCTCGCGGCCCCGTCGGCGCTGGTTCCCGCATCGGCGACCGCCCTGCCAGGCGATCCGGCCATCGCCGAGGTGCTGTTTCGCGAGGGGCGCGCGCTCGCGACGAGCGGCGACTACGCGAGAGCCTGCGGCAAGTTCGCCGAGAGCGAGCGCATCGACCCCGCCACCGGCACGCTCTTCAACCTCGCCGATTGCGAGGAGCGCCTTGGTCGCACCGCGAGCGCCTGGGGACACTTCGTCGCGGCGGCCGAAACGATGTCGCGGAGCGACGAGCGGTACGGTTACGCGACGCAGCACGCTGCGGCGCTCGAGCCGACCCTGCCGCGCCTTGCCATCGTCGTCACGCGGGAGGCGCCGGCTTCGACGATCGTCACGCGCGACGGCGTTCCGGTGGGGGAGGCGAGCCTCGGTGTCGCGCTGCCCGTCGATCCCGGGAGGCACGCGATCGTCGCGAGCGCGCCGCGGCGCGAGAGTCGAGCGGTGGAGGTGGAGCTCGAGCCGCGCACGACGAGGCGAGTCGAGGTCGCACCGGGCAACCCGATCTCGGACGCGCTGGACACCCGACGCAGCGTGGGCCTGTTCGCGGCGGGCGTCGGCGTCGCCGGCCTCGCGGTGGGGACCTATCTCGGCGCGCGCGCCCTCTCGAACCCCGCCGACTGCCTCGCGGAGGCCTGCCGCGACGCGGCCGGTCTCTCGTTTGCTACGGGACTCGCGGGAGCCGTCACCGGGAGCGTCATGATCCTCACGTCGCGGGCGCAGGTGGCGCCGAGCATCGGCCGCTATGGAGGTGGCCTCACCATGAGGGTCGCATGGTGACGCACCGACAGTACCCGACCGGTTACGGCGCGTACCCGACCCGCTACGGCCTCGAGCCGCGGCGAGCAGCGGTCGCAGCGGGCATCCACCGTGTCGGGAGCTCGCCCGCCGCCGCGATGAACGAAGGATGGTCCACCCGTGATGAGACCATGACGCCATGAACCCGCGCGAGCCTTACCTCCGACCTGTGCGTGTGCTTCTCGTACATCCCGAGTTTCCCACCACGTACTGGGGCTTCCAGCACAGTCTGCCCTTCATCGGAAAGCGCGCGACACTGCCTCCACTGGGCCTGCTGACCCTCGCGGCGATGCTGCCGCGCGCGTGGCAGGTGCGGGTGGCCGACCTCAACGCGGCTCCGCTCTCCGATCAGGACCTCCTCTGGGCCGATGCCTTGCTGGTCGGCGGCATGCTCGTGCAGGCGCCCTCCGCGCTGGCGGTGATACGGCGCGCGCGCGCGCTGGGACGCAAGACGATCGTCGGCGGCCCGGCGGTCACGACGTCCCCCTCGCTGTTCGACGAGGCGGACCACGTCTTCCTCGGGGAGGCGGAGGGGCGCATCGACGCGGTCGTCCGCGCGATCGAGGGGGGCGGCGAGCCGCGCGTCCTCGCGGCCCTCTCGGACGCGAAGCCGGACGTCTCGAAGTCTCCGCCGCCCCGCTTCGAGCTGGTCGACCTCTCGCGGTACCAGGCCATGAGCGTGCAGTACTCGCGCGGCTGCCCGTACACGTGCGAGTTCTGCGACATCATCGAGATGTTCGGGCGGGTGCCGCGCTTCAAGAGCCCGCCCCAGGTGCTCGTCGAGCTCGACGCGCTGAACGCGCTCGGCTGGCGCGGGCCGGTGTTCTTCGTCGACGACAACTTCATCGGCAACAAGCGCGCGGTCAAGGTCCTGCTCCCGGAGGTCGCCCGCTGGCAGAGGGAGCACGGGTTCCCATTCTCCTTCTACACGGAGGCCAGCGTGAACCTCGCCGCGGACGCGGCCCTGCTGCGGATGATGGTCGAGGCGGGCTTCGACTCGGTGTTCCTGGGCATCGAGACGCCCTCGGCCGAGTCGCTGCGCGAGACCAAGAAGGCGCAAAACCTCGTCGATCTGCACCAGGCCGTGGACACGATCACGCGCGCGGGGCTCGACGTCATGGGGGGCTTCATCGTCGGCTTCGACACCGACGGCCCCGAGGCCTTCGACGCCCAGCGCGAGTTCATCTCCACCTCTCCCATCCCCCTCGCGATGGTGGGGCTGCTCACCGCGCTGCCGGGGACCCAGCTCTGGCGGCGACTGGAGCGCGAGGGGCGCCTGCGCGACACGTCCGACGGCGACGCCTTCGCGCGACCGAACTTCGAGACGTCGATGGGCGAGGAGCCGCTGCTCTCCGGCTACCGGGAGCTGATGCGCGACCTGTACTCGGCGCAGGGCTACTACGCGCGGTGCCAGCGCGTGATCGAGCGCGTGGGTGCGCCGGTGGCGGGCTCCCGCTTCCAGCCCCGGGACCTCGCCCCGGCGGCTCGGGCCATCGTGCGCATCGGCATTCTCGGCGAGCGCCGGGGGCACTTCTGGCGCCTGCTCGCGCGCTCGCTGCGTCGAGGCCACCACGCGGTGCGCCGCGCGTTCATGTTCGCGATCCAGGGAGAGCACCTCATTCGCTACACCGAGGAGACCGTGCTGCCGCGGATCGAACGGGCGCTGCGCCAGGTGCGGGAGGACCCGGTGCCCAGGGCCCGGCGGCCCGCGACCGTACGCCTGCCGATCGTGCAGGGCACGTAGGCCGCAGGCCCGTCGGCCTCGACGCCGGTGGCAAGCGTCGCCCGACTCGTGCAGCATAGGCGCGGCATGTCGGATCGGGACGCGCGTCCATGACCAACCCCCTCGCGCGACTCGAGGACGCCATCGCGCTCTCCGTCGGCCTCGACCCGGAGACGACCGAGCGCGTCCTGGGGACGCTCGCGGTCGTCCTGCTCTACGGGCTGGCGCGGCGGCTGTCGCGGCGCCTCATCACGCGGGCGGTCACCGAGCCGGCCACTCGGTACCAGGCCACGGCCGCGGTGACGTACGTGTTCGGCGCCCTCGCGCTCATCGTCCTCGCGCGGATCTGGATCGCCGGCGTCACCGGGTACGCGACGTACCTCGGCCTGGTCAGCGCGGGGATCGCGATCGCGCTGCAGGATCCGCTCACCAACCTCGCCGGCTGGTTCTTCATCATCACGCGGCGCCCCTTCACGGTCGGCGATCGCATCCAGATCGGCGCGGTCGCGGGGGACGTCGTCGACATCCGCATCTTCCGCTTCGTGCTGCTCGAGATCGGCAACTGGGTGCACGCCGATCAGAGCACCGGACGCGTCGTGAACGTGCCCAACGGCATGCTCTTCAAGAACCCCGTATTCAACTACGACGCGGGCCTCGGCTACATCTGGAACGAGCTCGAGATCGTGGTGACCGCCGAGAGCAACTGGCGCCGCGCCAAGGACGGGCTGCTCAAGGCGGTGACCGGGCACGCCGAGGTGATCGCGCCCGACGCGGCCGCCCGGATGCTGCAGGCGGCCGAGTCGTTCCACATCAAGCTCGGAGCGCTCACGCCCGTGGTCTGGACCTCGGTCGTCGACAGCGGCGTCCGCCTGACCGCACGCTACCTGTGCGCGCCGCGGCAGCGCCGCAGCTCGGCCAGCGTGATCTGGGAGTCGATCCTCGAGATGCTCGCCGGGATGGACGACGTCGATCTCGCGTACCCGACGACGCGCATGTTCGACCATGCGCGCGAGGGCAAGCCGGCGATGCGGCCCGAATAGGCGCGCCCGGCTGGGCCCGAGGGCGTCGCGCGGCGAGCCCGCCGGGGCCTACTTGCACGCCTCGAACGCCGGCAGGTGGTGCTCGGCAGACGCCGCGCGCAGGTGGGCGAACGCGCGCTGGAGATCCGGCGGTAGATCGACCTTCGCGAGCTCGTCGTACGTCGCCATCGTCTTCCTCTCGCTGTCGACGCCGGCGCGGCATGCGGCGGTGAGGTTGGCCAGGTCCGGCTGCTTCGCCGCCCTCCACTGGTTGGGAGGCAGGTCGACGCCGTGCGCGAGTGCGAGGCTCTCGAGCACCCAGGCGTGACGGTGCTCTGCACGCGCGATCATCGCGACCGGGCGCCGGGGGCCGAGCTGGCTCGCGATGTGCTCGTAGAGCGCCTCCGCCCGGTACTCCTCGTCGAGCGCGCGCAGCAGCGCGGATTTCGCGGCGGGGCGCAGCGACGTCGCCGACTCGTCCGGCCCCGGCGCCACCGGGGGAGCCATCGGAGCAGTCATCGGACCGCCCATGCCAGCCATCGGTCCACCGCGCATCATCCCGCCGCCACCGGCGTGCCCGGGCCCCATCATCATGCCGGCGCCCATCATCCCTCCCGCGCAGTCGCCGCACGCCCCGCCGGCATCCGCGGCTCCGCCGCCGCAGGCGCAGCGGCACGCCACGGGGGGTTGCGCCGGAGCGGGCGGGCAGTCGTGCGTGGCGCACGCGACGGACGACAGCAGGATGAGGGCGGCAGCGGTCGAGAAGGGTGCACGCATGGTGAGCACCTCCAGGCATCTCGCGTACCCCGTGACGGCGGAGCTGCCCGACGCCGCCCGAGCCTGCTTTCCCTCCGCCTACCGGGAGCTATCGTTGGATCATGCCCCTCGGCGCGAGCGTGCACGATCTGGTCGAGCAACAGGTGCAGCGGTGGATGGCCGAGCAGAAGCGCAAGGGCGAAGCGCCGCCCGTCCGCGAGCCGGCGCGCCCCATCGTCACCGTGTCCCGGCAGGCGGGCACGAGCGGCACCGAGCTCGCGCGGCGCGCCGCCGAGGCGCTCGGCTTTCGCCTCTGGGATCAGGAGCTCGTGCAGCGCATCGCCGAGCAGAGCGGCGCGCCCGAGACGCTGCTGCGCGCGGTCGACGAGCGCGCCCGCAGCGCGATCGAGGACCTGCTCTCGGGGATCCTGATGGGCGAGGCCGGCACCGAGACCGAGTACGTCGCGCAGCTGACGCGCCTGTTTCACGCGATCGCGCACCACGGCAGCGCCGTCGTCGTGGGGCGGGGGGCGCAGTTCGTGATCCCGACCGAGGCCTCGCTGCGCGTGCGCATCGTGGCGCCGCTCGACGTGCGCGTGCGGACGCTCGCCGGTGTACGGCGGACATCCGAGGCCGAGGCGCGCGCCGAGGTGGACCGCCTCGATCGCGAGCGCAGCACCTTCATCCGGCACCACTACCAGCGCGACGCCGCCGATCCGTGTGCTTACGATCTCGTGCTCAACGTGGGCGGCGTGCCACCGGCGCACGCCGCGGACGTCATCGTCGCGGCGTACCGGGCGAAGTTCCCGCGGTCCTGACGCGAGGCGGAATACCTCGCCGGTCCCGCGCGTACGCCATTTGCTACACTTCGAGGCGAAGCTGCGTCGCCAGGGGAACTTCGGCGCTCGCCGCGCGTCACAGAGTCAGAACCGGATGAGCAGCTCAGCCCACGGCGTGGACCGGATTCGGAGGCTCGCGCGCCGCGCCGAGCAACGAATCCGCCTCGGGCGTGCGCTGGATGTGGGTGCAAGGACGCTATGTGCGGCCCTGGCCCTCGCCCTCGCCGACGTCGCGCTCCGCAAGGCGCAGCTGCTCTCCGAGCCGGCCGCGCGGGCCGTCCTAGTCGCGGCCGCCCTGGGCGCGGTCGGCGCCTCCGTCGCGGCGTTCCTGTGGCGCTTGCCGTCGCGCGCCGGCGCGCGCGCGCTCGATCGGCACTACGGGCTGCACGATCGGCTCGCGAGCGCGCTGGCGTTCTCCGAGCAGCCCGAGGGCGAGCGCACGCCCTTCATGCGCGCGGCGATCGAGGACGCCGTGGGCTCGGCGCACGACCTGCGCCCCGGCGCCGCGGTGCGCATCCGGGCGCCGCGGGCGCTCGCGGCAGCCGCGGGGCTGTTGGCCGGGCTCGTGGTGCTCATGCTGTTCGAGGTCCGCCATCACGTGCCGGTGGCGCACGCCAGGACGATCGAGCCGGTCGAGATGGCGGCCGACGATCTCGACGACGTGAAGGACTTCCTCGAGCAGCTCCAGCAGCGCGACCAGAGCGACGACACGAAGGCGGCGATCGAGGAGTTCAACAAGCTCGTCGACGACATCGCCAACCGTCGCCTCGACCGCACCGAAGCGTTCCGCAGGATGGAGGCCCTCGAGCAGCGCCTGCTCACGGGCAGCGAGGCCGATCGCAAGGCCCTCGAAGAGCAGCTCGATCGCATCGGCGACGAGCTGAAGAAGGCGGAGCTCACCAGGCCCGCGGGCGAGGCCCTGTCGGAGGCGAAGCTCGACGAGGCGCGCGACGCGCTGCACGATCTCGCCAGGAAGCTGCGGGAGTCGGGGAGCGCCGTCGACAAGCAGAAGCTCGAGCAGCTGCGCGAGGCGCTGAAGAAGTCGGCAGCCGACGCCGAGCGGCGCCAGCAGGCCATCGAGCAGCGGCGCAAGGAGCTTGCCGACGAGATCCTCAAGCGCAAGCAGCAGGCGGGCGACGGCGGCTCGGATGAGGAGCAGAGCCTCCTCAAGAAGAAGGAGCGCGAGCTCGAGCGCATCGACCGCGATCTCGACCAGCAGAAGGAGGCGGGCCGCCAGCTCGATCGGCTCGACCGCGAGCTCGAGAAGGCCGCCGAGGACCTCATGAAGGACATGGGCCTGTCCGCCCAGGATCTGGATCAGGGCGCCGAGGACCTGAACCACATCCAGCAGCAGGAGATGACGCAGGAGCAGAAGGAGGAGCTGCGCCAGAAGCTCGAGGAGCTACGGCAGCTGATGCGCCAGCAGGGTCAGGGCGGCAAGGGCCAGATGGTGCGCCTGCAGCGGTTCTCCCGCATGGCGCGAGGGCAGAGCGGTCAGGGCGGCCAGGGCCAGCAGGGGCAGCCGGGACAGGGTGAGGGGCAGGAGCAGCAGAGCGGCCAGCAAGGCCAGGGCGACGGTCAGCAAGGCCAGGGCGGCCAGGGCCAGGGCGGCCAGGGGAGCCAGCCGGGCGGGCAGGGCGGCGAGACGTGGGTGCTCGGGCCGGGTGGCCAGAAGATCCTCATGCTCTCCAAGGGCGGGGCAGGGAGTGGATCGAGCGGGCAGGGGGATCAGGGGGGTCAGGGACAGGGTCAGCCGGGGCGCGGCTGGGGCGAGGGTCACGACCCGAAGGTTCAGGGCGCGGCGACGAGCGCGAGGATGGGCACCGAAGACACGCAGGTGCAAGGCGCCGACACCGGGCAAGGCGGCTCGCGCAGCCAGGTCATCCTCGGCGCGGCCGAGCACGGCTTCGCGTCGCGCGGCTACCAGAAGGTCTACACCGAGTACCACCAGGTCGCCGAGGAGTCGCTGGCCAAGGACGACATCCCCGGCGGGTACAGGTTCTACGTGAAGCGCTACTTCCAGCTCATTCGCCCGCGCGAAGACAAGTGAGGCCAGGCCCATGACCGAGACCGAGGACGTGCGGGAGCACGTGACGCTCTTCCGCAAGCGGATGGACGAGCTGCGCGCGGAAATCGCCAGGTCCATCGTCGGCAACCGCGACGTCGTCGACGGCGTCGTCACGTGCATGCTCGCGGGGGGGCACGCGCTGCTCGAGGGCGTGCCGGGGCTCGGCAAGACGATGCTCGTGCGCACGCTCGCCGAGACGCTGTCGCTCGGCTTCTCGCGCATCCAGTTCACGCCCGACCTCATGCCGGCCGACATCCTGGGCACGACGGTCATCGACGAGACGCAGAGCGGCGGCAAGTCGTTCGAGTTCCGGAAAGGGCCGGTGTTCGCGAACATCGTGCTCGCCGACGAGATCAACCGCGCGACGCCCAAGACGCAGAGCGCGCTGCTCGAGGCGATGCAGGAGCACCGCGTGAGCGTGGGCAAGCGCACCTACACGCTCGACGAGCCCTTCGTGGTGCTCGCCACGCAGAACCCGCTCGAGATGGAGGGAACGTACCCCTTGCCCGAGGCGCAGCTCGATCGCTTCTTCTTCAAGCTGCACGTGCCGTTCCCCGGGCGCGCGGAGCTGCACGAGATCCTCGACCGCACGACGGGCTCGGGGCTCGAGGCGCGCTCCGCCGTCCTCACGCGCGAGGACATCATCGAAATGCAGAAGCTCGTTCGACAGGTGCCCGTCGCGCGCCACGTGCAGGACTATGCGATCCGCGTCGTGCAGGCGACGCACCCCGACGGGCCGGACGCGCCGGATCTCGTCAAGCGCTTCGTGCGCTACGGCAGCTCGCCGCGCGGGGCGCAGGCGGTGCTCCTCGCCTCCAAGATCCGCGCGCTCTTCGACGGGCGGTTCGCCGCGAGCGTCGACGACGTCCGCGCCGTCGTGCACCCGGCGCTTCGCCACCGCGTCCTGCTCAACTTCGAGGGCGAGGCGGAAGGGATCAAGACCGACCAGGTGCTCGACGCCATCCTCAAGGTGATCCCCGAGGGCAACGTCGAGAAGGCCGCGACCGCCAACTAGCCCATGGGTCTGCTCGACGTCCTCCCCTGGCGTCGCGCGAAGAGGTCCGTCCCCGCCGGGGACGACGAGATCTTCGACGACGAGTTCCAGCGCAAGCTCGAGTACCTCGCGCTCGTCAGTCGCCGCGTGTTCGCGGGGCGGCTGCGCGCCGAGCGGCGGACGAAGAAGAGCGGCAGCGGCGTCGAGTTCGCCGATCACCGCGATTACCAGCCGGGCGACGACTTCCGCACGCTCGACTGGAACGTCTACCAGCGCTTCGAGAAGCTGCTGGTCCGCCTCTTCGAGGAGGAGGAAGACCTCGCCATCTACTTCATCGTCGACGCGAGCGCGTCGATGGGCTTCGGCGACGGGCGCAAGCTCCGCTACGCCAAGAAGGTGGCTGCGGCGCTCGCGTACGTGGGCCTCGCGAACCTCGATCGCGTGAGCATCGTCTCGACGACCGACGCGATCTCAGGACGGATGCCCGAGACGCGCGGCAAGGCGCGCATCTTCAAGGCGCTGCGCTTCCTGCGTGCGGTGCGCGCCGACGGCAGGACGGACCTGGGCGACGCGATGAAGACGTTCGTCGCGCAGAACAAGCGGCGTGGGCTGGCGGTGCTGGTCAGCGACCTGTACGACCCCGCGGGCTTCGAGAAGGGCGTGAACGTCCTGCGGTACAACAAGTTCGACGTCTTCGTCGTGCACGTCCTCGACCCGTCCGAGGGGCGGCCGAAGCTCCACGGCGACGTGCTCGTGTACGACTGCGAGACGGGCGACGAGCGCGAGGTGACCGTCACCCCCAAGGTCCTGACGCGCTTCGCCGAGGCGTTCGACATGCACCGGGCCGACGTGGAGCGCTTCTGCGTCACGCACCAGGTGCCGTACGTGGCCGCGAGCGTCGAGGTGCCGTTCGACGAGCTGATCCTGCACGTCTTCCGCCGCGGAGGGTTCCTGCGGTGATCTTCTCCGGCCTTCCGCTCGCAGAGCTCCTCGCCATCTTCGGAGCGGTCGGCGTCGGCGTCGTCGTCCTCTACATCCTCAAGCTCCGGCGGCGGGTCGTCGTCGTGCCGTTCTCGCCGCTCTGGGAGCGGATCCTCCGGGACAAGGAGGCGACGAGCCTCTTCTCGAAGCTCAAGCGGGTCCTGTCGCTGCTCCTGCAGCTCGCGCTCCTGGCGCTGCTCGTCCTCGCGCTCGGCGACCCGCGGGCCGCCGAGAGCCTCGTGCAGGGCCGCACGGTGGTGGTCCTGGTCGACGCGAGCGCGTCGATGCAGGCGGTGGACGTGTCGCCGAGCCGCCTGGAGGTGGCCAGGGGCGAGGCGAAGAAGATCGTGCGGGGCCTCGGGGGCGCCGACCGCATGCTCGTCGCGCAGATGGACGCCATGGTGACGCCGCTCGGACCGGTGACGGCCGACACGTCGGCGCTCGAGCGCGAGGTCGACGCCGTGCGGGCGACCGACACGAGGGCGGACTTTCCGCGCGCGCTGCGCTTCGCGAGCGACGTACTGCGCGGCGTCCCGCGAGGCGAGATCGTCGTCGTCTCGGACGGCGCCCTGGGCGAGGCGAGCGACGCGACGGGGCCCGTGCACCTGGGCGATGCGAGGCTCTCCTTCGTGAAGGTGGGGAGCGGGCGGCGCAACGTCGGGGTCACGCAGTTCGCGGTACGGAGGTACCCGCTCGACAAGAACCGCTACGAGGTGATGCTCGAGCTCACCAACACGGGCGACGCGGCGGAGGATGTGGAGCTGCAGTTGCTCGGCGACGGGGCGCTGGTGGATCTCACGAAGCTGCGCCTTCAGCCGGGCGAGCGACTGCCGCGGTTTTACCCGCAACTCTCGGGCGCGAGCCGCACCCTCGAGGCGAACCTCGCGCTCGCCGACGGAGTGCGCGACGACCTCGCCGTGGACGATCACGCCTACGCGCTGCTGCCGGAGCGGCGGCGCGCGCGTGTGCTGGTCGTGACGGCGGGCAACGCGTACCTGGACGCTGCGCTCCTGCTCGACGAGTACCTCGACGTGACGGACGTGGTCCCGGCTGCGTATTCGAAGGCCATCGCGACCGGCGGCTGGGACGCCGTCGTCTTCGACGGCGTGACGCCGGCGGAGATGCCGCGCGCGCACGCACTGTACCTCGATCCGCGCGGCGACACGGGGCCGGTGAAGGTCGGGCCGGCCCTGGTGCAGCCTGGTTTCGACAAGGTCGATCGCCGGCACCCGGCGGTGCGCTTCCTCGCGCTCGACGACGTCAACGTGTCGGCGGGCCACAGGCTCGTCCCGCAGGCGGGCGACAAGGTCCTGGGGGCCTCGGACGGGGGCGCGTCGCCGCTGCTCGTCGCCGGGGACCGGGGGGGCTACCGGTTCGTCGCCCTCGGCTTCGACGTGCGCGACAGCGACCTGCCCCTGCGGATGGCCTGGCCGCTCTTCGTCGTCGATTGCATCAACTGGTTCACCGACGAGGACGCGCAGTACCTCTCGACCTTCCGCACCGGGGAGGTCTGGCGGATCCCGGTGGCCGGCGGCGTCGCGCAGGCGAGCGTGAAGCTGCCGGACGGCACGACGCAGTCGGTGCCGGTGCACGAGGGGCGGGCCGTGATGCTGGGGGAGCACGCGGGCTTCTACGAGCTGACGGCGGGCGAACAGGCGACGTCGTTCGCCGCGAGCTTGCTGGACGCCTCCGAGAGTGCGATCGCGCCTCAGGACGCGCCTTCGGTGGACGGCAAGGCGGCGGGCGCCCCCGAGGGCTTCCGCATGGGCGTGCGCCGCGAGATCTGGATCTACCTGCTTCTGGCCGTCGTCCTGCTCACGGCCCTCGAGTGGGCGACGTACCACAGGAGACTGACGGTATGAGGGCTCCGTCGCGGGCGGTCGTGCTCGGCGTCGCGAGCCTCGCGGTCGGGGGCCTGCTGCTGTGGGCGTACCTGCACTTCGTGTGGAACGCGGGGGCGGCGCTCGCATGGAGCCGCGGCGGCGTCGACTACCAGTTGCTCGCGCCGCGCATGCTCGGGCTGGCGCTGCTGGCGCCGTATTTCCTCTGGATGATCGGGCGGAGCCTGGCCGATCTGCCGCTGGGGCAGCGGGTCATCTCGGGAGCGCTGCGCGTGGCGTTCGTCGCCGTGCTGGCGCTTGGTCTCGCGCGCCTGTCGCGCACGGCGACGTCGCAGAGGGTCTGTACGGTGTACGTCGTGGACGTGAGCGACAGCGTGCCGGACGCCTCGCTCGACGACGCGCGCGCGGCCTTGCAGAGCGCGCTCGACGCGCGGCCGAAGGACGATCTGGTCCGCCTGGTGACCTTCGCGAAGCGCCCGCACGTCGTGCCGCTGGCTGACGACGTGAAGCAGGCGCCCGTCATGGACCGCCACGGCCCCGGTCTGGGGAGCGCGACGGACATCGCGAGCGCCCTGCAGCTCGCCTACGGACTCTTCCCGGAGGGCACCCTGCGCCGGGCGGTCCTCATGACCGACGGCGTGCAGACCGACGGCGACCTGCTGGCCGAGGCGAGCCGGGCGAAGAGCTACGGCGTCAAGCTCTTCGCGATCCCCTACACACGCCCCGTGCCTGGCGAGGTCGCGGTACGTGACCTGCGCCTGCCCGAGCACGTCCACGAGGGCGAGACGTTCGACGTACACGCTCAGGTCTTCTCGAGCGTGGCGCAGAAGGCGAAGCTCGTGCTCAAGCAGGGCGACGTCATCAACGGCCTGGACGGCGTCAAGGAGGTCGACCTCGCGCCGGGCGACAACGACGTGTCGTTCCGGAGCCGCGCGGTGGTGCCCGGGGAGGTGACGTACTCCCTGGAGGTCACGGGTGCCTCGCAGGATCGCTTCGTCGAGAACAACCGCGCCACCGCCGTGGCGGCGGTCGTGGGCAAGCCCGTCGTCCTCTACGTCGACGGCAACCCGGCGCGCGCCAGCTACCTCGCCTCCGCCCTGTCGGCCCAGGAGTTCAACGTCGACACGAGCGACCCGCTGCCGACGACGCTGCGCGAGGCGGAGCGGTACGACTTCATCGTCCTTTCGGACATGCCCGCCGAGCGGGTCACCCTGACGCAGCAGGAGACGATCGAGCAGTACGTGCGCGATCTCGGGGGCGGCTTCCTCTTCGCCGGCGGCGAGAGCGGCTACGGCCTCGGCGGCTGGTACCACACCACGGTCGAGCGCCTCCTGCCGGTGCGGATGGACGCGGAGAAGCGGCGCGACGAGCCGGAGGTGGCGATGGCGCTGGTCATCGACCGGTCCGGCTCGATGTCGGGCCTCCCGCTCGAGATGGCCAAGCAGGCCGCGAAGGCGACGGCCGACACCCTCGCGGGTGACGACCTGCTCGAGGTCATCGTGTTCGACTCGCAGCCCACGCGCATCGTGCACATGACCCCGGCCAAGCATCGCGCGCGCATCCAGAACGACATCGCGCGCATCCAGGCGGGAGGCGGGACGGAGATCTTTCCCGCGCTCGACGCGGCGTACCAGGCGCTCACGACGACGCGCGCCAAGAAGAAGCACGTCATCCTCCTCACCGACGGGCAGGCGCCGCAGAGCGGCATCCGCGACCTGGTGCAGGCGATGGCCGCCGAGAGCATCACGGTCTCGACGGTGGGCCTGGGCGCGGGCGTCGACGAGACGCTGCTGCGAATGATCAGCGACGTGGGCGGCGGACGGTTCTACAAGGTCGCGGACCCGCAGTCGCTCCCGCGGATCTTCACGCGCGAGACGGAGATGGTGAGCCGCTCGGCGGCGGTCGAGGAGTACTTCCAGCCGCGGGTGGTCTCGCCCGCGGACTTCCTGCGCGGCGTCGACGTCGCGGCGGCGCCCTTCCTGCACGGGTACGTCGCGACGAAGCTCAAGCCGCCTCCCGCCCAAGAGATCCTCGAGAGCGAGCTTGCCGAGCCGATCCTGGCCCGGTGGCACGTTGGCCTCGGCTGGGCGCTCGCCTGGACCAGCGACGTGAAGAACCTCTGGGCGGTCGAGTGGCTACGCTGGCCCCAGTGGGGGCAGTTCTGGGGGCAGCTCGTGCGCGAGCACATGCGCCAGAAGCGGCGCCAGGTCTTCGACATGCGGGCGGAGATCGATCCGGCCACGGGGCACGTGCGCGCTGTGCTCGACGCCATCGGCGCCGACGATCGCTTCCAGAACGGCCTCGATGCGGCGCTGACGATCACGGGGCCACAGCCCGGCGGGCCGACCCGGAAGGTGCCGATGCCGCAGACTGCGCCTGGCCGGTACGAGGCGGATTTTCCGCTCGACCGCTATGGTTCGTTCCTCCTGCACGCGGCGCTCGAGAAGGGCGCGGACGACGGGCACGGAAGTGTGAGAAGCACGACCGTCGCGGAGAGCTTCGGTCACGTGACGCACCCGTACCCCAGGGAGTATCTGGCCCTGGCGCCGGACCGGGCGACGCTCGAGCGCGCCGCGTCCGCCACGGGCGGCGGGCTCGATCCGGCGGCGGCGGCCGTGTTCGACCCGGCAGGCGAGGTGATCCGCATGCACCAGGACCTCTGGCCGCGCTTCGTCGGTGCGGCGCTCGCGCTCTTCCTCCTCGATCTTCTGGTCCGGCGCGTGCGCCTGTTCGACCGCAAGAGGACCGCCCGCCCCTCCGTCCGCGGCCTGGCGCTCTGAGAATTCCCTTTCGCGGGACGCCCCGGCGCGGTACGAGGCAACGGCGCCCGTCGCGCGGGCATCGAACCCCGAGCACGTCGCCCCACGCCCTCACGAGCAGCCGCCTTGACGACGACCGAGCAACGAGACCTCGCGCCGATCCGCTCCCGGGACGACCTGCTCATCCCGTTCCGTGAGGCCTGCAAGCCGGCATCGCAGTGGCGCATCGGGCCCGAAGTCGAGAAGGCCGGGATCTTCGACGCCACGCACATGCCGATCCCGTACGACGGCGAACGCAGTGTGGTCACCGTCCTGCGCGAGCTCGAGTCGAAGTACGGCTGGACGGCGCAGTCGGAACACCAGGGCGGGCCCATCATCGCCCTCGAGCGGGCCGGTGCGTCGGTCACGCTGGAGCCGGGCGGGCAACTCGAGCTCTCCGGCGCGCAGTCCGAAACGGTGCACCAGGTGCATGACGAGCTCTGGCAGCACATGCGCGAGATCGGCCCGATCTCGCGGGCGATGGGCGTCTCTTGGCTGGGCGTGGGCTTCCACCCGTTCGCACGCCGGGAGGACTTCCTCTGGGTGCCCAAGCAGCGCTACGGCCTCATGCGCCAGTACCTGCCGACGCGCGGCGCGCACGGCCTCGACATGATGCTGCGCACGTGCACCGTGCAGGGCAACTACGACTACGAGAGCGAGGAGGACGCGATCCGCAAGCTCCGCGTCGCCCTGGCGCTCGCCCCGGCCACGACGGCGATGTTCGCCAACAGCCCCTGGCTCGAGGGCGCGCCGCACGGTGGGCTCACGTATCGCGGCCGCGTGTGGCTCGACGTCGACCCGGACCGCTCTGGCCTCCTGCCGGGCATGTGGAAGCCCGGGGCGGGGTTCGACGACTACGTCGAGTGGGCCCTCGACGTCCCGATGTTCATGTTCAAGCGAGACGGCCACAAGGTCGTCAACACCGGGCAGACGTTCCGGAGCTTCCGGAACGACGGGTTCGAGGGGCACAGGCCGACGCTCGACGACTGGAAGACGCACCTCAACACGCTCTTTCCGGAGGTGCGCCTCAAGAAGACGATCGAGATCCGCGGCGCCGACGCGCAGTCGTCGAGGCTCAAGTGCGCGCTGCCGGCTCTCTGGACGGGCATCTTCTACGACGCGCGCGCACTCGCCGCGGCGGAGTCGCTCGTGGCCGGGTGGACCTACGAGGAGGTCGCGGAGCTCCGCACCCGGGCGTGGCGCGACGGGCTGCGCTCGACGTTCCGGGGGCGTCCGCTGGCCGTGGTCGCCGAGCGTTTCGTCGACCTCGCGGAGGCAGGTCTCAAGCGTCGCGCCCGGCTCGATGCGCGGGGGCGTGACGAGAGCGTGCACCTGGAGGCCCTGCGCGCGCTGGTCTCGCACGGCAAGACGCCCGCGGACGTGCTGCTCGAGGGCATGGCCGAGGAGCCAGACCCGCTCGCCGCCATCGCGAAGCGCTCGGCGCTCGCCTGGGCGTAGGCGCATCACGCCCGCGCGGCGGCCACGAACGCGCGCACCTTCCCGAGATCTTTGAGGCCGGGCGCGCTCTCCACGCCGCTCGCGACGTCGACGCACCATGGCCGCACGGCGTCGATCGCCAGGCGCACGTTGTCCGGCGTCAGGCCCCCGGCGAGCACGAGCCGTCGCGCGCGCGCGAGGGGCGCGACGAGCCCCCAGTCAACCGTGCGGCCGGTGCCTCCAAGCGCTCCGGCCACCTTCGAGTCCACCAGCAGGTACTCGCCCGGCATCGACTCAGCGGTCTGCACGTCGTCCGGACCGCCGATGTGCACCGCCTTGTACGCGTGAGGCAGGAGAGCCCGGACGTCGTCGGCGCTCTCGTCGCCGTGAAGCTGAAGGCAGCCGACGGAGGTGCGCCGGACCAGATCCCGAAGGTCGTCGGGGCGCCGATCGGCAACGACCGCTACGACCAGCAGGCGCGCGCGCAGCGCCCGCACGATCTCCGCGACGACGTGCTCGTCGACGTGCCGAGGGCTCGACGGCACGAGGTTCACGCCGATCGCGTCGACCCCGAGGTCGGCGCATGCCTCGGCCTGCGCGACCGTCGTCACGCCGCAGACCTTGACGCGCATCACCCCTCGATCTTGAGCAGCTCCTTGACCTTCGCGATCACCTGAGGCGCCTGAATGGGCTTCGTGATGTACGCGTTGGCGCCGAGCTGCAGCGCGCGCGAGCGGTCCTCGCTCGAGCCCTCGGTCGTGATGATGATGACCGGCACGTCCTTGTGCGTCGGGTCGCTACGCACCCGCTTGACGAGCTTGAGCCCGTACATGATCGGCATGTTGATGTCCGTGATGATGATGTCGAACTTGCCGGCCGCGAGCTTGCGCAGTCCGTCGACGCCGTCGTCGGCCTCGGTCACCTTCAGGTTCTTGAGGCGCGAAAGGGCGAGGACCAGGAGCTGCCGCATCATCGGCGAGTCCTCGACCACCAGGCACGTGTACGTTCCGCTCATCGATGGCTAGCTCGTTATAGCGCGGAGCTCGGAAGGCGTGGGGATACGTTCGCCGCTCTTATGGAAGTGGAAGGCCCCGACGATCGCGGCGGCGGCGTGGGCCCCCAGGAGCTTGAAGAGCTCGCGGTCGACCGTGACGAAACGCCGCTTCTGCTCGAGCAGGTCGTAGATGACGATGACGCCGAGGCTCCGCTCGCCGAGGATGAGGGGAACGCAGGCGGCCGGGCGGGGCGGGTTCTCCCCTTCGGCGACACGGGCGACGCCGGTGAGGAAGGCCCGCTCGACGGCGGCCTGGACCTCGCCGCCCGGCTGGCCCTCGTGCAGCGGGATGGTCGGGACGCTCCCGGCGTCGACCCCCGCCGTCGCGACCGCTTCGAGGCACCGGCGCGGCTCATCGACGAAGTAGACCGCGAGCGAGCGCGCGCCGACCAGCTGCTCGAGAAGCTCCTTGATGTGGCGCACGACGGCGCCCACGTCGGGCGTCAGGTGAAGCTGGAAGCTCGCCACGTAGAGGTTCGCGAAGCTCTCGAGCTCCGATTCCACCTCGGAGAAGCGGTTCGTGATGCGCCCCGTGATCTCCTCGCTCTCGCGGACGGTCGACAGGAGACGGGCCTTCTCGCGCTCGAGGTGCTCGATCTTGGTCAAGAGGTCCCGGATGGCCCGATCGCTCGCCAGCTGCGTCTTGAGCTCGGTGTTCTCGGCTTCGAGCTTCGCGAGCTCCTCGCGCAACCTCCGGTTGTCGTGGACGATCTCGTCGGTGAGCTCTGCGCCCCTCTTGAAGAACGTGTGCAGGAAGGCGTCGCGCTTCTCCTTGAGCGCGTCGGCCGCGGGCGGGCGATCACTTCGGCGGGCGCCGCGGCCCTTCTTGTCGCTCATCGCCCCGAGGGTATCAGATCACGAGAGCTGAGCGAGCCACGCGGCGAGCTCGCCGACCACCACGCGCGGGGCACGCCGGAGCGCCGCCAGGTCACGGCTACCTGTCAGCAACATCGCGGCGCGAAGCTCGGCCTCGACGCCCTCGAGGTAGGAGATTGCCCCTTGCCGGCCTCCCGCCGTCAGCGCCCGGAGAACGGGTCGGGCGATGCCCGCGGCGTTCGCTCCCAGGGCGACGGCCCGCGCCACGTCGAGGCCGGTGCCGACGCCGCCGGTGGCGACGAGCGTCTCGAAGCCGAGAGGCGAGAGCAGCCCGACCGACGCGGCCGTCGGCACTCCCCAGTCCCAGAGCGCCTCGCCGAGCTCGCGTGCGCGCGCGTC
>JAJYCT010000053.1 GCA_021778125.1 Myxococcales bacterium
CGGCCCCCGGCGGCGGAGCCGTCGCGGGCGGGGTACGAGGCGCCGGTCCGGGCGCCGCTGTCGCGGGCGCCGTCCCGGCCGGTGGCCTCAAGACGGAAGAGGTCTTCGAGGAGACCGTCGTCACCGCGTCGAAGACGGCCCAGAGCCCCCTCGACGCGCCCAACTCTACGTCGATCATCACCGAGCAAGACATCCGCCTGTCGGGCATCACCAAGATCCCCGACCTGCTCCAGCGCCTCGCCGGTGTCGATGTCATGACGACGACGGGCTCGCAGACCGAGGTCTCGATCCGCGGCTTCAACCAGCGCCTGTCGAACAAGGTCCTCGTCCTCGTCAACGGCCGCAGCGTGTACGTCGACCTGCTCGGCGCCACGCTGTGGGGCTCGCTGTCGATCGGCGTCGAGGATATCGAGCGCATCGAGGTCGTCCGCGGTCCCGGATCCGCTCTCTACGGCGCCGACGCGTTCAACGGCGTCATCAACATCATCACCAAGGCCCCCGGCGAGGGCGGCAGCGGCTTCAACGTCGGCTACGGCACCGACAACACGACGCACGGCACGGTCTACGCGAGCGGCCGCGACAAGGAGACCGCCTACCGCCTGTCGGCCGGCTACGACTACATCCCGCGCTACAGCCGCGAGGTGCCCCCGGGGCGGACGGATCTGTCGCTCTACTCGAACGACCAGAACATGTCGCAGCGGACGTCCCGCTTCGACGGCACGGTCACGCGACAGCTCGGCAAGGACGTCACCATCGGGGTGCAGGGCGGGTACACGGGAGGCTCCTTCGAGGTGCTCGGCGTCGGCCCCATCAACGACGTCGACATCAACAGCTTCTACTCGGCCGACGTCACCGCCTTCCTCAACTCGAAGCACTTCGAGGTGCGCACCTTCCTGAACCGGTTCGAGGGCGCCAACGGCGTCAACGCGACGACGTGGGGGCAGTCGAACCTGCCCGCGAACTTCAACCTGAACGTGTTCGACGCCGAGGCGCAGTACATCGACCAGTTCGAGACCGGCACGGGCATCGACCACGACCTGCACGTCGGGCTGAACTACCGGCTGAAGGAGGTCGAGTGGAGCTACCTCGCGCCGACGCCGATCGAGAACCATGCCGGCTTTTTCGTCCACGACCAGGTCAAGCTCGGTAAGCGCCTCGCGCTCGTCGGCGACTACCGCGCGGACTACGTCCCGTACCTCAACAACATCGTCCAGTCGCCGCGCCTTTCGGTGCTCGTCCACCCGAGCGACCAGTCCACCGTGCGCGGGATCGTCGGCACCGCGTTCCGCACGCCGACGTTCCTCGAGGCGTACACGGGCTTCCCCATCCAGGTGCCATTCGCCGGCGGCTCGCAGCTGAGCGCCGGTCAGCGCCCCGACCAGCCGGGCTTCGCGCTGAAGCCCGAGCAGGTGTTCACCGCGGAGCTCGGGTACCTCAACTCCGAGAGCGACTACTTCACCGTCGACACGTCGCTCTTCTACAACAAGGTCAGCAACCTCATCGACATCTCGCCGACGCGCCCCATGACGACCGGTGACCTGACCAACCCCGCCGTCCCTGGCTACGACGGGCCGACCGGTCTCTACCCGCTGTTCCTGGGCGGCTTCGAGAACCAGTGTCAGACCTACAACGTGTACGGCGCCGAGCTCGGAACGCGCGTGTTCCCGGCCGAGGGCCTCGACCTCTACGCGAACGCGACGCTCATGAACATCCAGCAGGACAACACGCAGTGCAGCGCCCTGCAGCTCTCGCTCCTGGCGCCGGACGCGCGCACGGCCGAGTTCGCGCTGAACGCGGGCGTGCAGTGGCGTACGAAGTTCAACTTCGACGCGTCGCTCGACCTCCACTACGAGACGCCGACCGACTGGGCCGAGCAGGTCGTCGACATCCAGAAGCAGCAGATCGTCTACCAGTCGTTCCACCTGTCGGACTACGAGCTGGTCAACATGAGCATCGGCTACCACTTCCTCCGCAACAAGGCCGAGGTCCGTGGCGTCGCCATCAACCTGCTCGACGACGAGCACCGCGAGCACCCCTACGCCCAGGTCATCGGCCGCCGCGTGATGGGCCTGTTCTCGTACAAGTTCTGAGGAGCTCAAGGACATGCGCATTCACCGCTGGTTCTTCCTTCTCCCGCTCGCGTCCGCGTTCGCGTGCAGCAACAACGTCCAGGTCGACACGCTCGGCGACCCGGCGTCCCGCGTCATCACGCCGTCGGGTGTCATCCGGGGTTTCGTCACCTACCAGGGGCCGCACCCCTGCTCGCAGAACGGGCACATCGTCGGCAACGCGATCCTGCTGGTGTTCGACCGCCGCAACCCGCCCCCGCCCGCCGGGCTCGGCGGCCTGACGGGCCTTCCCCAGAATTTCGTCTCGGTCGAGGGGGACGCCCTCTTCGTCAACGAGCCTCGCTGGGGCGGGTCGGACCGGTACTGCCCGAAGGATCACGGCGTGGCCGACGTCGTCACGGTCAGCGCGCCGTTCGTGGTCTCGCCGATGCCCGGCGGCTCGTACATCATCGCCGCCTTCTACGACTACACCGGCAACTTCCTGCCGACGTTCAAGTTCCGCAACATACCGGAGATGGGCGACATCGGGGGCGGCACCGTCGACACGGTCGCCGCGCTCCAGCCGATCAACCAGAACGCCGATTACATGCCTACGTTCCTGCCGGTCGACGTCGGGATCCCCCGGCCGGTGCCCCAGGACGCGGGCGCCGGCACCGTCCCCATCTACGACATCCCCGACCAGGGCTACGTCGCCGACAACGTACAGGTGACGGTCGGTTCGGCCCTCGCGCTGACGCGTCCGTACTTCTACGCGCAGGGGATGAGCGTCGCGACCACGCCGGGGACCACCGGTGGCCTTCAGCTCTCGGTCACACCGGCGCAGAGCTCCGAGCAGACCCACGACAAGACCTCGACCACCTTCTCCAACACGGGCATCGCCGGCTCGGTCGACATCAACGACCCGCACTACGCCCCGCTTCTCACCATCCCCCAGGACATCCGGACGTTCGCACCGCCGACCGACCCGGTCACGTCGCTTGCAAACGGCGCCAACCTGTTCGAGGCGGGCGGCACCAGCGCTACGGGCGTCAAGTACCTGGGCCTTCCGCACCTTCGCCTGCTGGGCGGGGTCGGCGCGAGCCAAATGTCGGTCGGCAAGGCGTCGCCCTTCAACATGCAGCTCTTCCCGTACAGCCCCGCCCTCAGCGACGGCACCGCCCTGTCGGGCCAGGTCGGCGGCTTCAACGTGTGGCGCAGCGGGTTCCTCACCTCCGATCCCTCGTTCTGGCCCAAGAACTCCGCCAGCGACCCGCTCCCCAGCTCGTTCCCCGCCTGGCGCGGTCAGTTCATCCCCGAGGGGTGGCCGGTCCCGAACTACTGGCCGCTCGTCGTCCTGTCGAAGCTCGTCGACGATCCGGGGCACACCAAAGATCCGGCGGCCCTCACGGCCCAGGGCAGCGCGACCGAGCCGGTCGTCATCATGCAGGGCATCACCCTGACGGGTGCCGCCACGCCCACCGGCACCTCGGACCCCGACGTTGACTCGCTCATCGCGACGGCCTCCGCGGCCGGTCTCTCGGGCAAGAAGCTCGGCACGGGCGCGGGCTTCAAGGACGGAGAGCCGATCATCGGCGTACAGGACCACCTGACAGTCATGCTCCGCCCGGCCGCCGTCTGCTTCAACACGCTGTTCGACCCGAACAACTCCGACAAGCACGGCCAGCTCGTGACTCCGTACCTGTACTCCGAGTCGGCCGACTACACCTTCGCGGGGCAGCCCGCGCCGAAGCCGAACACGCCGGTCGTGCCACTCGATCTGCTGACCAACGACGATCCGTCCCGCGTCCAGGTCACCAACCTCATCGAGGCGCCCGCCAAGGGGGCTACGGGCAAGCCGTTCGTGCCCGGCACCGATCCGCCGGCCAACGTGGGCTGCCTACCCAAGGGCCGCTACGCCATTAACGTCGTCTACCCCGACGGCCAGGCGTGGACGGTCCCCAACGAGGCGGGCGCCTGTACGGGTACGGCGACCGGCGAGGGCGACACGAACTGGAAGACGCTTACGTGCACGCTCCAGTCGCGCCCCGTCATCCAGTCGCAGGGGACGCGCGCGGTCGTCGAGATCGTCGGCCCGACCGATCCGAACAACTGCAAGGTCGGGGCGGCCGTGCCGCCGACGCCGGCCATGTGCCTTCCCGAGCCCGCGAAGTAGCCGCCCGGCCGGGCGCCCGGCCGGGGAGCGCGTGCTACACGTCCTTGCCGCGCATGGGCGCCTTGCTCCGACGCATCGACGACGACACGCCGCTCTCCGGCGCGCGCCCCTCGGCGCTCGTCGTCGGCAACTTCGACGGCGTGCACGTCGGCCATGCGGCGGTGCTCCGCCAGGCGGTCGACCTCGGGCGGGAGCGCGGCCTCGAGACGAGCGTGCTCACGTTCGACCCGCACCCGGCGGCGGTGGTCGGCGCCGGGGCGCCGCCGGTGCTGACCACCCTCGCGCGTCGCGCGCAGCTCATGGGGGATTTGGGCGTGGCGAGCGTGTGGGTCCGGACGTTCGACCGCGCGTTCGCAGCCTCCTCGCCCGACCGCTTCGCGCGCGAGCTCGTCGCCCGGGGCCTCGGCGCGCGTCTGGTCGTCGTCGGGCAAAACTTCCGCTTTGGCGCCAGGCGGGCGGGCGGTCTCGACCTGCTCCGCCGCCTGGGCGAGGACCTCGGCTTCGAGGTCGTCGTGCACGCCATCGCGAGCGACGCCCGCGGCCCCTACTCGAGCACGCGCGCGCGCGAGGCGATTGCCGCCGCCGATCTGGCCGAGGCGGCGCACGTGCTCGGCCGCCCCCACGAGCTCTCGGGCCCCGTCGTGCGAGGCGACCAGCGCGGCCGGACGATCGGCTTTCCCACGGCGAACGTCGCGCCCGTGGCCGAGATGCTCCCCCCCGACGGCGTCTACGCCGTGCGCGTCGAGCGCGAAGGGGCGGGCGGCCCGCTTGGCGCCGGCGTGACCAACATCGGCGTCCGCCCGACCGTCGGGGGGGGAGCGCGCACCGTCGAGACGCACCTGCTCGACTTCGCCGGGGATCTCTACGGCGCGACGCTGCGCCTTCGCCTCGTCGCTCGCGTGCGCGACGAGCGGCGCTTCGCCGACGTGGACCAGCTCAAGGCCCAGATCGCGCGCGACTGCGTGTGGGCGCGCGAGCTGGTCGCCGGCGCGCCCTAGCCAGGCTTGCCCGGCAAGCCTCAGGGCACCCGGTCGCCCGTCCCCCTTGCCAACCGGGTCCCCTCCGGCGCATGACTCCGGGTCATGAACCGAGCGGACCTCGAGCGCCTCGACCGCGACGCCCTCATCTCTCGCGCCGAGCGCGCGGGGGTCTCGCGCGCCCGCATTCTCACGCGCCCCGAGCTCGTCGACGAGCTCTTGCTTCGCAGCGCCGGCGACGAGACCAGCAAGCGCCGCGCGCGCGGCCTCTTCGGCGTCGCGCGTGATCTGCTCGCCCGCGTGGTCGAGCGCGGCCTGCACCTGCCCGACGCCGCCGACCGCATCCGCACCATGGGGGTCGTCCCGCCGACGCGCGGCGGAGCCCCCGCCGCCCTGCCGACCGTCACGCTGGCCGAGATCTACGCCGCGCAGGGGCACCGCGAGCGCGCCATCGAGACGCTCGAGAGCGTCCTGGGGCGTGAGCCCGACCACGCAGCCGCCCGCGCCCTGCTCGCGCAGCTGAACGACGCCTCGTTCCCGCTGCCCGAACCCGTGCTTCCACCCGAGGAGCCCGAGGAGGCCGCGGGTCCCGCCGCCTCGGCGTCCGACGGCGACGCGCCCGAAGAGCAAGGCCCCCGCGAGCCCTTCGGGATGCTCGACGACACCCCCCTGCCGCCCCGCTACGACGTCGACGAGTGCGTCGCCATCCCGGTCGACCCCACGACCCTGTACGTCTACTGGGAGGCCCGCACCGAGACGCTCGAGCAGGCGCGCGCGCAGCACCCCGGAGGCTCGCTCGTGCTGCGCATCCTGGCCGTCACGCCCACGTGGGACGGCCCGCAGACCGCGACGCGCGACCACGCGGTCTCGGCTTCCGTGGGCGACTGGTTCGTCCGCGACCTGCCCCCCGGGTGCGTCGTGCGTGCGGCCATCGGGTGGAAGAGCGGCGAGCACTTCGCGTCGCTTGCCCACTCGCCCGCGCTCGAGACGCCCCCGGGCTCGCCGTCGCCCCTCGTGGCCGACGTGCTGGTGCGCTGGACCCCGGCGGGCGCCTTCCCCATCCGGCCCACCGATCCCGAGGCCGTGGCGCGCCAGCGCGCGCTCGGCCGCGTCCGCCGCGAGGCCGCCCGCGCCCGCCAGGCGGGCCGCGACGACAGCGACCGCGCCGGCGCGAGCGAGCGCTGGGCTTCTGCATCCGGGGTGTAGAGCCGTCTGGCCGTGCGCCGTCGCTCCCGCCGCCCCTACAGCACGTCGAACGGGTATCCCCCGTCGACGTACGTCTTGCTGGCGACCGCCTTGCGTAGCTCGTCGTCGTTGCGGTCGACCTCCTTGACCACCTGCTCGAGCCGCCGCTCGGCCGCCGACACGAAGATGCTCGTGAGGTCGATCTCGCGCCGCGCTCCCTCCTCGCCGCGCCGCTCGATCGCCCGGGTCGTGCGCGCGATGCAGGCGGCGATCGCGTAGAGGTCGATGGCCATGTCGGCCGTGCGCTTCTGCGTGTACTGCATCTCGGCGATGTCGCGCCCGTGCTTGCGCAGCACCTTGTCGGCGCCTCCGGCCAGCTCCTGCACGTACTGCTCGAAGACGACGGCCTCGCGGTTCAGGACCGGGTGGTGGCGCGTGAGCCGCTCGCGCCCGAGCGCCGTGCGCGCCCGACGGATCGCAAAGTCGCTGAGCAGCCCGAAGCCCTTGATCGGCTCGCGCATCGCGCGCGCCACGTCGGCCAGCTGCCGCCCCGGCCCCTGCATGCCCGACAGGGCAATGAACGCCCGCAGGATCTCGTTGGTGCCCTCGAAGATGAGGTTGATCCGCGCGTCGCGCAGCAGCCGTTCGTAGGGGTAGTCGGCCATGTACCCGATGCCCGCGGCGATCTGCAGCGACTCGTTGACTACGCGCCAGCAGGCCTCGCTGCCGTACACCTTGCAGATCGCGCTCTCGACCGAGAAGTCGACGACGCCCGCGTCGACCATCCCCGTGGTCAGGTACGTCATCGACTCCAGAGCCCACGTGTCGGCCATCATCGACGCGATCTTGTCCTTCACGAGGCCGAACTCGCCGATCGGCCGCCCGAAGGCGCGCCGCTCCTGGCAGCGCTCGACCGCGAGCCGGATGACGCGCCGGCAGAGGCCGAGCGCCCCGGACGCCAGGCCCAGCCGGCCACTGTTGAGCACCTCCATGGCGACCTTGAAGCCGCGCCCCGGCTCGCCCAGGACGCTGGACGCCGGCACCTGCACGTCCTCGAACGATACCTCCGTGGTCGAGCTGCCCCGGATGCCGAGCTTGTGCTCGCTGGGGCCGCTCTTCACGCCCCAGGCTCGCTCGACCAGGAAGGCGGTGATCCGGGGCTTCACGCCATCCTCGGCGGGCGAGGTGCGGGCGAAGACCGTGAACAGGTCGGCGAAGCCGCCGTTGGTGATCCATATCTTCGACCCGTTGAGCACGTAGCCGTCGCCGCGCGGCTCCGCCCGCGTCGTGATCGCGGCCGCGTCGCTGCCCGCGCCGGGCTCGGTCAGGGCAAATGCGGCGACCATCTCGCCGGTCGCGAGCCTCGGCAGGTAGCGCTCCTGCAGCTCGGGCGACCCGAACTGGAGCAGCCCTTTCATCCCGATCGACTGGTGGGCGCCCACAGTAACGCACACGCTCGAGTCTAGGCCGCCGAGCTCCTGCATCACCCGCGCATAGCCGGTGCTCGAGAGGCCCGCGCCGCCGAACTTCTGCGGGACCAGCATCCCGAAGAGACCCAGCTGTTTGAGCCCTCCGAGCACCTCGTCCGGAATGCGCTGGTCGCGGTCGATGGCCGTCGAGTCAACGCGCAGGTGGAAGAAGCGCCGCACGCCCTCGAGCAGCGTGTGCAGCGAGTCGACCTCGGCGCGCGCCGGCTCGGGCCACGGGAACACGAGGCTCTCGTCGATGACGCCGAAGAAGAGGCTCTTCATGAACGATGGCTCGGTCATGCCCGCGACGATGCCACGTTTTCGCGTTGCCCGGGTCTCGATGCGTTGCTACGCCCTGAGTAGAGAGGACGGTGCACGTTGAAGGGGCGGCGTCTCGAGGCATTCCGGCGGACGATCGAGGCCGCGGTGGCCCGAAGGGGCGTCGCGCTGATGGGCGTGTGCAACGTCACGCCGGACTCGTTCAGCGACGGCGGGCGCTACCTCGGCGTGGAGGCGGCCAGCGCGCGAGTGGGCGAGCTACTGCGCGAGGGCGCGGACGTCGTCGACATCGGCGGCGAGTCCACGCGCCCCGGAGCGCCGCCGGTCGATCCGCGCGAGCAGCTCGCGCGCGTGCTCGAGGTCGTGCGCGACGCGGCCGCCCGCGGCGCGTGCGTCTCGGTCGACACCGCGAGCGACGAGGTCGCCGCCGCCTGCCTCGACGCGGGCGCGTGCGCCGTCAACGACGTGTCGTGCCTGCGCGACGAGGGCCTCGCCAAGGTCGTCGCCGGCAGCGGCGCCGCGCTCGTGCTCATGCACTCCCGCGGCAGCCAGGAGGCGATGCGCGGCTTTGGCCAGTACCCCGACGACGCCTACGGCGACGTCGTCGCCGACGTGCTCGCCGAGTGGCAGGCGGCGGCGGCGCGCGCGGCCGCGGTGGGCGTCCCGCGCGAGGCGCTCGTCATGGACCCGGGCCTGGGCTTCGCCAAGAACGGGCGCCACAGCCTCGAGCTGCTCGCCCGCACGCGCGAGCTCGTCGCCCGGCTCGACGTCCCCGTCGCCGTCGGCCCGAGCCGCAAGTCGTTCCTCACGGTCGTCGACCGGCACGCGCCGCCGACCGAGCGCCTCGGGGCCTCGGTCATGGCGGCGGCTTTCGCGGCGTCCGCTGGCGCCGCGCTCGTGCGCGTCCACGACGTCCGCGCCACTACCCAGGCCATCGATCTGGTCCGCTGCCTCCCGAGGGGGCCCTAGGCCATGCTCGAGGGCTTCCTTCACTTGTTCGCGCGCCGCGCGGCGCTTTCGGTCCTGACCGACGTCCTCGATCTGCTGGTCGTCACGTACGTCGTCTACCGCGTTCTCCTGGTGCTGCGCGGGACGCGGGCCATGCAGATGGGCACGGGCCTCGGCGTCGTGCTGCTCGTGTACCTGGTGGCCCGCTGGGCGAACCTGACGACGCTCTTCTACCTGCTCTCGGCTCTGCTCGCGTCGCTCCCGCTGGTCGTGGTGGTCATCTTCCAGAACGACATCCGCCGGGGCCTGATGCGCGTCGGCGCGCGCGCGTTCCTCGCGGGGGTCACGCGCCAGCAGGAGTCCAAGGCGATCGACGAGGTCGTCGCCGCCGCCACCGAGCTCGCTCGCCACCGCGTCGGCGCCCTCATCGCCTTCGAGCAGGACGCCAATCTCGACGAGTTCGTCGTGGGGCAGGGCACGCCCATCGACGGGGCGGTGCAGCGCGATCTGCTCGTCAGCCTGTTCCTGCCCGAGAGCCTCAACAAGCTGCACGACGGCGCCGTCATCATCCGCAACCTGCGCGTCGCGAAGGCGGGCGTCTTCTTCCCGATGCCCGACACCAAGGTCCACGACAAGTCGCTCGGCTCGCGCCACCGCGCGGCCCTTGGCATCACCGAGGAGACCGACGCCGTCGTGGTCGTGGTGAGCGAGGAGCGCGGCAACATCAGCTTCTGCTTCAACGGCAACATCGTCACCAACCTCGATGGCGCCTCGCTGCGCCAGGCGCTGCTCGGCCTCTTCGGGCAGAGGTCGCGCGCCCGCGCCAAGGCTGGCGGCAAGCGCGCGGCGCTCGTCACGCAGACGGGCACCGGCAGCTTCCGCGTGACGGTGCCGGGCGAGGGCACCGGATCGCACGCGGCGCCTCCGCCGCGCGGCGAGCCGGCGCCCAAGAGCGAGAGGGAGCCCCCGCCCGCGGCCCGCCCCATGACGCCCGCCCGCCCGATCGAGACGCCCCGGAGCACTCCCCAGCCCCAGCTGCCCCCGCGCGGGACCGAGAACGAGAGCTGACCGATGGACGTCGGGCAGAAGCTTCGCGCGCTCGTCTCCGAGAACCTGAACACGAAGATTCTGTCGTTCGTGTTCGCGCTGGTCCTCTACTCGGTCGTCCACGGATCGCAGGAAGCACAGCGGTCGGTGCGCCTCAACGTCGTGGCGCTCCTGCCGGCGACGCCCAATCGCGTGCTCGTCACGACGATCCCCGAGAAGATCAACGTGACGGTGCGCGGGCCCAAGGCGAGCCTCGACGACCTCAACGCCGACGACCTCGGGAGCGTGCAGCTCGACCTGCGTACGGGGTCGGACTCGCGCGTCGTCTTCGAGCCGGCGATGATCCCGGTGCCGCCGGGGCTGAAGGTCGAGCAGATCGACCCGCCGGCGATCGACCTCGCGTGGGAGGACGTCGTCGTGCGCGATGTCCCGGTGCAGGTCGGCGTCGTGGGGACGCCCGCGTCCGGCTACGTGGTCAAGGGCTCCCCCGTGTCCGAGCCGGCGTCCGTCCGCGCGCGCGGCCCTCGCAGCCGCGTCGCGGTCGTGCAGCACGCCCGCGCCGACGCCTTCGACGTCACGGGCCTGACCGCGGGCACGTACACGCGCCCGCTCGCGGTCGATCGGCCCCCCGACCGCGTCGAGCTCGACGTGCAGAGCGTCACCGCCGAGGTGGAGATCGTGCGCGAGGTCGTCGAGCGGCCGTTCACGCGCGTGCCCGTCGCGGTCGTCGGGCACCCAGGTGCCAAGGCGCAGCCGGCCGAGGTGGACGTCCGCCTGGTCTGCCCCTCGGATGTCGCGCGGGCGCTCCGCAGCGAGCAGATCGTGCCTCGTGTGCAGGTCACCGGGGGCACCGAGCACGGCTCGGACGTGCTCCCCGTGCAGCTCGCGATCGACCAGTGCGAGGTCAAGGTGACCCCGCCGACGCTCGTCGTTCGCTGGTGACGTCAGGGCGCCGCGGCCCGCGCGTCGCCGCGGGCCTCGCCGCGGTCGTCCGGGGCGCGCCGCTCGTCCTTCTCCACGCGCCCGTCGCGCAGCGTGACCACGCGCGCCATGCTCGCCGCGAGCGTCAGGTTGTGCGTCACGACGACGATGGTCGTGCCGCGCTGGCGATTGATGGCGAAGAACAGGTCGTGGATCTGCGCGCTCGTGGACGAGTCGAGGTTGCCCGTCGGCTCGTCGGCCAGGAGCAGGCGCGGCTCGAGGAGCAGGGCGCGTGCGAGGGCGACGCGCTGCTGCTCGCCGCCCGAGAGCTCGCCGGGGCGGTGGGACACGCGGTCCTTGAGGCCGACCTCCTCGAGTAGCGCGCGCGCGCGCATCTCGACCTCGCGCCGCGGGAGACCCTGCACGAGCCCCGGCATCTCGACGTTCTCGAGCGCGTTGAACTCGGGCAAGAGGTGGTGGAATTGGAAGACGAAGCCGATCATCCGGTTGCGGACCTCGGCGAGGCGGGGGCCCGGCAGGTTGACGATCTCCTCGCCGGCGAGGCGGATCGAGCCGCGCGTGGGGATGTCGAGCGTGCCGATGCAGTGCATGAGCGTCGACTTGCCCGCCCCCGACGGACCCACGATCCCGACCATCTCTCCGTCGCGGATCTCCAGGTCGACGCCGCGCAGGACCTCGAGCGTCCGGCCCATGTGACGGAACGATTTCTGGACGTTCTTGGCGACGACGAGGGGCTCGGCCACGGGATCCGGCGAGGTGAGTAGCACACGGGATGGCGCGAGTATGCCCGCGGGGCGGGTGTGCGCGTGTAGGCAGGGGCGTCGAGCAAGAATCCTCCTTTTCCGCCGTCATGGCACTGTTACGCTTGAGGGGATGCTTCGATCCTTGCGACGGGCCCGCTGGTCCTCGGTCGCCTTCGCACTGCTCGCGGTCGGTGTCGCCGGCGCGGCGTGCGGTGGCGGGGGCGGCGGGGGATCTCCTGGAAGCGGCGGCGACGACTCGGGCACCGCGTCGGACGCGGCGAGCGGTGGGCCCGAGGCGGGAGCTGACACCGGCTCCCTCGTCCACGACTCGGGCTCCAGCTCCGGAGGGCAGGACGCCACCATCGTGCCCGGCGGCGACGCGGCCTCGGACGCGACCTTCTCGTTCGACGGGTTCGCTCGCCCCGACGGCTGGTCGGCCGACGCCGCGTCGTGCCCGGATGACGACAACGACGGCTGGACGAGCTGCGGCGGCGACTGCAACGACCACGACTCGCAGGTCAACCCGTGCGCGTTCGACACGAACGATCCGAACGATCCGGTCGGGCACGACGGCATCGACAACGACTGCGACGGGACGGTTGACAACCTCATCATGTGCGAGCCGACGGCGCAGGTCGGCACGTTCGACCCGAACCCGGTCGACTACGCGAACGCGTCCGACCTCTGCGACAACCCGCTGTGCCCACGGCTCGTGCAGACCAAGGCGATCTGGTACGGCCCCTCGCCCGGCAAGGCGCGCCGCATCACCGGGCACATGGGGACGCAGGGGGAGTTCAACCCGAAGCTCGGGAAGGCGATGTCGTTCCTCTCCAGCGGCACGGCGGAGGACTCGACGGACACGCCGGCCTACGCGGGGACGTGCCCCGGCACCGACTTCCAGACCACGTTCACCAACCCCATGCCGCTTCCGGCGGCGCAGAACACCAACCCCTGCGGCACAGGCGTCGACGAGAGCACGGTCTCGGTGCACGACTACACCGAGCTCCGGATGACGATCAAGGCGCCGGTCAACGCCGGCTCGTACTCGTTCGACTTCGCGTTCTTCAGCGAGGAGTTCCCGTACTACGTCTGCCAGGGCTTCAACGACACGTTCCTCGCCATCCAGTGGTCGCAGCAGTACCCGAGCGGCTACCAGATCGCCTACGACGCGAACGGGCACCGCATCAACGTCAACAACGGGTTCTTCCAGGACTGCAAGGCCTGCACGAACTGCGTCCCCGGCTACACGTTCACGTTCGCGTGCCCCAACGGCCTCGGGCCGCTCGCTGGCACGTTCTACGACGTCGCGCTGGGCACCGACTCGTCGGGCATCCAGTGCAACAACAACTGGGGGAGCGGGGGGACCGACTGGCTCACCACGACGTCGCCCATCAACCCCGGCGAGACTTTCACGCTGAGCTGGATCGTCTTCGACGAGCACGACGGCATCCTCGACTCCTCCGCCATCCTCGACCACTTTCACTGGCACTCCACGACGCTCGGGAGTCCGGTGACGGCCCGCTGACCCGAGGCACGAACGATGACCCGCGCGCGTATCGGCATTGCGTTGACCTTCACCGTGGGGGCGGCGGTCTTCTCGCTCCAGGCATGCGGCTCCAAGGGCAGCGAGTCGAGCGGCTTCGTCGTCGACAGCGGCTCCGCGACCGTCGACGCCACGTCCGTCGACGGCGGGGGCCCGGGAGACGCCTCGGGCGAGGCCTCGTCGTGTATCGTCTGCGGCGACGGGGGCGGGGGCCCCGGCATGGCCGCCCCCATCCCGAAGACCTGCACCGACTCGATCGCCCGCAACAGCTACATCGGGTGCGACTACTGGCCGACGGTGACGCTCAACCCCGTGTGGCCGATGTTCGACTTCGCGGTGGCGGTTTCCAACCCGCAGACGACGGCCGTCACGGTCTCGGTCGCTGGCGGGGCGCTCACCAAGACGCTCACCGTCAGCGTGCCTCCGGGCCAGGTCCAGGCCGTCACGCTGCCCTGGGTGGAGGCGCTCAAGGGCCCCACCTTCGACGAGAACACGGTGGTCAGCGATCCCGGTCCGAGCCGCATCGTCCCCGGGGGCGCCTACCACCTGTGGACGTCCGCGCCCGTGAGCGTCTACCAGTTCAGCGCGCTCGAGTACGAGATCGACGCTGGAACCGTCTCGCCCGACGGCGGGGCGTGCCCGGGCGAGGGCGACTCGGGCGCGGGGGCGCACTGCTTCTCGTACTCGAACGACGCCTCGCTCCTCTTGCCGACGAACGTCGCGACGGGCGACTACGGCATCCTGGCGTGGCCCTCGTTCGGCGCCACGCCGGGCTTCATGACGGTCGTGGCGACGCAGAAGAACACGCACGTCACGGTCTACCCGTCCGGTCGCGTCCAGGGGGTCCCGAACGAGGGGCCCGCGTACATGTCGCGTGGCACCAGTTACACGTACACGCTCGCCAACGCGGGCGACGTGCTCGAGATGTTCTCGGACACGGGCGACGTGCGCACGCCCGTGTACTCGCAAGACCTCTCGGGCTCGATCGTCACGGCGGACCAGCCGGTCATCTCGTACGGCGGGCACGGGTGCACGTTCATCCCCGAGGACAAGAAGGCGTGCGACCACCTCGAGTCCTCGATGTTCCCCATCCAGGCGCTCGGGACCGAGTACGTCGTCACGATGCCGCACACGCCGCACGGCGAGGGCGAGTGGGTGCGCATCATGGCGTTCTACGACAAGACGAAGATCGTCTTCGATCCGCCCGTGAGCCCGCCCGTCGAGCTGAACACCGGCGACGTCCTCGACCTGCCGAATATCACCAAGCCCTTCGCCGTCGCTGCCAACGGGCGCATCGCGGTCTCCCACTACGAGCTCGGCGAGTTCACGACCGTCGCCGCCGACGCCGGCGTGCCCAGCCCCGACCTGGGCGACCCCAGCGAGTGCCCGGCCATCCCCATCGAGCAGTACCGCTCCACCTACTCGTTCCTGGCGCCGAGCTCCTACGCGGAGAACTGGATCGACCTGGTGGCCCCCACGGGCGCCAGCATCGCCCTGGACGGCACCAACATCCCCGCGAGCGACTTCCACCAGGTCGGCAGCCAGCCGTACGGCGTCGCCCACGTGCAGCTCCCGCCGAACAAGCCAGGGCACTCGCTCACGGGCAACACGACCTTCGGCCTCTACGTCTACGGCTACGGCTCGCGCACGAGCTACATGTACCCGGGCGGCCTCGACCTGCGGGCGCAGTCGATCCCGCCGCCGCCCAACCAGTGACGGGCCGTCCACGACGACCGTCAGCGAGCCGCGCGCACGCCGACGGAGCCGTCACTCGTAGCGGAGCCCGTCCACGGGGCGAAGCTGTGCGGCCTGCTTGGCGGGGAAGATCGTCGCGATCGTGCAGATCGCCAGGGCCGCCAGCGTTACGACCGCGTAGTCGCTGGCGCTCACGTTGATGGGCAGGCGGTCGATGTAATAGACGTCCGGATCGAGGCGCAGTCCGAACCACGACAGCCCCGTGCACAGGGCGGCGCCCGTCGAGACACCGAGCAGCGTCCCGATCCCGCCGATGATCATCCCCTCGGTCATGAACGTGCGCAGGATCGCGCCGTCGGTCGCGCCGAGCGCCTTGAGAATCGCGATCTCCTTGGCCTTCTCGGTCATCATGAGCAGGAGCGTGCACACGATGCAGAAGCTCGCGACGATGATCTCGATCGACAGGATGAGAAACGTCGCGATGCGCTCGAGCTTGAGCGCGCTGAAGAGGTTCTTGTTGATCTCGCGCCAGTCGCGCACCCGCAGGTCGTCGCGCTCCACGGCGGCGACCACCGCGGGCGTCAGCCGGTCGGCGTTCTCGGCGTCGTCGACCTTCACCTCGATCGCGCTGATCTGCCCCGCGGTGCCGAAGTAGCTCTGCGCCTCGTCGAGCGTCGTGTAGACGTGCGTCGCGTCGTACTCGTACATGCCGCTGTAGAAGATCGCGGCGATCGCGTACTTGCGTGTCTTGGGCATCACGCCCATCGGGCCGAGGTCGCCCAGCGGCGACACGAGCGTCACCTCGTCGCCGACATAGACGTGGAGCGTCTTGGCGAGCTCGCGCCCGATGACGAGCCCGGGGCGCAAGGGCGGGCCGGCCAAGGCGGCGGCCACCGCGGGGTCGAGGTCGCCGCCGAGGGGCGGGAGCTCGGGCCCCTTGGTGTACTCCTCGCCGCCGGAGCCGATCCCGATGACCTCGTCGGGGGGGATGTGCCGGAGCAGCTCCGGAGTCTCCAGGTAGGCGAGCTTGTCCCCGACCTTCACGGGCGCCTCGATGTTCCGGCGCAGGTCGATGACGCCGCCGATCGTGAGGGGATCGATGCCGTGCACGATCACGCCGGCGAGGTTCGAGGCGCTCGAGACCATGACCTCGCCCTGCGCCACGGGGCTCGCCGCGACGACGCCCTTGACCTCGCGCACCCGGTCGAGCACCGCTCCGTAGTCGCGCCACGGAGACTGGCTCGTGGTGTCGATGACGATGTGCGCGTTGTTGCCGAGGATCTTGCGCTTCAGGTCGGCGCTGAAGCCGCCCATCACGCTGATCGCGCCCGAGAGCGAGAACGAGGCGAGGAACACGGCGAAGATGGACAGGCCGCTGATGAGCGTGAGAAAGCCGCTCTTCTTCGCGCGGACGTGGCGCGCCGCGACGTACGTGGTGAACGGGCCCGCCTCGAGCCGGTCGAGCGCCCAGGGCAGAAGGGCGGCCACCGTTCCCACCACGAACACGATGCCGGCGACGATCGCGCCCAGCCGGACGAGCGCGTCGCGGACGGTCCAGGCCGAGCCTCGTAGCTCGGGCAGCCGAGCCGTCCACAACGTGAACGCGCCGAAGAGCGCGCCCATCGCGGCGCAGCCAGCCTGCAGCACGCCGCGCGCGGTCTCCTTGCGCCTGAAGTCGTGCGCCGCGCGCCAGACGAGGAACGCGATCGCTCCGGCCACGGCCAGCGCGCCCACGACGAGCAGAGGCAGCGGGAGCGCTTTCACGTACCGGACTCGGGGCGCAGCAGCGGGAACAGGATGACGTCGCGGATCGACGCCGAGTGGGTCAGCATCATGACCAGCCGGTCCATTCCCATCCCGAAGCCGGCGGCGGGCGGCATGCCCTGCTCGAGCGCGCGGATGTAGTCGCCGTCGTAGTCCATGGTCTCCTCGTCGCCGCGCACCTTGCGGGCGACCTGGGCCTCGAAGCGTGACGCCTGATCGTCGGGGTCGTTCAGCTCGCTGAACGCGTTGCACAGCTCTCGCCCGTCGACGAACAGCTCGAAGCGGTCGGTGAGCTCGGGCTGAGCGTCGCTGCGCCGGGCCAGGGGCGAGATCTCGAAGGGGTAGTCGGTGACGAAGACGGGCACTGAGCGCTTGCCGTCGTCGGTCCGGTAGTCCCCCGAGAGAAACGGCTCTGCGAGGTACTCGTAGCAGGCGAAGAGGCGTTCGCCGTCGCTGTCGCACTTGGCCAGCCCCTTGCGGAAGTTGCCCCAGTCGAGGGCCTTGGCGCGTGGCGAGGACTTCGCCCACTCCTTGATCGACGCGCCGAAATCGTCGCGCAGCAGCGCCACGAGACCCATGCCGCCGGCGGCCGCCGCCGCGACCCACGTCGGGATCGCGGTGCGCTCCGCTGCCGCCGCGACCGCGCGCTCCATGGGCACCCGCACGAACGGCTGCTCCAGCGTGAACGGACGCGCCTCCTTCCACAGCGCGTGCGTCGACGGCATCGCCTCGGCGAGCCGCGCGTCGACGCCGCGCAGGAGCACCTCGGTGAAGTCCATCAGGTCGGTGTACGTCGCGTACGCTTGGTAGAACTCGAGCATCGTGAACTCGGGGTTGTGTCGCGTGCTGATCCCCTCGTTCCGGTAGCAGCGCCCGATCTCGTAGACGCGCTCCAGCCCCCCGACGAGTAGCCGCTTCAGGTACAGCTCGGGGGCGATGCGCATGTAGAGGTGCATGTCGAGCGCGTTGTGGTGCGTCTCGAACGGCCGCGCCGCGGCGCCGCCGACCAGCGTGTGCATCGTCGGCGTCTCGACCTCGAGGAATCCGTGCGCGTCGAGGATGGCGCGCGTCGCGCGCACCACGTGGCTGCGCGCGCGGAACACGTCGGCGACCGGCGGGTTGGCCACGAGGTCGACGTACCTCTGCCGGTAGCGCAGCTCCACGTCGGTCAGCCCGTGCCACTTCTCGGGCAGCGGCCGGTACGCCTTGGTCACCAGGCGCAGGCGCCGCGGGTCGATCGACAGCTCCCCGCGCTTGCTCGCCGTGAGCGTCCCCTCGGCCTCGACGAAGTCGGCCACGTCGATGTCCTGCAGGCGGGCGTAGTCCTCGCCGAGCGCATCCTGGCTCACCAGGAGCTGCACCTCGCCCGTCCGGTCGCGCAGACGCAGGAACGAGAGGCCGCCGGTCGACCGAAGCGCGATCACGCGCCCGCGTACGTGCAGCAGGTCGGCCCCCGCGGCCTCGCGCACGCGGGTCTCGTCATAGCGGCCCGACGCGTCGCGCGCCGCGTCGCCGAGTGCGCGCGCGTCGGCAATGTCGATCGTGCGACTCCCCAACCGGGGCCGCACGTCGTTGGCGAAGGGGTTCTCGCGCCGCTCCCGAACGTGGGCGGCCTTGGCGCGGCGCGCCTGGATGATCGCGTCCTCTGCGGAGCCACCCTCGCGGTCCGTGGCGGGCACCTGGGTCACTCGGCCCTCGTCCGTCATGTGTCGCTCTCCGTCAGGGCGCGTCTGCCTCCTCGGCGACGCCCCCCTTCTTCAGCGTCCCGCCCGCGGCGGCGAGCAGGTACGCTTCGATGAACGCGTCGAGATCGCCGTCGAGGACGGCGTCGACGTTGCCCTCCTGGTAGCCGGTGCGAAGGTCCTTCACGAGCCGGTAGGGCTGCAGCACGTAACTGCGGATCTGGTTCCCCCACGCGATCTGCGTCTTGCTCGCGGCCACGGCGGCGGCCTGCTCCTCGCGCTTCTGCATCTCGAGCTCGTAGAGCTTGGCCTTGAGCATCTTGAGCGCCATGCGCCGGTTCTGCAGCTGCGACCGCTCGGCGCGACAGACGATGACGATGCCGCTGGGGACGTGCTTCATGCGGACGGCCGTCTCGACCTTGTTGACGTTCTGGCCGCCCTTGCCCCCCGCGCGCATCGTCGTCGTCTCGAGGTCCTCGTCCTTCACGACGATGTCGATCTCGTCTTCGATGTCGGGCGTCACCTCGACCGCGGCGAAGGCGGTCTGCCGCCGAGCGTTCGCGTCGAACGGCGAGATGCGCACCAGGCGGTGCACCCCGTTCTCGCTGCGCAGGTAGCCGAACGCGTGGTCGCCCGAGACGCTGAAGCTCACCCCGTCGATGCCGGCCTCGCCGCCCTCCTGGAAGTCGACGACTTCGGTCTTGTAGCCGCGCCGCTCCGCCCACCGGAGAAACATGCGCATGAGCATCTGCGCCCAGTCCTTGGCGTCGTTGCCGCCGGTGCCGGGGTGGATGCTGACGATGGCGTTCGCGTGGTCGACGGGCCCCGCGAGCATCCGCGAGAGCTCGGCGCCGCGCACGCGCCGCTCGAGCTCGGGCGTCTGTGCCTCGACCTCGCTGATCGTCGCCTCGTCGTTCTCGGAGGCTCCGAGCTCGAGCAGCACGGCGGCGTCGTCCAGATCGCGCGTGAGCTTCTCGATGCCGTCGACCTGCTGCTCCAGGCCGGCGCGCCGACGCGACAGCGCCTGCGCCTTCTTTTGGTCGTCCCAGAATCCCGGCGCGAGCGTCTGCTGCTCGAGCCGGTCGAGCTCCGCTTTCAGCTTCGGGAGGTCAAAGATGCCCCCTTAGCACCATGAGGCGCCGTTGGAGGTCACTCAGCTTCTCGCGGGTCTCGTTCAGCATGACGCGGGGACCCCACGTCTAATGGCCTGATCTGCCTCGGTCAAGGCCCTCTCCCTCGGGTGGCTCGCGGGGAGGAGGGGGCGCCTTGCGGCTCGAGAACCACCCGGCCGTCAGCACGTCCAGCGTCGCCTCGGCCTCGGACTGGCGAAGCTCGGCCTCGACCCGCTCGCGCGACCCGGCGGGCGCGTCGACCGCGGCGGCCTGCGCGCGGGCCCACCCGAAGAGGAGTTCGAGCACCCGCGTCGCCAGGCGGGCGCGGGCGTCCTGCCGCTCGAGCCGGACGCGCTCGAGCGTCGGCTCGTCGCCGGCGTACAGGAGCCGATCGAAGCGCCACGTGAGGCGCAGCTCCACCATGAGGTTGGCCCCCACGGCGTCGTAGAGGCTCGCAGTGTCGGTCGACGTAACCGTCGTCGACCGGGCCGCGTCCGTCCAGAGGCGCATCGCGCGCATGCGCGTTTCGGGCAGCCAGGCGCTCGACCGGGCGCGGTCGACGAGCGCGTCGAGCCGGGCGTCGTCCACGCCGAGGCCCGAGGCGCGCAGGGCTGCGGCGACGCACTCGCGGGCGAGGTGAGGCGGCACCGGCTCGGGGCCCCGCCCTGGGGACGAGGCCGGAGCCGTGACCGGCGGAGGTGGCGCCGGAAGCGGCGTCGGCGCGTCGGCGAGGCGGTGGGCCGGACCCGCGGCCACGCGGTCGAGCGCCACGCCCACCACGATCCATCCGCCGACGTCGCTCCGGCCCGACAGGAGCTGCTTCGCGAAGCCCGCGACGCTGATCCACGATCCGCCCTGGAGGCTCGACGTCGCCGTGTGCGCGCCCAGGCGCATCGCCACGAGATCCTCCTCGTCGAGGTCGCCGTCGGCGAGCCGGTCGGCGAGCGGATCCTGACCCCAGTCGAACAGCGGCTCCGCGCGTGCGGGGCGGGAGGCCGCGAGGCAGGCGGCGAGCAGGCAGGGCAGGAGGGCGTTGCGGGCAATCATGGGCGCGCGGCTCTTCAACGGCCGTGCCGACGCCGGGCGCGTCGCTTCTCGCGGCATTTGCGCGCGCCCCCGCTGTCCTGGGACGATGCCCGGGTGTCCAGGGACAGGCTCGCTCCCCTCCACGTCCGAGAGCGCCATGGCGTCCTCGAGATCCTCGCAGGTCACGTCGTCCTCCTCTCGAGCGCCGCGCTCGAGACCGAGCGGGCGTTCGGCCGCCTCGTGTCGTCGCTCGACCGGCCTCCGCGGCGCGTGCTCGTCGGGGGCCTCGGCTTCGGCGCCACGGTCCGAGGCGTCCTCGACGTCGCTCCCCCCGACGCGCGGGTCGTCGTCGCCGAGAAGGTGGCCGACGTCGTGTCGCTCGTCCGGGGCGAGCTCGCGCAGGTCCAGGACCGCCCGCTCGACGACCCCCGCGTGACCGTGGAGACCGTCGACGTGCGGAGCGCCATCGACGCGGCCGAGGGCGTCTACGACGCCATCCTGCTCGACGTCGACAACGGGCCCCACTGGGCGGCCTTCCGCAGCAACGCGGGCCTCTACACGCCCGGTGGGCTCGCCGCCGCGCGCCAGGCCCTGACGCCGGGGGGGGCGCTGGCCGTGTGGAGCGGCTACCCGGCCGACGCGTTCCTGGCGCGCCTGCGGGAAGCCGGCTTCGCCCCCCGTCGGGTGCTGCTCGAGGAGCGTGGCCGCGTGCGCGCGCGCGCATACGTGGGCGTCGCGCCCGCCTGACGCCGGCATCTCACGCTGCCGCACACTGGGCTGGTGCGTTGACGCTGCGCGGCAGCGCGGCGTGGCCAGCGAACTCCGCGCCTGTGGCGTTCAGAAGTTGTACCCTCGGCATGATGGCTGTCGTGCTGCCGCCGACGGGGGGCGGAGCTCCCGCTCAGACATGGGCCGAGCACTGGATCGAGGAGCTCCGCACGTCGCTCCCCGACGCTCCGCGCAACGAGCGCACCGCGCTCGCGGCGCGTCTGAGCGCCCTGCTGCTCGCGTGCGCGCGCGACGAGGAGGCCGACGTGCTGCTGCTCGATGCGCGGCGCGACGCGGCGCGCGGCCGCGATCCGCTCGAGCTGGCGACCGCGGAGATCGCGCTCGCCGCCGCGGCTGTCTCCCGCGACGACGAGGCGAGCGCCGAGGCGCACCTGGTCAGCGCGCGCGCCCTCCTGCCGGCGCTCCCGCTGCGTCTCGCCGCGCGCGCGTGGCTCGTCGACTCGCAGCGCTCCCGGCTTGCGGCCTCACCGGCGCCCGAGCCTCACGGGGACCTCGACGCCGTCGCGGACGAGGCCTTCGATCCCGACGAGCTCTTCGACCTCGCCGCAGAGGTGGTGCTCGAGCGTGCCCTGCAGGCGCGCCAGCGTGGAGACATGGTCACCGCCCACGAGCTGCTTGCCCGGGCGCGCGAGGTCGTCGAGCGCTCGGGCTCGCTGCGCGCCGTCGCTGCGTTCGAGCTCGAGGCGGCGTCGTTCGCGGCGGCGGCCGGGGATGTGGAGCACGCGCGCGAGCGCTTCCGCACGGCGATCGAACACTTCCGGGCGGCGGGCCTTCGGCGCGACGAAGGGCGCGCGATGATCCGCTACGCCGAGCTCCTCGCGGGGCACGGCGGCACCGAGCCCGGCGACACGGCGGCGTCCTGGCTCGGCCGTGCCCACCAGGTGCTGGGCCGCGCCGCCACGTGGCGCGACAGGCTCGCGATCCGCACGGGCTTCCGCGCGTTCGGGCGGCGCGTCTTCGACCGTATCATGACGGAGAGCACCGTCCGGCGCATCGAGGCGTTCGAGCGCGCTCGCGGCGCGCTCGTCAACGCCCTCGCCCGCGCGTCACACGCGACCGACAGCAAGCTCACCGACCTGGAGCTCCACCTCGATCGGGAGGCCCGCTCCAGCCTCGCGCCTCGAGTCGACGAGGTGCGCGAGGCCGCCCGGGACCGCGCGACCTCGGCGATGTACGCGGTCGCCGACCTGGACGAGTCGATGCGCGACATGGTCGAGCTCATTGGCGCGGCCCTCTTCGAGAGGGACCGCCTGCGGATGCTGCTCAGCGTCCTGAGCGAGATCGACAAGGCGCCCGACGAGGCCGCCCTCCCGCCGCTGCTGGCCAGGCTGGCCTCTCCGCTGCTCGACGCCGACCGCGTCGTCGTGGCGATGGACCGGGAGGGGAGGCTCGTGGCGGCCGGCGAGGCGGGCCAGGCCGCCCCGGGGACCGAGGAGGGGTGGCGCGATCCTGAGAT
>JAJYCT010000401.1 GCA_021778125.1 Myxococcales bacterium
GGGCACCACGACGACGGGCGGGGGGGCGGGAGCCGCCGCGGGCTGCGGGGCCGCGCCGGCCCCGGCCTCGCGCGCGACGATGGCCTTGCGGACCTTGTCGAGGATCGACTGCGTGTCGAACGGCTTGTCGATCGAGTCGTCCGCGCCGGCGGCCTTGCCCTTGGCGGCGTCGTACGGCGTGTAGCGGCTGCCCATCATGACGATGGCCACCCGCGCGTCGCGCGCCCGGATGTCGCGCGCCAGGGCGTAGGGGTCGTCGCCCTCGAGCGACGTGTCGATGACGACCGCGAGGGGCTCCTCGCTCAGGTGCGCGAGCGCCTTGTGCGCCCCCTCGGCGGTGAGCACGCGGTAGTCGTCGCCCGAGAAGGTGATCTCGAGGACCTTGCGCATCGTGACGCTGTCGTCGACGGCCAGAAGAGTCTTGGGCACGTGCGTTCTCCGCCCGCGAAAGACGCGGGAGCTTTCGTGCGATTGTGCGGACCGGAGACGCGCAGTGTCAAGCAGGTGCTAAAGGGGCAGGGCGACCCTTGACGCCCCCTCGCCGCCCTGTTCCCCCCGAGCTCGCGGGCCCCCTCGATCGGGCCGTGCGGGGCCTGTTCGGGGTGAGCTGGGGCAAGGGGCGCGGGTGGATCGAGTCGGGCAAGGTGCGCGTGGGCGACCGGGTGGTGACCGACGTCACCGCGCGGGTGGCCGCCGGCGACGCGATCGCCCTGGACGAGCGCGCGCCGCGCCCCCGGGCGGGCGAGCTGTCGGACGCGGACGTGGTGTTCGTCGACGCCCAGGTGCTGGTCGTCAACAAGGCCCCCGGCCTGAGCACCGTCCCCTACGACGACACCGAGGTCGACACGCTCGAGGCGCGCGCGCGGGCCTGGCTCGAGCGGCGGGGCAAGGCGGGCCGGGGAGGCAAGGGCCCGCGGCCGTCGCTCGGCGTCGTGCACCGCATCGACAAGGAGACGAGCGGCCTGGTCGTCTTCACGCGCACGTGGCTGGCCAAGCAGGCGCTCGCGGCGCAGTTTCGCGCGCACACCGTCCACCGGCGCTACCTGGCCCTCGTCCACGGCGACGCGCGGACGCGCACCTTCCGGTCGATGCTCCTGGAGGACCGCGGCGACGGGCTGCGCGGATCGGCCCGGGGCACCCCGCCGGCCAGCGCGCGCGAGGCGGTGACGCACGTCGAGCGGCTCGAGGGGCTCGAGGGCGCGACGCTCGTCGCGTGCCGCCTCGAGACGGGCCGCACGCACCAGATCCGCATCCACCTGAGCGAGGCCGGCCACCCGCTGCTCGGCGAGCGCGTCTACGTGCGCGGCTTCGCGGGGCCGGTGCTGCCGGCGCCGCGGCTGATGCTGCACGCGGCGGAGCTGGGGTTCGTGCACCCGTCGACCGAGCGCGAGGTCCGCTTCGAGCGGCCGATGCCCGAGGACATGGCCGAGGTGCTGGCGCGCCTGCGGGGGTGACGGGACCCCGGTCGCGTCGGGGGCGGGCGCGCCCCCCTCGGGGAAGGACTCGCCCCCGCCGGGGAAGGACTCGGGCCGTGCCCGAGAAATGAGCATTTCCCGAGAAGGGGTCCCGTCTCCCGAGAAACCGGCCGCGCTCGCCTCAGCGTGGCGCGGCCCCTGGAGGCGCACTGCGAGCGACGGCAAGAGTTCCGTTCCGCGGAGCGAACGAAGGCCGAGGAAGCCGTAGATCGGGCACTGAGTCGCTTCGCTCTCAAGAGCCCCACCATCCGTCGGTTGACCAAGAAGGTGCTCAGGGCGCAGCGGGCGCTCCAGAAGGTCGTCAGCAAGCGTGCCTGGCTCGCCTACCTCCACGTCGAGGAAGCCGTCGGGCGACGCGACATGGCCGTGCTCGACGCTGCTATCAGGATCGCCTTGAAGCCGGAGCGCCGCTGATCGCTCATGCTCCATCTACTTGCACGACATGTTCATCTGACCCGGAGCGATCACGCAGGTCCCCTGACAGCACGGCACGTTCCAATCGCAGACCGCACCGAGGTTGGCGCACGCGCCCGCCTCCCCCGCCTCAGAAGGAGGATGGTTTTCGTTGCCAGCATCGGCAACGTCTGGAGATGCGCTCGCGTCGGACGACGTGGCGCTGCTACTGCTGCACGCAACCGCGAGCAATACCAACGCAGTTACGCAACCGGAAGGCGGCCTGGAACCCACGCCTATCCCGCATCCGGGTTGGCGCAGAACTGCACCTTGCACGGGTTTTGGCAGGTACCGTTGCACGGCGCGGTCTGGCAATGCGCCTCGCCCGTGAATGGTGCGGGGCAGTAGCAGTGGTTGCATCCGTCTCCCCAGGGGACGGTCGCGTTTGGGGGCACGACGATCATGCCGGCACATGTATGTGCCCAGCAGCCGGCTTGTCCGGCTCCGTCCGTGTTGGGCGCTGCATCCTGCTCGGCTGAATCAACTGACTGTTTCGCATCGCTGGTCGCGCCCGACCTACTGCCGCCACCGTCGCAGCCAAGAGCGACCAGGCAGAGCGCAACTGCGCCGGACGGGCTCATTTGACTGCGGCGCTCCAGACGCCTGACTTCCCGGCACCGAGCCGCGCGTCTCCGCCCCACGCGCCGAGGAACGTATACGACCAGGGCTCGGAGCTGAGCCCTTGGTAGTCCCATGACGCACCGAGCGTGTGATCCCAGGGCACCGTCTGCCCGGCGTCCGGCGTCGCAACGCCCACTTGGTACGGTTGCCCCCAGGAACCGCCGGTCAAGGACATGCCCCAGATGGTAGCCAGGTTGTTGTTGGGGTCGTTACGGGTGTCGAACCAGGTCATGAGAACTTCTGCTCCCGCGTCCGGGTTGGAGACATAGGCGACGGCTGGGTGCCACTGGTCATTGACGGTCGTACCGCCGTCGGCGCCGTTGCCGCCACCTTGGGCGGTACATCCGCTGGTTACGTGATAGCAGGCTTGCGGCGGGATTACGGGAGATCCCCCGGTCGTCGGTTGAAGCGTACCGCTAGTGCAGACGAGCTGCTCGCCATCGAGGTTGACCTGTGATCCGTCATGCGGGATTGGGCAAACCACGAGGTTCTTTTGGCTATCGAGCGTGATCTTGTCAGATTTGCCCTGCCTGGAAGGCACGATCCCCACCCGAAGGCCACGGGCGGGCTCCAAGTGCGCTGGGTTGATCTTCACGGACGCTCCTATCCACCGATCCGTGTCCGTGTGCCCAAGGAACAGGTCCGCCTTCCACAGACCAGAGATACTGGACGGAAGCCACGTGCGTGCGGCCGGAGACCGGAGTGCATGGGCGAGCATGCGTAGATGCCGCTGCAACTTCGGTGGTCGACCCGCCCTCCCGACGAGTATGCGTGACTCCTTGGTGAGCCGACCAGGTGCAGTATCGATCAACCTCACCGCACCGCTTTTTTCGCCGCCGAACAGGATTGATGCGATCTTGTTGCCCGGCACCTTGCAGTGCGTGCCGATAGCGGTCGCGACCCGATCAACCACGAGCGGATCTCCGCGGTTCATGGCGTCATGGATCGCCCACTCAAAGCAGATGCCGCAATCCCCGTCGCCGGGTCTGTAGAGCCGCGCCACATCGCAAGGCTAACGTTCTCGTGACCACCGGCCTCTTGGACGACGGATGCCTTTAGAGCGTAGAGCGTGGCCTCCAGCACAGGCCGCACCACCGAGGTGAGAGCCGACACTTCATCTGCGACCGGGTTGCGTTGTCGCTCGACACGCAGATTGAGTTGTCCGCTGGCCATGTGGACGAGCCTACCACCACGCCTGAACGTGATCGGCCTGTCGTCCGACTTCTCAGGCGTGGCGGTGGCCGAGCATGTCCCTCGACTTTGTAGGCAGCCCTCAGACTTCGTGATCATCGGGCCCTTTGGAGGCAAAGCCCGGGCGCGTCCCCCTCGGGGAAGGACTCGCCCCCCTCGGGGAAGGACTCGCCCCCGCCGGGGAGGGACTCGCTCCCGCCGGGGAGGGACTCGCCCCCGCCGGGGAAGGACTCGCCCCCGCCGGGGAAGGACTCGCCCCCGCCGGGGAAGGACTCGCTCCCGCCGGGGAGGGACTCGCTCCCGCCGGGGAGGGACTCGCTCCCGCCGGGGAGGGACTCGCTTCCGCCGGGGAGGGGCTCGCCCCCGCCGGGGAAGGGCTCGAACCCAGCGACATCGCTCCCGATCCCGGCCGCTCGCGACCCGGGCGCGCCCGAAATCGACGTCCCCGCGAACGAAAACCATATCGCTGTTGCCCTCCCAGACCGATGGGGATCATGAAGGGCGCGAGGTTCCATGCGCACCGGGCCTGCCGCCGGGCGTCCACGCGGCTTCGTGAGAGGAGGTGAAAGCAGATGCCGAACAAGAAAGAGAGCAAGACGACCCGCGCCGACCGGATTCGCAAGGTCAAGGCGGGTCTGCAGAAGTACTACCCGGCCACCTCGCTGGTGCTGGGCGGTACGACGTACACGCCGTCCGGCCTGCAGGCGTTCCTGCAGAAGGACGTCGACGCGAACGACGCGTCGACGGCGGCGCGTGCGAGCTGGCTCGAGTCCGTGAAGCTCGCCAAGTCCACCGACGAGGCGACCGTTCCCGTGCTCGACGCCATCGAGCGCGTGGTGCTGGCGCAGTACGAGGGCACGCCGTCGGAGACCGCCGTGAGGGCGGACTTCGGGTTCGCGAAGCCCGCGCACCGGGTCCGCACGGCCGCGGAGAAGTCCGCCGCGGCCGCCAAGGCCAGGGCGACGCGCGCCGCGCGGCGTGCGGCGAAGGAGGCCACGGCGGCCGGGAGCCCCCCGGTCGCCGCGGCGGCACCGAACGGGAGCGCGCCGGCGCGCTCGTGAGGTGAAGCGAGGGTCCCCCCCGGCCGCGCGCGTCGCTCGGGCGCGCGTGGCCGG
>JAJYCT010000402.1 GCA_021778125.1 Myxococcales bacterium
CCCGCGGGCGCCCGCGCCCCTGCCGTTCCTGGGGCGCGACGACGACCTCGCCTGGCTCGAGGGCCGCCGCGAGGACGCGCGCTCGCTCGTCGGCGCGCGCGTCGTCGGCGACATCGGCGTCGGCAGGTCGCGCCTGGTGCGCGAGTTCCTCGAGGTCGCGGGCGCCGCCGGGGACGTGGTCGTGCAGACCGGGCCCGATCCGTCGTGGGCCGCGGTGGGCGGCTGGTCGCTCCGGCGCGCCGTCGTGCTGCTCGCCGCCCTGCCCGAGACGGGCGGCAACCACAAGGACTGGGTGGCCGCCACGCCCGAGGCGCGCCGCGGGCTCGCGGACGTCTTCGGTCACGAGCCTACCGAGCGCGGGGGCGTCCTGTCGCCCGAGGAGCGGAGGTTCGCCGCCGCCGAGGCGCTGCGCTGGGCCCTGGTGCGCGCGAGCGAGCGGGCCCGAGGGCACCGCGTGGTCCTCGCGGTCGACGACCTGGACCACGTCGACGGCACGAGCCTCAACGCGTTCGCCGACGCGCTGAGCGATCCGCCGCTCGTGCCCGCCCTGCTCGTCTCGACGTACGCGCCCCCGTTCGATCCGGGCTGGCCCTCCGACGTCGCGCCGGCGCGCGTGCTCACCGGGCTCTCGACGCGCGACGTGGCCGGGGCGATGTCGGCGCCCCCCCGCGAGGGCAACCTGGGCGCGGCGTCGGCGCGCACGCTCGTCCCGATGTACGTCGACCAGCTCCAGCGCTTCCAGCGCGAGGACTCGGGCGTCGCCCCGCCCGGGCTCGCCGACATCGTCGCCGCGCGCATCGAGCACCTCGCGTCCGACGCGCGGCGCGTGCTGCAGGCCGTCGCGGTCTGGGGCGACGACGCCGACGACACCGCGCTCTCGCGGATCCTCGGCGAGGAGCTCGATCTCGTCGAGGCGCTGGGCGTGCTGCGCCGCGCGGGGATGGTCGTCGTCGCGCCCGACGGCATCCGCACCGCGCACCCGCTGATCCGCGAGGTCGCACTTGCGATGATCCCCGCCGCCGTGCGCCGCGAGCTGCACGCGGCCGCCGCCGCCGTGTGCGACGAGCGCGACGCGCCGATCGAGGTGCGCGCGATGCACGAGACGTGGGGCGGCACGGCGTTCCAGGCGCTGCTCCTGCTCGAGCGCGTGAGCGCGATGGCCGGCGCGCGCGGCGATCACCAGGGCGCCGTCGTGGCGCTGCGGCACGGGCTCGACGTGGCGCGGCGGGAGCTGTTCCGCGGCGAGCTCGACGACCCGATGCGCGCGGTGCTCATCTTCAGCCGCAAGCTGGGCGAGGCCCTGTCGCGCCTGGGGCAGCTGAGCGACGCCGAGGGCGTGCTGCGCGAGGCGCTCGACCTCGCGGGCCCCAGCGGCAGCGACCGCGCCGTCGTGCTCGGCGCGCTCGCCCACGTCGCCCGCGACCGCGATCGCCGCCAGGACGCGCGCGCCTACCTCGCCGAGGCGCTCGACCTCGCCAACCGCTCCGGGGCCCACGAGCTCGTCTCGTCGCTCGAGTCGCTGCGCCGCTCGATCGCCGTCTAGGCGCACGCCCGCGCGCGTGTGGTAACGAGGAGGACCGTGCACGTCGCGCGCTGGGACCTCGACAAGACGTACCTGCGCACCGATTTCGACACCCTGCGCGATCTGGTCAGGACGGCTCTGGAGCGGCCCGACCAGAAGCGCACCAACCCGGGCGCCTCGACGCTCCTGCGCGAGATGGTCCGCGCCGGCGTACGCGTGCACATCCTCTCGGGCTCGCCCGAGCAGATGCGCCGGAGGCTCGAGGACAAGCTGCGCCTCGACGGCGTGACCTGGCAGAGCTTCACGCTCAAGCCCAACCTCAAGAACCTTCTCCGCCTGCGCTTCCGGGCCATGCGCGACCAGCTCGGCTACAAGCTGCCCGCGCTGCTCTCCGCGCGCGCGCAGCTCGCCGAGGGCGGCGAGCCCGCGGGCGCGACCACCGAGACGCTCTTCGGCGACGACGCCGAGGCCGACGTGTACGTCTACTCGCTCTACGCCGACTTCGTCGCGGGGCGCGTGGGCGAGGACGTGCTGCTCGGCGTGCTCGAGCACGGTCGCGTCTACGAGGACGTCGTGGCGGCGGCGATGGCGACCGCGCGCGCCATCGAGCACGCCGACGTGGTCGAGCGCATCTTCATCCACCTCGAGCAGCAGACGCCGCCGCACGACTTCGACGCGTACGGGCCGCGCGTCGTGCCCTTCTACAACTACCTGCAGGCGGCCTTCGTGCTGCAGGAGGACGGGCGCCTGGGGTCCGATGGGGTGCTGCGCGTCGCGGTGGAGCTGGTGACCGAGCACGGCTTCGACGGCGACGCGCTGGCGCGCAGCTACCTGGACCTGGCGCGCCGCGGCCACCTGCGAGGCGCGTGCGCCGGCGCGATCGGCGAGGCGCTCGAGGGGTGGCGGCGCGGCGGCCAGGTCCCTGCGGAGACCGAGCTGTCCGCGATGACGGGGCGCCTGCCCGCGATGGCCGAGAGCGCGCGCGCCGGGTGGAAGGTGCGCGCGCAGGAGCTGCCCGACTACGTCGCGCTGGCCGGGTCGCACAACGCGCGGCGGCGCCGGGGGTGACCGGGGCGGACAACGGGCCGGCGGGCGCGACCTCCCCGGTCTCGCGCAGCGAGCCCCCCTTCCGTCGCGGCCGGCGGCGGAAGGGGCGCCGCGCGGATGCCCGGGCCTCAGACCCACGCGTTGTTGAGGATCTCGCCGACGCCCCCGGCGCCCGGGACGATGTACTGGTGGTCGTCGAGGCCCTTCTCCTCGTCCCACCGCGTGCCCGGGGCGGTCGCGAGCACGTCGTCGGAGCTCAGGCCGCGGTCGAGGCGCAGCGCGTACACGATCGTGTCGGGGTGCGCGGCGAGCACGTTGCGCAGGTACTCGGGCGTCACGATGAGGTGCATCGCGACGCACTGCGCGGGCTCGCCCTGCAGGCGCGTCTTGTAGTGCTCGAGCGCGCTCACGATCGACGAGCCCGTGGCGCCCATCGGATCGGGGAAGAGCAGGATGCGCCCCTCGACGTCGCGGCCGATCTTGGCGTCGTGCCAGGTCGCGCCGGTCACGCGCCCCTCGGCGTCGGTCGAGCGCGACATGAACAGGTGATCCTGCCGCACCCAGGCCGGATCGAGCAGATCGTTGAGCAGGTCGTAGACCACCTGCGACGGCATCGTCCCGGCGCGCGCGATGCCGACGGTGACCACGCGCGTCTGCCGCGCGATCCCGGTGCCGCGCACGACCGCCTGCGGCGAGGAGGTGACCATGCGCGTCGGCACGTCGAGGCGGGCGCGCGGGAACTCGGCGGCGAGCACGGCCTCGGCGAGCTTCTCGTAGAGGAAGCGCACCAGGCGCCCCACCTCGGGCTGCTGCGTCTCGCGGGCGCACAGGCGCGCGAGCAGCGTGTACGCGAGCGGATCGTCGAGCAGGTGGACGCGCTCGCCGTAGCGGTGCTCGATCTCCGGCGGCCGGTACCGCGAGCGCACGTAGGCGCAGTCGGACACGGCGCGCCCCCCGCTCTCAGGTCCAGTGGCCCGCGCGCATCGCCGCGGCGTCGATGATCTTGACCTTGGGCCCGAGCGACTCGCGGAACGAGTCCTCGTCCTCGTCGTCCATGATCGCATCGCCGAAGCCCGTGGCGATCTCCATGGCCGTCGCCAGGATGCGCAGGAACTGGGCGAAGCTCGACGCGGCCAGCGTCGGCGCCCAGCGGTCCTGCCCGCTCATGGCGGTATAGACGGGGCAGTCGCCCTCGGGGTCCGGCTTGCTGACGTCGAGAAAGTAGGGATCGCCGAGCAGCGTGCTCTCTCCCACCACCACCCACGACGCCTTCCAGTCGGCCGGCGGGCTGCCGCCCTCGGTTCCCGCCTTCACGAGGTCCTGGGCCTTGAGCAGCTCTTCGGCCGGGAGCAGGCGCACCTTCTCGACCGGCGTGGCGGTCTCGACCTTCTCGGGGTTGGCCTCCAGAAGAAAGCTCCGGTACCGGGACGGGACCCGGAGCTGCTTGCGCAGGTCGTCGACCAGCGCCTGGGGGGCCTTGCCGAACGCGCAGGGAAGCTTGCGCTTGGCGAAGATGGTCCTGAGTGCCTCGACCGCGTCCGCGAGATCACTATCCACGTGGCAGCCTCGCTCCGATGAACCGTAGCCCGGGCCGCCGCGGGCGGGCGGGCGTGCACATGGCACTACCACACGTCGGCTCGCGCCCGGGCGGAGGGCCATGAAAGAAGCCCGGTCACGCTAGCACCCCTGGCCTCCGATCCGAACGACGTTTCGCAAGGATGGGGCAGTTTTCGGACGCCAGGAGACCGGCGCGGCTCACGTCGCCTTTGGGGCTAGAGGGCGGTCACGGCGCACCGGACCTCGACGTCCACCGCCGCGCTCGACGCCCCGCCGCCCAGCCCGCGCAGCAGCTCGACCAGGGCCCCGACCGCCGCCCGGGCGGCGGCCTCGGCGGCCGGAGGCAGCCGTCGAGCCGCGGCGGGTGCGGCCGAGGCCGAGGCGGTGCTCGTCAGCACCGAGAGCTCGGCGTAGGCACGGCTGAGATCCTGGTCGGGCACGCGCACCGCGATGGCGAGGGCGAGGCCGAGCGCGTCGCCGGGCCCGAGGTCGAGCAGGTCGGGGCGGGCTGTCAGGGGGCGGCAGAGCAGGGGGCTACCCGGTCCGCCGCTCGGCCCCAGGACGAGCGCCGCCCATGCTCCCACGTCCACGACGGGCCGCCCCCCCGGCCCCGCCGAGACCACGGCGCGGCAGCCGCCCCGGTCGGGCAGAGCGCCGGGCGGGCAGGCGGGAGGCGAGACGCACGCGGCACCCTCGGCGGAGGTGCCGCGCGGGCACGCGG
>JAJYCT010000054.1 GCA_021778125.1 Myxococcales bacterium
CCGACCTGCCGGCGACGTCGCCTCGCTCGCGCGCGACCGGGCGCGAGGGGTAACGCCCGAGGTACGGCTCGGCGCCCGCGACCCACTCCCCCGCCTCGCTCGTGCGTGTGAGCACCTCGGCGACCGTCGCGCGCTCGATCGCGGCCACGCGGAGCGAACGCCTGCGCAGCTCCGGACCCGCGACGCGCGCGACCCAGCCCCCCACCTCGTCCTGGGAGGCCAACGGCAGGGCGGCCTCGAGGGCCTCGGCCATGGCACGCGCCGTCACGAAGCGCGCCCGGGGGTTCGGCGCGGCGGCGCGAGCGATGACGTCGTCGACGGCCCTGGGGACCCCTTCGACCAGCTCGCTCACCGGCGGGATGTGCCCCCGCAGGACCTCGGCGATGATCGTGGCGTCGTTGTCCGCCTTGAACAGGCGTGCGCCGGCGAGCGCCTCCCAGAGCACGACGCCCGCGGCGAACACGTCCACGCGGCGGGTCGGCCGCTCGCCGCGGATGACCTCCGGGGCGACGTAGCCGAGCTTGCCCTTGACCAGCCCGTCGCGCGTCGTGGGGGAGCCTGCGGCCGTCCTGGCGATCCCGAAGTCGACGACGCGCGCCACGCCCTCGACGTCGACCAGGACGTTCTGCGGAGACACGTCGCGGTGCACGATGTGCAGCGGACTGCCGGCGTCGTCCTTCACCTCGTGGGCCGCGTGGAGACCGTGCAGCATCCCGGCCACGATGCTCGCCGAGATGCGCGGAGTGAAGGGCACACCACGCTCCACCGTCTTCCGCAGGAGGCGAGAGAGCGGCATGCCGCGCACGTACTCCATCACAAGGAAGAGCTCTCCGTCGGACGCCACGATGTCGAGCGTTGGCACGACGTTGGGGTGGACGATGTGCGCGGCGACGCGCGCCTCCTCGAGGAACATCGCGACGAACTCGGGGTTGCGCGCGAGCTGGGGGTGCAGGCGCTTGATCGCCACCGCGCGCGAGAAGCCCGCGGGCCCCACGAGGCGGCCGTAGTGGACCGTCGCCATGCCCCCCGCGGCGATCTCGCCACACAGAATGTAGCGCCCGACGCTCCGCGGGGCCGACGAGTCGACGGCCAGGCCTGCCCCCATGGCCCTCGATGTTAATGCTCCGCGACCGATCGTCGAGGACCCGCGGGCTTTCCCGCCCGCACAGAACGTGCACGGTCGAGCTGGACCTCGTGGGGTAGACTCTGCGCCCCCGGATGTTCTTCGACTCCAACCAGCTGCTCGCGTCGTTCGTGACGGTGTTCCTCGCCGCCGCGGTGGCGAGCTTGCTCGCCCTGCGACGCGAGGGGAGCCGGAGGCTCACGCGCGCCGTCGGAACGGCCGTGCTGGCCGCAGGCGCCGTCCTCGCGCTCGCGTCGTGGACTCGCTTCGGCGATCTGCACTCGGTCTTCGTCGACGCGCCGGACGTGACCGCCGGCCAGCCGCACCGCCGCAAGATCGAGCGCAAGGAGCCGTTCCACTTCCACGAGTTCTTCCACTACTACCTGGGCGCCAAGTACTTCGGCGACCTCGGCTACGAGGGGCTCTACGACTGCACGGCGCTCGGCGACCAGGAGAACGCGCGCGAGGTCGGCGTGCCGCCGCACATCGGCGGCTGGGTGCGCGATCTGGACGACGTGCTGCGCGACAAGCCCTACGACGCCGCCGTCGCCCGGTGCCGCGACGAGTACGTGCCGCGCATGAACCCCGCGCGCTGGAGCGCGTTCAAGGCCGACCTGCGCGAGCTGCAGACGCTGGTGCCCGACGAGTGGTGGGGCGAGGTGGTCTACGACGCGGGATTCAACCCGCCGCCGAGCTGGGTGCTGCTGGGCGGCGCCGTCGCCAACCTCATCCCCATCCGCCTCGGCCACCTCCCGACCTATCTGCTGTCGAAGTCGCTCGACGTGGCGCTGCTCGTGGCGTGCTTCCTGGTGCTGCGCTCGACGTTCGGCGCCCCCGTCGCCGCCACCGCGGCGATCTTCTTCGGCGCGAGCTTCATCGCGAGCTACGGGTGGAACGGCGGCGCCTTCCTCCGGTACACGTGGCTGAGCGCCGTGGTCTTCGGCCTCGCCAGCGCCAAGCGCGGGCGCTGGGTGCTGGCGGGCGCGATGTTCGGCGCCGCGGCGTGCGACCGCCTCTTCCCGGCAGGGTTCGCCGTCGGCGCGGCGATCCCGCTCGCCTGGCGGGCGCTGCGCTCGGCCCCGGACCGCCGGCGCCTCGCCCGCCTGGGCCTCGGCTTCGGCGGCGCCGTGGGCGCGCTCGTGCTGGCGAGTCTCCTCGTCTTCGGGTTCGACGCATGGCGCGTGTTCTTCACGCGCATCGTGCGCCACGGCGACGTCTACTACACGATGCACATCGGCCTGAAGAAGGTCATCACGTTCCGCGACTGGGTGCCCTCGCAGAACTTCCACGGGCACGTGGGCCTGCAGCGCTTCCACGACTGGAACGTCCGTCTTCGCGAGACGTGGGCGGCGTCGCGGTGGATCGCCGTCCCGGTGCAGCTCGCGGCCCTCGGCGGCGCGGGCTTCGTCTCGCTGCGTCGCCGCCCGTACGAGGCGGGGCTGCTCGTCGGCGTGGTGGCGATGTTCTGCTTCTCGCTGCCCGCGAACTATTACTACGTCGTGCTCTGCCTGGTGCCGGCGATCCTGCTCCAGGGAGCGCTCGTGTCGCCGTCGTCGCTCGGGCGCGCGCGCGAGTGGGGCGTGGCGATGGCCTTCGCGCTGTTCTGGCTGACGACGCTGCTGGCGCCGCGCCTCTACGGCGACGACATCCTCTACGACCACTTCATCTGCGAGGGCCTGCTCGCGTTCCTCGGCGTGTGGATCGCCGCCTGGCTGCCGTGGGACCGCGGCGCCGCGCTCGTGCGCGCCCGCACCGGCGCGGCGCCGGCGCCGGCGCCCGGGGTGTAGAGTGGTCGCACCATGAATCGACGCTCGGTCGCGCCCATCCTCCTCGGCTCGAGCCTGCTCGGCGCGCTCGCGTGCGGGGGCTCGACGTCCTCGTCCTCGACCACCGGCGGCTCGAGCGACGCGAGCGCCGAGGCGACGATCGCGCACGAGGGCGGCGCGGAGGCGGGCGGCGAGGCCGGCGCCGACGCCGGGGCCGACGGGGCCGAGGCCGCGGTCGACGCCGGCGCGGACGTCGACAACGGGGCGCCGTCGACCACCTACCCTGCGCCGCACCCGCCCCTGCCCGTCCTGACCAACGCCAACCACGGGCCTGTGCTCACGGCGCCCAAGGTCGTCCTCGTCTTCTTCCCGGGCTACCCGTACGAGGCGCAGCTCCAGGCGTTCGCCCAGTCGTTCGCGACCTCGACGTACTGGTCCACGACGACGTCCGAGTACGGCGTCGGCGCGATCACGTACGGAGGGACGATCGACCTGCCGAGCGGGCCGCCCGCCAGCCCGGTTACGGCGGCCTCGATCCAGTCGTGGGTCGCGAGCCAGATCCAGAGCGGCGCCTTCGGCACGCCGGACTCGCAGGCCCTCTACACGATCGTCTACCCGCAATCGACGACGATCACGCAGCCCAACCCCGTGAGCCCCGTCCTCGGCGACATCCAGAGCTGCGTCGCGTTCGGCGGGTACCACGACGACACGCAGGTGCAGGGCGACGCCGGGACGCAGGGCTACCCGTACGCGGTCATCCCCACGTGCGGGACGGTGCTCGACGATCTGACGGCGGTGCTGAGCCACGAGTGGGTCGAGGCGGCGACCGATCCGCTGGTCACCGCGTCGGGCCCGTTCACGCTTTCGGGCGGGCCGCAGTCCGCGTTCTACACGGTCGACCCCGCGCACGCGGTGTGGGCGGTGCTCGGCGGCGGCGAGGCCGGGGACCTGTGCGAGCCGGAGGCCCCGGCCGTCTACGTGACGCCGTCCGATCTCGGGCACCTGGTCCAGCGCACCTGGTCCAACGCGTCGGCGCAGGCCAGCCACGACCCGTGCGTGCCGGCGCTCGCGGGGCAGGCCTTCTTCGACAGCGCTCCGGTCCTCAACGAGACGGTGACGTTCACCTCGTCGCTGACGGGGAGCATCACCACGCAGGGCGTCACCATCCCCGTCGGCCAGAGCAAGACGATCGAGGTCGACCTCTTCAGCGACGGCGACACGGGCGGCCCGTGGACCGTCACGGCCGACGACGTGCTCGCCAAGTACTACGGGAGCTACGGCATCACGAGCTCGCTCGACTTCGCCTGGGACCGCACCACGGGCGTCAACGGCGAGAAGCTGCACCTGACGATCACGGTGAAGTCGGCGTCGATCATCGGCAACGGCCACGCCTTCATGATCACCTCGACCAAGGGGACGCGCGACACCGTGTGGCCGGGGATGATCGTCGAGTAGGCGTAACGCCGTGCGGCCCGCGGCATCCAATCCGTGCGGACTGCAGGGCTGTCGAGAAGGAGGCGAGTCATGCGCTACAGGACGTTCGGTCGCACCGGGCTCTACGTGTCGGAGCTGTGCTTCGGCGCGATGACCTTCGGAGGCAAGGGCTACTGGCAGGCGATCGGGCAGACCGCCCAGGACGAGGCCGACCGCCTCGTCGGCGCCGCGCTCGAGGGGGGCGTGAACTTCTTCGACACCGCCGACGTCTACTCCGAGGGCGAGAGCGAGCGGATCCTGGGCAAGGCCCTCGGGGCGCGGCGCAAGGACGTCGTGCTCGCGACGAAGGTCCGCGGACGCACGGGCCCCGGCCCCAACGACGTGGGCCTGTCGCGCGCGCACATCCTGGCGTCGATCGACGCGAGCCTGCGGCGCCTGGGGACCGACTGGGTCGACCTCTACCAGGTCCACGGCGTGGACGCGGCCACGCCGCTCGACGAGACCCTGCGCGCCCTCGACGACGTCGTGCGCTCCGGGAAGGCCCGCTACGTCGGGTGCTCGAACCACGCCGCGTGGCAGATCGCGAAGGCCAACGGCCTCTCGGCGCAGCACGGCTGGAGCCGCTTCGAGTCGCTGCAGGCGTACTACACGATCGCGGGGCGCGACCTCGAGCGCGAGCTCGTCCCGCTGCTCCAGGACCAGACGATGGGCCTGATGGTGTGGAGCCCGCTCGCCGGCGGGCTGCTCAGCGGCAAGTTCGCGCGCGACGGCAAGGGCCCCGAGGGGGCGCGCCGCACCGTGTTCGACTTCCCGCCCGTCGACCGCGAGCGCGCCTTCCGCTGCGTCGACGCGCTCCGCAAGGTCGGCGACGCGCACGGCGTGAGCGTGGCGCGCGTGGCGCTCGCGTGGCTGCTCACCCGGCCGCACGTGTCGACGATCATCATCGGGGCCAAGACGGCCGACCAGCTCGCGGACAACCTCGCGGCGAGCGAGCTCGCGCTGTCCGCCGCGGAGGTCGCGGAGCTCGACGCCGTGAGCGAGCTGCCCCCCGAGTACCCCGGGTGGATGCTCGCCCGCCAGGGGCAGGAGCGCGCGCCCAAGGGCGCCCGCTGAGCCTCAGTCCTCGATCTCGAGGTGATCGAGGCCGCGCTTGTGCAGCACGAGCTTCGCGCGGATGTCGCGCGACTCGCCGCCGCACACCACGCGCAGCCTCACCGGCACGCGATAGCGGCGCGGGGCGTCGATGAAGCCGACGCGCCGGGTGACCGGATCGAGCACCGGGACCTGTTTGACGGCGTCGTCGAGGCGCGCGAAGAGCGGCGAGAGATCGTAGCGGAAGATGTGTTTCACGCGCCGCACGCCGCTCGCGAGCAGCGCCGGCTTGGCCACGACGTGCCCGCGGTGCATGTAGCGGACGACGGCCGAGGTGACCGCGGCGCGCGAGGCGGGGTTGAGCGGATCGGGGCGCGACAGGGCGGTCTGGTCGAACGACTCGCGCGCGGTCACGATGACGTCGCGCCCCGGGAGGCGCCGCGCCGGCGCGCGCCAGCGCGAGACGCGCTGGGCGTAGAAGCGGTGCACGTTGCCCCGGATCCAGTCGCGCCCGATCTCCTTGATGCGGTCCTTGGCCGCGTAGACGACGCCCGCGACCGTCGCCAGGAGCACGAGCCCCGAGCCGACCTGCGAGCCGGTCGTCGGGCGCCTGTTCATCAGGGCGATCTGCCAGGCGAAGGCCCACGTCGAGGCCAGGATCGCCACGAACGCGGCCACCCAGTGGTGGATGCGCTCGGCGACGCGGTACGTGTCGGCGTCGAGGAAGAGCACCTCCTGGAAGTGCTTCTTCAGCAGGCTGGCCCGCTCGAGGTAGTGCTCGAGCGACGCGGGCGAGCCGGGATCGACGATGACGAACGCCTGTGCCCTGCGGTGCTCGATCTCCGCGGAGAGCAGCTCGGCCAGGCGCGCCTCCGCGACCCCCACCGCGCGCTCGTGGGCCCCCGCGTGGCGCGACTCCTTGAGCGCCGCGAGCGAGCGCTCCGCGCCGGCGAGCATCTCGAGGAAGCGGATGCTCAGGTACTCGTCGACCAGGCCGCGCTCGCGGCAGAGCTCCGCGCCCTCGCCGGGCGCCGGGGCGACCAGCCGCCCGCGGGCGTCGTCCATCGTCGTCTCGACGACGGCGAGCCACGACGACAGCGTCGTCTCCAGGTCCGCCAGCGGCAGCGGCGCGGACAGCGCGCCGGCCAGCACGCAGTGCCGCGCGAAGCCGTCGTGCGTGTACGCGAGCCTGTGCGCGAACGAGATCGCGCCGCGCCGGAGCGCGTCGATCGTGACCTCGTCGCCCTGCCCCACCGTCAGCGCGGGCCCGTCGAGGCGCGTCCACGACTGGAGCTGGTCCCACGCCGTGTGCGGCGCGAAGACGTTGGTCGGGATCTCGAGCTCGACGTCGAGCGTGTACTTGATCGACCCGCGCTCGGGCAGCGGCACGGCGAGCGTCCACTCGAGGCGCGAGGCGTCGTGCACGTCGATGCGTGCGTCGACGTCCGCCGCGCCCGCGCGCTCGTCGAGGAGAGCGGTCGGCGCGGCGCCTGCCTCGAGGAGGCCGGGTGCCGGAGGCACCGGGGCATGTGTACCAGGAAGCGCGGTCGTCGCCATTTCCGTTCGTCACACGAACGACACAGATCGAAACCTGTGCCGAAATGGCGAGACTCGCAAGGCTTTTCTTCGTAGGCCGCCGCCCATGGTGGGCGGATAATGGGGCCTCGTCCCGCCTCGAACTTCCCTCCTCGTCTCCCTCGTCCGCTCCCTCGCCCGAGATGCCCCCTACCTCGGTCCTCTTCGTCGCCTCCGAGTGCGCCGGGTTCGTCAAGGCCGGTGGGCTCGGGGACGTCGTCGCCGCGCTACCCGCGGCTCTGCGCGCCCTCGGTCACGACGCCCGCATCGTGATCCCGCGTTACGACGTCATCCCGACCCAGGGGATGACCAAGCACGCGACGCCGCTCGGCGTCCCGCTCGGCCGGGGCGACGCCTGGTCGGCCGTCTACGAGACGCGCCTGCCCGGGACCGACGTGCCGGTCTACCTCCTCGACCACCAGGCGCTCTTCGGCCGGGGCTACCTCTACGATCCGCCGGGCGCCGTTGCCCCGGACAACCTGGTGCGCTTCGCCTACCTGTCGCGCGGCGCGCTGCAGCTCTGCAAGGCCCTGCGGTTCGTGCCGGACATCTTCCACGTCCACGACTGGCCGAGCGCCCTCTTGCCCGTCTACCTGAACACCGTGGAGGCGCGCGGCCCGCTCGCCCGCTCCGCGAGCGTACTCACGATCCACAACCTTGCGCACCAGGCGAGGTTCCCGGCGAGCGAGCTGCCGCTGACGCACTTGCCCTGGAGCGAGCTCCGGCCCGACTCGCTCGAGGACCACGGCGCGGTCAGCCCGCTCAAGGGGGGGCTCGTCCACGCCACCAAGCTAACGGCCGTCTCGCCGCGCTACGCGGCGGAGATCCGGACCCCGGCGGGCGGCGCGGGCCTCGACTTCCTGATGCGCGCGCGCGGCGCGGATCTCATCGGCATCCTCAACGGCATCGACGACGAGGTCTGGAACCCCGCGACCGATCCCGCGCTGCCGGTGCCCTACGACGCCGACTCGCTCGCCGGGAAGGCCGCCTGCAAGCGCGCGCTGCAGCAGGAGATGGGCCTCGCCGAGCGGCCCGACGTCCCGCTCATCGGCGTCGTGTCGCGCCTGAGCGAGCAGAAAGGGACCGACGTGGTGTTCGCCGCGCTCTCGCGGATCCTCGATCTCGACGTGCAGATGGTCATCGTCGGCTCGGGCGACCTCGCCTCCGAGGGCTACCTCCTGTGGCGCTCGCACCACGGGGGCGACCGCTTCCGCGCCTGGGTCGGCTTCAGCGAGGCGCTGTCGCACCGCGTGGAGGCGGGGGCGGACCTGTTCCTCATGCCCTCTCGCTTCGAGCCGTGCGGGCTGAACCAGATGTACAGCCAGCGCTACGGAACACTCCCCATCGTCCGCGCAACCGGGGGGCTCGACGACACCGTCGACAACTACGACGCGGCGACCGGCGAGGGCACCGGCTTCAAGCTCTGGGATCTCACCGTCGACGCCGTCGTCGGCACGGTCCGCTGGGCCGTCGAGACGTACCGGCAGCGCCCGGAGCACTTCGCGCGCATGCAGCGACGCGCGATGCAGCGGCACTTCGGCTGGGGCGAGGCCGCCCGGCGGTACGCCGACGTGTACCGCTGGGCCGTGGAGACGCGGCGGGGCGCCTGACCTCCGCCGGCGCGCCGTTCCACGCCGACACTCCGCGCACGGGCGTCACTGCGCTTCGACGCGCACGCCGTCGAGCCAGAGCATGCCGGGGCCCCCGAGCCCGACGCCTAGCTGCACCTGCGCGGCGTCGTCCGGCACGTCGATCGTGAGCTCGTAGCGCGTGAAGTCCGCGTTCGCGGCGAGGCGGGCGATCGACGTCGCGAGGCCCGGCCCGTCGGCGGGCGGGCCGGCCGCCTGCGCCCGCACCCACACGTCGCCGCGGCCGGTCACGCCCTGCGTGCGCACGAAGACGACGGCGTGTGCGCGGCGGCCGCGGAACGGCGCGGCGTCGAGGCTCGTCATGTACGTGGCGTAGGCGCCGCCCGCGTCCGCCGTGGGGTGCACGCGGATCGTGCCGTGCCCGTCGCGCGGGGCCTCGGGATCGACCTCCGCGGCGTAGGCGTCGCGGGCGCGCCCCTGCAGCGACCAGCCCGGCATGGGCGACGGTTCGCTCGACCAGGGCTCGGTCGCGACGCCGACGCCGGTCGTCGAGTAGACGCCGACTTCGCACGCGAGGAGGGAGGCGGCGAGGACGAGAATGCTGACGGCGCGCACCATGGTGGGAGCGTACCGCGCGCGAGGGTCACGTGCCCGCGAAGAACCGCCGGAGGCGCGCGTGTGTCTGCTCGGGTAGCTCGAACTGAGGCACGTGCCCGCAGTCGTGGAACGTCTCGCCCTCGGCCCCCGGCGCGGCCTCCCGGACGTGGCGGAGGAAGGCGCGCGGGACCAGCCAGTCCTTGTCGCCGAAGATGAACAGCGCCGGCCGCGACAGCGAGCGCAGGCGGGTCCAGAAGCCGTCGTCGCCGTGGGGATGCTCCAGGTAGATCTCGCGCGCCGCGTGGAAGAAGGCGATGCGCCCGCGCGGGGTCGCGAACACGCGGACGAACTCGTCAGCCGCGGCGTCGAGGGCCGCCTGGGAGATGCGGCGAGGGTCGGCGAAGAGCGACCGGAGCACGCCCACCGCAAGACGGTGGAGCATGGGCAGAGGCATCGCGGCGATCTCGGGCCGCAGCAGACGCACCAGGCGCGCCCCGACGCGGAACCTGCGCCACGCGAGCGACGGCGCCAGCAGGCCGATGCGATCGACGCGCGCGGGGAAGCGCAGAGCGGCCTCGATCGCGACGCGCCCACCCATGGAGTTGCCGACGAGGTGCGCGCGCTCCACCGACACCGCGTCGAGGAAGCTCACCAGCCACCGCGCGAAGAACGCCGGGTGCAGCGGCCGCACGGGCTTGTCGGTCTCGCCGAAGCCCGGCAGATCGACGGCGAGCACGTGGTGGTCGACGGACAGGTCCCAGAGCGTCGGGAGAAACGACGCGCTCGTCGCCCCCAGCCCGTGGATGAGGACGACGACCGGGGCGCCGCGGCGCCCGGCCTCGAGGTAGAACGTGTCGACGCCCCCCGCGTCGACCCGGTGGACCCTCGGGGCGCGCGGATGGCGCTCCGCCGGAGGCAGGAGGTCGTCGAGCTCGAGAGCCAGCGCGATGTTGCCGCGCATGGAGAGCCGGTGCTCGAGGAAGGCCTGCACGGCCGCGAGCCTCCCGGTGACGACGTCGAGAAGCGTCGCAGGATCGCTGTCGACGGTGACCGTCGCGCGCGCACGGCGGCCCCGGGCGAGCTCTGCGTCGCCGTCGCGGACATCCACGGTCCACGCCCCGGAGGGCGTCTCGAAGACGATCCGGAAGCGCCGCACCGCCGCGCGGTCGGTCGGCCGGGCCACGCGCGCCCGCAGACCCGCCTCGAGAGCGTCGACGAGGGGATCGCGCGGGCGCTGACCGCGCACCGCGTCGAGGATCGCCGCGAGAGGGCGCACGTCGACTAGTTAACCCAGTCGAGGCCGCCCTCGCTACTCGTTCGCGGGTTTGGACGCTTCCTCGGTCGTCGTCTTTCGGCGCTTGGCGTGCGTCGCGAGGCCACCTTTGCGGCCGGCGGCGCGGGCCTCTTCGCTCGTGAACTCGTGAGCGGTGCCGGCCGTGTGCGCGGCCTTGCCTCCTTTGCGCGAGATCTCGCTCACCAGCTTCGGGTCCATGGCGGCGAAACCACGCGGCTTGCGCCGGGGTGTCTCCGCCTCGGGAGCCTTCGGGGGCGCGTCGGGCTGGAGCTCCAGGGGGTTCCGGGTATCGCTTGTTTGCACCATGTTTGGCCTGCGGTCCGGGCGACCGCCTCTCCTGCTCGGACATAGGCACAGACCGCGCCAGCGCGAGCACGGTCCACGGATGACGGTGTTTTGCAGGGGGACCCCTGTCGGACGATCCCGGAAGCGACCCGATGTTACCGTTCACTCCCGCCTCAGCCGGTCCGGCGGCCCCGCGTGGCCGCCGTCAGGACGTGACCGCCTCGAGCTCCTCGAGCGCCTCGCCCGCGTAGACGGCGAGGCGCTGCAGGTGCGGCAGCGCCTCGCGGCAGCCGGTGAAGCCGAAGTTGAGCGTCCCCGCGTAGCTCTGGACCGTGACGTTGAGCGAGTAGCCGCTGAACGGGATCGACAGCGGGTAGACCGCCTCGAGCCGCCAGCCGCGAAAGTACAGGGGCCGCTCGGGGCCGGGGACGTTGGAGACGACGAGGTTGAACGCGGGGCGCAGCCGCCCCGCCACGCCGGGCACGAACGACAGCATCATCGGCGCGAGCAAGAGCGCGCTGTACTGGAGGATCGCGGCGCGCGACATGCCCTGGAGCTGCTCCTTGGCCCGCCGCGTCGACGCGATGATCGTACCCAGGCGCTCGCGCGGATCGCTCACGTCGGTGGCGAGCGTGGCGAGCACGGCGCCCACGGCGTTGCCGCCGCCCGGATCGTCCTTGGGCCGGATGTTGACGGGGATCATCACGGTGAGCGGCTCGTCGGGCAGGACGCCCTGCTCGCCGAGGAAGCGCCGGAGCGCGGAGCCGCAGACCGCGAGCACGACGTCGTTGAGCGTCCCGCCGCCCCGGCGGGCGACGTCCTTGAGGCGCGAGACGGCGTACTGCTGCGTCGCGAACCTCCGGCTGCGCGTGACCCGCTGGTTGAGCACGCAGCGCGGCGCGTGCAGGGGCGAGACGAGCCGGTGGTCGTGGTCGCGTGAGGCCCGCGCGAAGTTGAGCATCGCGCGGCCGACGTCGCGGCTGGCGCCGAGCTGCTCGCGCGCCTGCTGAAGCAGCGCCTCGAACGGCGTCTCGTCCTCGTGGCCGCGCGGAGGGGCCGCCTCGAGCGGCGGGCGCGAGAAGAACATCGCCGTGTCGAGATCGTCCGGATCGTGGGACAGCACGCGCGTGAGCAGGCGCATCCCTGTGAACCCGTCGACGAGCGAGTGGTGCACCTTGACGTAGATGGCGAAGCGGCCGCCCTCGAGGCCCTCGATGAGGTGCGCCTCCCACGGCGGGCGGTGGAAGTCGATGGGCGTGCTGTGCAGGCGCGAGACCAGGATGCCGAGCTCGCGCTCGTCGCCCGGCGAGGGCAGCGCCGAGCGGCGCACGTGGTAGTCGAGGTCGATGCGCTCGTCCTCGACCCACGCCTGCAGGGGGCTGGTGAGCAGGTCGGGGTGGCGGAGCTTGAGGTTCCACGGGGGACGCACGTCCCACTGGCGGCGCAGCTCGTCCATCAGGCGACGGAGCGCGTCGCGCCCGCCCGACGGCGGCGGCGAGAACGGGAGCAGGCCGCCGACGTGCATCATCGATTCGCGCGTCTCGCCGGCCAGGAAGACCCGATCGAGCGCGCCCAGCGGCTTGCGGAGGCTCATGTCCAGACCGCCAGACTACTACGGGCCGCCGGCCCCCGAGGACACGCCCCTTCGGGCGCCCGCGTTGCGGTACGTTGCTCCGCGCCATGAGCCAAGGCATCCCGCGGAAGCGCCTCCTGGCGATCTTCGTGGCGCTCGCGCTGGCGGCCGCCGCGGCGATCGCCGCGCTCGGGGGGAGCCGGGTGCGGTTCGCCGAGGGCGTGGAGATCGAGGGCGCCGAGATCACGCGCGAGGTGACGCGCGGGGGCACGGCCACGCTGAAGCTCCACCTCCGGGTCGCCCACGCGCTCGCGACGCGCGAGACGATCTTCGTGCACTGCGAGTCCATCTCGGGGGGCGTGGACGCCGTGCGCGTCAACCGCGATGCGCCGCCGAGCGTGGCGTCGACCGAGTGGAAGGCCGGAGAGCTCGATCACGTCGTCCAGATCCCCTTCGACAAGGGCGTGACGCGCGGCCGCTACGACGTCTACGCGGGGTTCTTCGACCCCCAGACCGGCGACCGCCTCCCCCTGGTCGATCCGCCCACGCCGGACGACCGCGCGCTCGTCGGCTGGCTCGACGTCGTCGAGGGAGACCCGGACGACTCGCTGCGCACGATCTCGCCGCGCGCGATGCGCTTCGCGGCGACGTGGGCGCCGTGGCTGCCGTGGCTGGGCGGCGCGGCGATCGCGGCGGCCCTCGCCGCGCTGCTCGTCGTGCGCCGGCAGGTCGACGGCGACGGGGCCCCCGAGGGCGACGAGACGGAGTCGTGGCGCCGCTACGCGCCGTACCTCGTGCCCCTGGTCCCGTTCTGCCTGGGCATCAGCGCCGTGCTCGAGTTCATCAAGGACGACGCGTACATCTCGTTCCGCTACGCGCACAACCTGGTGACCGGGCAGGGCCTGGTCTTCAACCGGGGCGAGCACGTCGAAGGGTTCACCAATTTCCTCTGGGTGTTCGTGGTCGCGCCGTTCGAGGCCCTGGGGTGGGACCTCTTCCAGGTCTGCGAGGTGCTCGGGACCCTGCTCGGGATGGTGTGCCTCTACGTGACCGCGCGCATGACCGGGTGGCTCGACGACACGCGCCGCGGCTTCGCGTACCTCTGGGGAGCGCTCTGGCTCGCGACGTCGTCGAGCTTCGTGCTCTGGGCGCAGGCGGGGCTCGAGCAGCCGCTGGCGTCGCTCCTGCCCATCGCGGGGGCGTGGCTCCTCTGGCGCGCGCGCGAGCAGGGGGGCGCGCCGCGGGCGTACCTGCTCTCGGGGCTGGTGCTCGGCGCCGCGTGCATGACGCGCCCCGAGCTGCACATGATGGCGGTGCTCGTGGGGCTCCCGCTCCTCGTCGACACGGTCCGCGCCCGGCGGGTCACGCGCTCGCAACTGCTGTACGTCGCGGGCGTCCTCGCCGTCACCGCGCCGTGCCACACGTTCCGCTACCTCTACTACGGGTCGCTCATCCCCAACACGTTCTACGTGAAGACGGGCACCGGCGCGGCCGTGTGGCACGTGGGGCTCACGTCGCTGCGCGACATGTTCCTGTTCAACTGGACGGGCCTCCTGGCGGTAGCGGCGCCGCTCGCGTTCGCGAGCCGCAAGCACCTCGTCGAGAAGGCCACGATGGTGCTCATCGCGGCGGCCTTCATGGCCTTCTACGTCCGGGTCGGCGTCGACGAGATGCAGTGGCACCGGCTCTTCCTGCCGGCCCTTCCCTTCCTGTGCGTCCTCGCGGCGCTCGGCGTCCGCAACGGGCTCGAGGCGCTCGTCGCCCTGGCGCCGGCCGATCGCAGGGACCGCGCCCGGGTCGGAGCGTACGCGGCCGGGTGGGCGGCCTTCGCGATCGCGGCGGCGACGAGCTTCCGCTTCACGTTCGACGAGGTGAACGGCTGGAACGGCCACGGCGATCTCGCGGGCACCTACCACCCGGATCTGGGGAAGTTCCTCGTCCGGCACGAACGCCCGCACGCGCTCGTCGCGTTCCAGGACATGGGCTCGACGCCGTACCACGCGCCGGACATCGACTTCCTCGACTTCTTCGGCCTGGTGGACCGCACCGTCGCGCACGCCCGGCACGACTGGGGCCTGCACACCTTCATCGGCTCGGCAGGGGGCGGCGCGCAGGCGAAGTACGACGCGCAGATGCGCGCCTACTTCTTCGGCCGCAGCCCCGAGTGGACGATCTTCACCATCTACACGCCCCGCGGCGAGGAGGACCGGCTCGCCCGGGAGTTCGACCAGGATCCGACCGGCGGCGCCTTCGGCGACGCGTTCCGGCACAACGGCGTGCAGTTCGGCCTCTGGGACGACGCGCGCTTCCGCGACCAGTACGTGCCCGTGCGCACGTGGCCGCGCTCGCGCAGCTACTACCTCACGCTCTTCCGGCGGCGCGACCTCTGGGAGCAGAAGCCGCGCGAGGTCGTGCTCGACGCGCTGCCCGCGGGCACCTCGGGCGTCACGGCGAAGCTCGAGGGCGGGCTCGAGCTGCTCGGCTCGGAGACGACGCCGTCGGCTCCGGAGCGGCACGAGGTCTTCGTGACGACGTGGTGGAAGCTCCCGGGGCCGATGCCCAGGGACCTCTACTTCTTCGTGCACCTGGTGAAGGGCGGCAAGCAGACGCCGAGCGACCACGTGCCGGGCGACTGGATGTACCCGGCCGATCGCTGGGCCCCGGGCGAGATCCTCGAGGACCGCAACCTGATCCAGCTCCCGCCGTTCGTCATCACGCCGGGCACCTACCAGGTGTTCCTCGGCGCGTACCGCCGCAGCACGGGCGAGCGGCTCAAGGTCGTCGACGGCCCCAGCGACGGGCAGGACCGGATCCCGCTCGGGACGATCGAGGTGACGCCCCTGCGCCCGTTCCTCCAGCAGCTCATCCCGCCCACCCACCTCGATCAGATGCGCAAGTACCCGGACCGGATCGTCGACTCGCACAGGGGGTGACGGCCGGAGGCGCCGCGACCCCGCAAGTGTTGCGAAGGGCGGACCTTATTGCGGTAGGCAAGGGAGCGATACGCCCCGCCACGAGGCCTTTCCGGGGCGCGTTTTCCTGCGGGTTCTCGCGGAACGTGCGAGACTCGGCAATAACGGCACGTCCATTGCTGCCCTCGTAGAGCCCTCAATGGTGTCCTTGCGATCGAGCACGAGATTGGCGAGGTGGACGGCGGGCAGCGTCATCGCGGGCGTGGTCGCCGCGCTCGTCGCCGCGTGCGGCGACGCGAGCCACCCTCCGGCCGACAACGGGAGCGCGACGCTTCTCGACGCCAGCACGATCGAGCCGTGCAGCGTGCCCACCGCCGGGTGCGCCTGCTCGCCGGACGGGCAGAAGGCGTCGTGCGGCTACGTCAAGGAGACGTTCGGCAACTACGTCGCGTGCGCGCAGGGCTCGATGACGTGCACCGGCGGCCAGTGGGGCCCGTGCGTCGCGGACCACGCGACGTTCCAGAGCACGCACGCGACGGGCGGAGGCTTCTCCACCGAGGCCCTCGGCATGAACAGCGACGCGGGCGACGCCGGGCAGACCAACTGCGTGGCCAATCCCTGCGACCCGACGTGCCAGACGTTCGTCGACAACAGCAACGGCGTCGACGGCGGCCCCGGGCTTGTGCCGGTCGACGGCGGGTGGACCCTCTCGGGCGGCGCGGGGCTCGACGCGTCGACCCAGTGCTTCGTCACGCTCACGGGCACCGTCTACGACCCGGCCTCCCAGGAACCTGTCTACAACGCCGTCGTTGCGATCCCGTACACCGGCACCCCCGTCGGCAGCGGCAGCCCGCCCCCGGTTCCGACCGGCGTTCCGTTGACCGACGCGTGCGGGGGCACGGGCTTCAGCGCGCTGCGCGCGGCCTACACTGGCGTGAACGGAAGCTTCACGCTGCCCGGCGTCCCGGTGCAGTCCGCCATCACCCTGGTCATCCAGATCGGCCGCTGGCGCCGCGTGGTGACGGTCAACACAAGCGCCTGCGGCTGCGGCTCGACCATCAACATCTCCCCGAGCGGGAACACGACCACCTGCCTCGGCCCCACCGGGGGCTGCTCCGGTCTCAACAACTACCTGGGCACGGCCGCGTGCATGACGCGCCTCCCGCGCACGCAGAGCGAGGGAAACATCCCCCACATCGCGCTCGGCGCCGGCAGCTGCGATCCGCAGCAGTGCATGCTCTACCGGATGGGTATCGCCGCCTCCGAGTTCACCGACGAGAATGGCCCGGGGCGCGTCCACTTCTATACCGGCGCGGGAGACGCGTACTACCTGTCGGGCAGCTCGAACGACGACATCTCTGCGCTCGAGGGGTTCAGCTGCTCGGGCGCCTATTGCGCGCCCAACGCGACGACGAACATCACCAACGCCAGCTTCGAGAGCTCGGCGGTCGGCAGCGTCCCGTCCGGGTGGACGGCCTCGGGGGTCGCCGGTGGCGAGACGACCACCAACATCGTCTCGGTGGCGGGCACCCAGGCGGCCTTGCTGGGGAAGGCCGGAGCCACGACGAACGGCAGCAGCACGCTCAAGCAGACCTTCACGGCGCCCGCGAACGCGACGGCTCTCGGATTCTGGGCGCAGGTCGAGTGCGCCGGCGGATCCGACGGCTTCGTGCCTTCGCTCAAAGACAACAGCTCGGGCAACACCTGCTCCTACGGAACGATCTGCAACTCGGGGAGCAACTCGAGCGATCCCACGCAGGTCGCGTGGTACCTCATCAGCTTCGATGCCCAAGCCGGATGCCCGGCCAACTTCATCACACCGGGTCACAGCTACACGCTGACCCTGACGAACAATGACGCCAGCGGGAAGCCCACCTGGTCGTTCGTCGACAAGGTGCAGTGGCACCTCTCCGGAACGCCGCCGAACCTACTCGACAACTACGACCTCGTGATGCTGCCCTGCTCGTGCAGCTCCGAGTACGGCTCCTATTTCTACGACGACTCCCCGGGCCAGTTCCGCGACGACGTCGGCCGCAGGAACCTGGTGTCGTACGCGAACGCGGGCGGGCGCATCTTCAGCTCGCACTGGGGACGCGAGTGGCTCGAGCGCGGCAACTACGTCGGAGGAAGCTCCAACGGCTGGGGGACTGCGGGCCAGACGTACTCGGACGCGCTGGTGCCGTTCGCCAACGTCGCGAACTGGTACCCCGTCAACGGCAGCTCGCCCACGTGGACGCTCACGGGCAACGGGCCGAGCGGCGTCAACTGCGGCGGCGCCTACACGTGCAGCATCCCTCCGCTGCCCCCGGTAGCGATCCAGAACCCCAGCTTCGAGACCGGGAGCCTCAGCGGCTGGACGACAACGGGCGCCGACACGGCGTATTCGGGGATTGCAATCGACGGCTCCCAAAGCGCCATCGTCGGGCTCAACAGCGGCTTCGGGGGTGTCGTGGGCAACAGCACGATCTCCCAGACGTTCACTGCGCCTGTCACCGCGACGGGGCTCGAGTTCTTCGCCGCCCCCATCTGCCCCACCGGCTCCGGCTCGTACTTCAGCGCGACGCTGCTCGACCAGACGAAGGGCACGACGTACACGTGGGCGCAGCAGTGCACGACAGGCTCCTGGTACGAGTACCAGGTGCCCGTGACGGCGGGCGACAGCCTCACGCTCACCTTCACGAACCACAACACCGGCACGGCCGGGACCGCCTACACGTTCGTCGACGACATCTTCTGGTCCCTGACGGGGTACTTCGACACAAGCACCACGCGCGGCCAGAACCTGGCGAGCTGGATGAACGTCGTCAACGGCGACCCGGCCAAGGTGCAGATCACGACCTTCGGCATGTCGAGCCAGGACGTGAAGTCGACGCAGGCCGCATCCGTCCAGCTGGTCTTCGCCCGCAGCGACAACGGGGGCAACGCCTCGCCCGACCTGAGCGAGGACTTCACCTTCGACACCCCGGTCGGAGGCAGTCCCCAGTACGGCCGCACGATGTACACCGACATGCACCTGTCGACGTGGTCGTCGGGGAACGGGTACCAGGTGAGCGGCGGCGACTACTTCCCGAGCATGTGCGCGCAGCAAGGAACGAAGCTCGCCCCGCAGGAGCTCGCGGCCGAGTACATGCTGTTCGACCTCGGGCAGTGCATAACGGGGCAGCCCGTCCCCGGGACGTACCCTCCCGTCATCACTACCGGAAACGGCACCAACAGCTCATGCTCGGGCGGCAACTCGCTCGACAGCAAGCTCCAGCCCAGCTCCTGCATGTCCGACGCGAACTGCGAGGAGGACTTCCACTGCGCAAGCGGCGTCTGCGTGTGGAGCGGCGGGAGCGGCTACTACGACTCGACCTGCCTCAACGCGGACGGCACCCCGGGCATCGACCTGACGCTCGGCGTGCCCTGCGGTACCACGACCGGCTACCAGATCCCGGTCTGCAACCGCGGCGGCGGCACGCTCGCCGCCGGCTCGGTCATCAGGCTCGAGAACAGCGGCAACGGAGGGAGCCCGAGCGCGCCTTGGAGCTGCGCCGCACCGCCGACCCCCAACCCGCCGAGCGTCAGCGCGGGCTCCGCGACCTGCTCGTACACGCTGCCCACGGCCCTGGGCCCGGGCCAGTGCATGAACATCGACACGACGACGCCGGCCGGATCGGCGTGCTCGGTGCTCGAGGTGGGCCAGCGGTATCTCTACATCAACTACGACCAGAGCATCCACGAGTGCGGAACGGGGTTCACCGGGACCGGGCCTGGGTGCATGAACAACACCAGCGCCACGAAGACGACCGGCGGGACCGGCTGTCCGGCCGTGTGTGGAGGCGTCTACCAGCCGGCAACGTTCACCCGCGACTTCGACGGCGTGTGCCCGTCGGGCTACCGGGTCGTCTGGCACCTCTTCTCCTGGAGCGGCGTCACCCCGAGCGACAGCAGCCTCGACTTCCAGGCGTGGACCGCGGACACCCAGGCGCAGCTCGGGGTCCAGTTCCCCACGCCGGCGACGATCGAGACGCCTGCTCCGGACGACCACGCAAACGGGTACGTGGACAACCAGGCCTACGCCCAGGACGTGGACACGAGGCTTCTGGCCGCCGGCTATCCGGGGTCGGGGCAGCCGCCGTACGCCTCGCACACCTGGCTGCGCGTGAACATGATCCTCGCGCCGTCGAGTGACGGAAAGTACGCGCCGACGCTGAACGGCTGGAACCAGGCCTACGATTGCGTGCCCGCCGAATGACGCGCGCGAACGACAGGCGGATGGTGGGCCTGGTGGGTCGGGCCGCGGTCGGCGGCTTCTGTCTCTTCTGCGGCAGCGCCCTGTGGGTTCAGGGGTGCGGCAACGATCAGCGGCCAGCCCCGGTCCTCTCTTCGTCGAGCTTCGAGGCAGGACCGGGAGACGCGGGAGGCGGTCCCGAGACGTCGGACGCTCCGCACGACGCCACCGGGGCGGCGGATGCACTCGAGGGGGGCGCGATCGTCCTCGAGGCGGGACCGGAGGGCAACGGACCGCCCGTCTGCGGGCCGAAGGTTCCATTCACGGTGAACGGCGGCAGCGGCGGGCTCGACGGGGGGCCGGACGTCGCGGCCCCCGAGGGCGGCGCCGCGACGTGCGGAACGGGAATCAACTACGCGTGCAGCGGCTCGCCCTACGAGATCGTGTGCGAGTGCCCGAGCGCCCAGTGCACTTGCAGCAACAACGGCCTGCCCGTGGGGACGCCGCAGCCCTACGCGGGGTGCCCGAGCTGCGACGTACCGGACTTTGGCGTCATCGCCGCCGCGTGCGGCGCGCCGTACTGACTTCCTCGCGCGGCCAGGGCCGGACGCCCGTCACCGGGGGAGCGGACCGACGATCGGAGCGACCCGCCGGGCCTGGATGCCGTTGCCCACGCCGACTGCGTCCGGCGTGTCGACGTGCCGTATCTGCACGGAGCGGTTGGCCGTGTGGAGCCTCGCGGGATCGAGCACGACCGTGTCGCCCGCGACGCCCGGGGCTGTTGCGCCCTGTACGGTGGTGGCTGCAGGCCCATCGTCCGCGGCCGCGCTCCTGTGGAACGCCGCAATGGCGAGCAGCACGCCGAGTCCCACCATACCGATACCCAGGGCTCTCCACATGGTCTGGCCGTCCTCGATAGTATGACTGCGCCTGCAGGCGGAGCAACAATCGAACCGCACGCAAACCGGCGGAAATCGCAGGCCTACCGCAAACGACCGCCCCGCAAGATGTTGCGAAGGCTGCAAGCGAGTCAGGGGATTCGGGCGGCGTGCCGCCACCGAAGGCGACGCCGACGGCGCCGGACAAGCGCCTGGGGGCAACCGCCCCGCGGACCGGCCGACAGGACGGTGCGACATGCTAACCATCCTCTCCTCCATGGCGCTGCCGCCGCCCGCCGATCTCGACGCCGTCCTGCGCGCGCGGTTCGGCCTCGACGCCTTCCGCCCCTGGCAACGCGAGGCCGTCGACGCGGTGCTCTCGGGCAGCGGCCGCGTGCTGGTCGTCGCACCGACCGGCGGGGGCAAGTCGCTGACGTACCAGTTCCCGGCCGCGGTCCTCGAGGGGACGACGCTCGTCCTCTCGCCGCTCGTCGCGCTCATGGAGGACCAGGTGCGCGCGCTCGAGGCGCGCGGCGTGCCGGCGACGTTCCTCGCGTCGACGCTCGATCCCGAGACGCGGCGCGCGCGCGAGGCCGGGATGCTGCGCGGGCGCTACAAGCTGGTCTACGCGGCCCCCGAACGCCTCGCGTCCGACGCGTTCGTCGAGGCGCTCGCGCGCAGCCGCGTCGAGCTCGTCGCCGTCGATGAGGCGCACTGCATCGCGCAGTGGGGGCACGACTTCCGGCCCGACTACCTGCGCATCGGCGCCCTGCTCGAGCGCCTGCGCCCGCCGCGCGTGCTGGCGTGCACCGCCACGGCCACGCCCGAGGTGCGCCGAGAGATCCGCGCGCAGCTACGCCTCGGCGACCGGTGCCACGAGGTGCTGCGCGGCTTCGCCCGCCCCAACCTGCACCTCGCGGCGCGCAACGTCGACGGCGTCAGCGACGCGCGCGTCGAGGTCTTCGAGGCGCTCTCCTCGGCCCTCGGCGAGGCGCGCTCGCCGCGCGGCGGCGCGATCGTCTACGCGGCCACGCGCAAGCAGACCGAGCTCTGGGCCGACACCCTCCGGCGCAAGGGCTGGAACGCGGCCGCGTACCACGCGGGCATGGCCGCACCCGAGCGCACCGACGTCGCGGGGCGCTTCGCCGATCGCTCGCTCGACGTGGTGGTCGCGACCAACGCGTTCGGCATGGGGATCGACCGCCCCGACATCCGCGCCGTGCTGCACGTGCAGCCGCCGTCGTCGATCGAGGCGTACTACCAGGAGGTGGGGCGCGCGGGGCGTGACGGGGCCGAGGCGTGGGGGCTGCTCCTCTGCTCGGGCGCCGACATCGCGCTGCGCCGCCGCCTCGTGACGACGGGCAGCGACGGCGCGTCTGCCCCGCCGGAGCTCGCGGCGCGCGCGTGGGCCTTGTTCCGGGAGCTCCTGCGCTACCTCGACGCGCGCTCGTGCCGGCACGACTTCATCCTGCGCTACTTCGGCGACGAGCGGGAGCTGCTCGGCGGGTGCGGGCACTGCGACGTGTGCGTGGCGCTCGACGGGCGCGACGGCGACGACGGCGCCGAGCGCGAGGAGACCGCGAAGCTCGTGCGCATGGCCCTCTCCGCGGTGGCGCGCGCCCGCCAGCGCGCCGGCCTGACCGCGATCGCCGAGATGCTCCGGGGCGTCGACAGCGAGCGCACGCAGCGCTTCGGCTTCACGGAGCTCTCGACGTTCGGCCTGCTGCGCGACCGATCGCCCGCGTGGGTGCTCGACCTCTTGCGGGCGCTGCTCACGGCGGGCTGGATCGATCTCACGCCGACCGAGCACCCGGTGCCGCTGCTGACGCGCGCGGGCGCCGACGTGATGCGCGCGCAGGGCCCCGTGCGCCTGACGCTGCCCGAGGAGCGCGAGAAGCGCGCGCGCAAGCGAGCGCCGGGGCCGCGGTCCGCGGCGCCCGACATGGACGCCGCCGACGCCGCGACGCGCGAGCGCTTCGAGCGGCTGCGGGCCCACCGCGCGCAGATGGCGCGCGCCCGCGGCGTGCCGGCGTACGTCGTGGCGCTCGATCGCACGCTGCTCGAGATGGCGACGCGGGCGCCGCGCTCGGCCGAGGAGCTGCTCGGGGTGTTCGGGATGGGGCCGGCGCGCGTGGAGGCGTACGGCGAGGGGTTCCTGCGGGCGCTGCACGAGGGGTAGCGGAGCGCCTCTCGGACACCATGCGATCCCCTACCCTCGCCCTCCTGCTCGCGGCGCTGCCCGCGTGCGCGCACCGGCCGCCGCTCCCCGACGTCGTCGCCCGCGCCGCGCGCGCGCCCGACGGCCGCGTCGCGGTGACGGTGCAGTACCTCGCGACCGGCGCGCGCGCCTCGCTCCACGGCGACGTGCGCCAGCCCATGATGAGCGTCTTCAAGCTCGCGCTCGCGGTCGTCGCGCTCGACGCGATCGACCAGCGGCGGCTTCGCCTCGACC
>JAJYCT010000403.1 GCA_021778125.1 Myxococcales bacterium
CTCAAGTCCAAGGCCCTGCTCGCGGCGCTGCTCGGCAACGGCAAGCTCCTGCTCCTCGGCCTGCTCAAGCTGCCGACGCTGCTGTCCATGCTGCTCTACCTGCACTGGGCGGGGGGCAGGGGCAGCGGCATGGCGCTCGGGATCGTCGCCAGCATCTACGTGCACGAGATGGGGCACGTGGCCGCCCTGCGCCGCTACGGGATCGACGCCTCGGCGCCGATGTTCATCCCGGGCTTCGGCGCCCTCGTACGCCTGCGCCAGTATCCGACCGACGCCCACGAGGAGGCGCGCACCGGCCTCGCCGGGCCGCTCTGGGGGCTGGGGGCGGCGAGCGCCGCGGGGATCGTCGCCGCGCTCCTCCGGTCGGAGGTGGCGGGCGCCGTCGCGTCGCTCGGGGCGACGATCAACCTGTTCAACCTCATCCCCGTCTGGCAGCTCGACGGCGCGCGCGCCATGAAGGCCCTCGCCCGCGGCGAGCGCCTCGTGCTCGCGGCCGTGGCCGGGCTCGCGGGGCTCGCGCTGCACCAGTGGATGCCGTCGATCGTCGCGGTCGTCCTGCTCGCGCGCTCGGGGGCGGCGCCCCACCCGGCCGGCGATCGCCGGATGTTCGCGCTGTTCGCGACGCTCGTGGTCGCGCTCGCCGCCGTCGCGCGCTTCTTCGATCCCGGCGTCTGAGGGAGTAGGCTTGAGCCGATGCCCCTCGCACCCCTTCCTCAGGATCCCTGGTCTGCGACGCTCGCCGCGCTCGGGCAGGTCCGGGCGGCGTGGCCCTCGCGCGGCTGGAGCTGGGACGGGCGCCTGCAGTGCGTCACTTCGTCGTTCGTGGTCGAGCTCGAGACCAAGGCGCGCGCGGCCGCGGGGATCGCGATGCGCAACGAGTGGGTGGCGACCACGATCGCGAGCGCCCCGCCGGCGATCCGCGAGATCGCCGACCGGACCGGCGGCCTGCGCGCCGGGCAGATCCTGCTCGCGACGTCGGCGGGCGCGGGAGACTTTGCCTTCGGGCTCTGGTGGCCCTGGGGCGACGGGATGACCACGTCGCTGCGCATCGGTCTCGGCGGCTTCCGCGCCACCGACGGCGCGCAGCAGAAGCTGCGCGACGCCTTCGGCGTCGAGCTCTAGGAGAGATCATGGCCTGGTGGATCGCAGAGCGAGGAAGCCCCCTGGATCTCGAGGGCCGCATCGAGGTGAGCGAGGCCGCGGCCAAGGCGCGCGCCGTCGCGATGTCGGCGCGGGCGCCCGGCACGGCGTTTCAGGTTCGCTACCACGTCAACGCCAACGCGCCGACCGAGATCCGCTGGGAGGCGCTCCACGGCAAGATCATCGAGATCAGCCGCGACGAGCGGATGACCCCTTCGGAGCGCCGCATCGGCGTGCGCCACTTCGCGTGCTTCCCGGCGCACATCGAGCGAGCCGGCGACGCGAAGCACACCGCGATGATCAACGATCTCAGCGTGAGCGGGGCGCGGCTCGTCGTCGGCGCGCACCTCGCCGTGGGCGACGTCGTGTCGCTGCAGCTCTACGTCACGGGCGACCCCGACGCACGGACGCGCGCCACGCACGCGCGCGTGGTGCGCGTCGAGCCGCTCGACGCGACCGCGCGCGGGCTCTGGTCGCACCACGTGGCCGTGCAGTTCGACGAGCCGCTGACGGACTTCGAGGCCGAGATCTTGGCCCTCGAGGCGCGGCAGCGGCAGCTCGGCCTGCGCCCCTGAGCGGCCGGCGCGTCACTCCCGGTACATCTCCTCGATCTCCGCCGCGTAGGCTTCGTTGATCACGCGACGCTTCACCTTGAGCGTCGGCGTGAGCTCGCCCGTGTCGACGCCGAACGGGCGAGGCAGGATGCGGAACTTCTTCACCTGCTCGACGCGCGCCAGGTCGGCGTTCGCGGCGTCCACGGCGCGCTGCACCTCGGCGACGATCTCGGGGCGCTCGGGGTCCGGCGTGTCGCCTCCGAGGCCGCGCTCGCGGCGGAAGCGCGCGACGGCCTCCGGGTCGAGCGTCACCAGGGCCGTGAGGAACTTGCGCCGGTCGCCGATGATCACCGCCTCGCCGACCAGCGGGTGGCTCTTGAGCGCGGCCTCGATGTTCTTCGGCGCGACGTTCTTGCCCCCCGCGGTGATGAGGATCTCCTTCTTGCGCCCCGTGATGGAGAGGAACCCCTCGTCGTCGAACGCGCCGAGATCGCCCGAGTGTAGCCACCCGTCGACGAGGACCTCGGCCGTGGCCTCCGGCTCGCCGTAGTACCCGAGGAACACGTTGGGCCCGCGCACCAGGATCTCCCCGTCCTCGGCGAGCTTCACGTCGACGCCGGGAAACGCGGGCCCGACGGTCCCCAGCTTCACGAGGCCGCGGCGGTTGTACGAGGTGGGCCCCGTGTCCTCGGACTGCCCGTAGACCTCGTGGACCACGAGATCCAGCGAGGCGAAGAGCTCCAGGACCTCCTTCGCGATCGGCGCCGCGCCGCTCGCGCACTCGCGCGCCTGATCCAGGCCGATGGCCTGCTTGACCTTCGAGAGCACGAGCCGGTCGGCGACGCGGTGCTGCGCCGCGAGCGCGGGCGGCAGGGGCTGGCCCCGCATGCGCCGGGCGCTGACCTCGCGGCCCACCGTCATCGCCCACGCGGCGAGCGCCTTCCTGGCCCCGCGGGCCTCGGCGAGCTTGCCGGTGATGCCCGCCTGCATCTTCTCCCAGACGCGCGGCACGCCGAAGAAGACCGTCGGCCGCACCTCTCGGAGGTTGTCGGCGACCTGCTCGAGCGACTCGGCGTAGTACACGGCGCTCCCGGTCGTGATCGGCGCGTGGATCGTGAACATCTGCTCGGCGATGTGCGACAGCGGCAGGTACGACAGGCTCCGGTCGGGCTCGGGGCGCGCGCCGAGCATGTCGCGCACGACCATGGCCGTCCACGCGAGGTTGCGGTGCGAGAGCATGACGCCCTTGGGCGGCCCCGTCGTGCCCGACGTGTAGATGAGCGTCGCCAGCGCACCCGGCTCGAGCGCGTGCAGGCGCGCGAAGAAGTCCGCGTCGGAGACGCCCTGTCCGCGCGCGTCGAGCTCCTCCCAGGCGATGACGCCGGGGCCCGTCACGCCGGCGCCGCGCATCGTCACGACCCAGCGCAGGTCGGGCAGGCTGGACCGCTCCTTCTCGATCTTGCGCCACTGCGCCTCGTCCTCGACGAGCACGACCGGCGAGCGCGCATGCCGGACGATGTAGGCGACCTCGGAGGGCGAGCAGGTCGCGTAGATGCCGGCCGGGGCGCCCCCGATGGCCATGCTGGCCACGTCGAAGATGACCCACTCGGGCCGGTTGAACCCCAGGATCGACACGGTGCTGCCCGGCCCGCACCCGAGCGCCATGAGGGCCTTCCCCGTGCGCATCACCTGCGCTGCGAAGGCGCGGTACCCGGTGGGAACCCAGACGCCATGATGCTTCTCGTAGTAGGCGGGCTTCGCGGGGCTCGACGCCGCCCGGGCGAAGAGACGTGCGGGGATCGTGTCGTGCATCGCGTCGGAGCACGATACGGGCGACGGCGAGATCATGTCACGCATGCTAAAGCCGCGCCCAGATGACCGGCCGTCCCGACCTCACGCACCTCGTCGGCCCCGCCCTCGCGTCGGCCCTGGCCGGCAAGGGCTACGACACGCTCACCGCGGTGCAGGAGGCGGTCCTCGACGAGGCCCTCGAGGGGCGGGACCTGCGCATCACCTCGCAGACCGGCTCGGGCAAGACCATCGCGATCGGCTTCGCGGTGCGCGATCTGCTCGACGACCGGACCCCCCGCCGCGGGGGGCCGGCCCAGCCGCGCGTGCTGGTGCTGGCGCCGACGCGGGAGCTCGCCAAGCAGGTGGCCGACGAGCTCACGTGGCTCTTCGAGCCGCTGCGCGTGCGCGTCGCGGCGATCACCGGGGGCTCCGGGTACGTCGACCAGAAGCGGGCGCTCTCCGCGGACCCGGCGGTCATCGTCGCCACGCCCGGGCGGCTGCGCGACGCCCTCGAGCGCGAGCGGATCGACGCCTCGGCCCTCTCGGCCGTGGTCCTCGACGAGGCCGACGAGATGCTCGACCTCGGCTTCCGCGAGGACCTCGACGCGATCCTCGCGCGCCTCCCCGCCGCGCGGCGCTCGCACCTGGTGTCCGCCACCTTCTCGCGCGACGTCGTCGCCCTCGCCGACCGCTTCCAGCGCGATCCGGTGCACGTCCAGGGGACGCGCCTCGGCGAGGCCAACGCCGACATCGAGCACGTGGTGCACCTGGTCGACGCGGGCCAGCGGGTCGACGCGCTGGTCAACCTGCTCCTCGGCGACGAGGGCGCCAAGACGCTCGTGTTCGTGCGCACGCGCGCCGACGTGACGCGCGTCGCCGGAGAGCTGGCCGAGGCCGGCTTCGTCGTCCGCGCGCTCTCGGGCGAGATGGACCAGCCCGAGCGCGACCGCGCCCTCGATGCGTTCCGCCAGGGCGGCGTGCAGGCGCTCGTGGCCACCGACGTCGCGGCCCGCGGCATCGACGTCCGGGACGTGGCGCGCGTCATCCAGATCGAGCCGCCCTCCGACGTCGAGACGTACACGCACCGCAGCGGCCGCACGGGGCGCGCGGGCAAGCAGGGCACGAGCGTGCTCTTCGTGTCCCCGTCGCACTACCCGGCCATCGCTCGCGGCCTGGCGCGCGCCAAGATCGCCCACCGCGTCGAGCCCATACCGCGCCCGGAGGCGATCCAGCGCGCCCGCGAGGAGAAGCTCGTGGCGTGGCTGGCCCGCGAGGGGGAGGGCGAGACGATCGACCCGCACGCGATGGCGATCGCCGAGCGCCTCGTGCGCGGGCAGGGCGCCGTCA